>JBJXGB010000143.1:0-17233 GCA_046152935.1 Cytophagales bacterium
CTTTCATCGTTCTAATAAATATCTCATATTCAGACCTATGCCTGAATGAAATCAAAAAAGATGACTTGGATTTAGATCTGAGCACTATTTTTATAAAAGGATAATTAAAGTAGCCAATTCGAACCCTTTTTATGTCTTCAAACTTGATTTTACTTATTGAGTCAAAACCAAATAACAGAGCGTTCTTCGAAATATATATTCTGCCTTTTTCATTTCGTTTGGTGTAGTTTGCTGCTCTAAAGTTTTCTGCTATTTCTATATCAAATGTATCAGACTTAGAATTCTTCCAATCAAGCAAATTATCAGTTGTAGCGTATGCTACAACTGATAAGAAAAATAATATGCTAACTATTGAATTTCTCATGAAAATTAACATTTAGCCCAAATTAAAACCAAGCCACCTACGGTGTTTTTTAAATTATTTTCACAAGCTGAACACTTGGGAACTCTAGGTGCTTGAGAACAATAAACTTGGCGTCCAATGTTATTACCCATGTTGACACCCATTACAGCCCCAACGACCGTTCCAACAGGACCTGCTATCAAAGAACCGCCAGCTATTGCTCCAACGGTAACAACAACAGCCGCAACAGTTGCAATCACTTTTGTAAATGTATTCCAGAAGCCAGTAACGCGCATAGTAGGCCCGCCACCACTCGTTAAATTAACATTATTAATTATTGTAGCGAGCGAAGCATAACACAAATTTGACAATGTTTCTTTTTCTTCTTTTGAAAGTTGGGAAGAATTAATGTCGCTAACAATTAAACTAACTGCTGAAACTATTTCTTCTTTGTATTTAGCAATATCTATACCTTTTGCTGTATCTGCCGAATACTTTAAAGTAATTTCGATTAATTTAGAATTTAATTGTTTAGAAAATTTTGCTTGAATTGACGAAGTTGATGTACTATCTATCATTTCTGAAGCGATTCCATTAATCTCAGTTAAAATATCATTATCAGATGTAATTCTACTTGTCTTTAGGCTCTTCGCAAATTTTGAAATAAGAATCTGTTGATTTTTCTCAACATTAGAATATGCATTGGAGTTTTTATAAGCATAGTACTCATTTTTTATTGCCTCCCCTTTTACTACACCAATGCTATCCAATAATTCTGCCTCAATTTTTGTGGCTAAATCCTCATATGTTCGTGCGGTACTAGTTTCCTCAGAGCTATTTTTACGAGCACTATTGAAAATAATTAAATTGTACTGAAGTGCGTCCTTGTAGACCTCACTTTGGACAGCTGAACTTACTGGTGGCTCAATTAGAGGCTTAATTGAAGCTTCTTTGTTACATGCCATTGTAACGATAATGATGCTAATTGCGGTAATCACTTTCTTTTTCATCTTTTTTTGTTTTTAAATAGTTAATAATAAATTGGTTAAAATTGTTGTTATATCGCTAAGGCTGCTTAAAATCGCACTTAACGCCCGGGTATTTATGTAGGAATGGGAGACAGGACTGCTAAATTGTCCCCTGGACAAGCTACGTAGGAGCACAAAACTACGACCTACCAACAAGCCCCATTCTTTCATAAATACCTTGTTACATGAATTTTTTCTTAGTCTGCGTACTCAAGTTCGTAATGTAAAAGCATCAAGTCCTCGGATTTAACCGCAAATTCGGAAATTGTCTCCCCAAATTTGTCAGCAAACTCAACTTCAAATACTTCATCAGATAGCAATTCTACAATGGTTCCAACTTGACCAAAAACTACTTTATTCTCTGGCAAGTCTTTCAATATGGCTACTGTGTCAAACAGTTTTAGTAGTTCTTTTTTCATTTGCTTCTTTTTTTAATGTAGCAACTTGTCAATCTCGGGAAATTTTCGCCACTTCTTATGATCCAACCTGTTGTTAAAAACGCTTCTTTGTCAAATATACGAATTTTCATAATTATTGAAAATCGTTTTCCAAATTCATCTTGTTCTCGTTCAATACATTCGTTCTTAGCCAGTCCTTTCAAGATCTCACTTTTCAATAAATCTGCTTCATTAATTCCAATTCCCAAAACTGATCTAAAAACGACCGCTTTCTCCTTTCCAAATGGGTGATGTTCATTCAATGAATATTCAGTCAACTTGTTAATGTCAATAAAAGCGTTCTCAAAGTTTGTCAGTCTTGCCATGACCCAAATTTAGGGGTATTATTTCGAGTTTCCGTCACTAAAAATTTCATGTAACGCCCGCATATTTATGAATTTTTGCGATGGAGGAGGGCGAAAGAATCCACCGTGACCAAGATAGGCAGAAAAGTAAACTCGCCAAACAGATAACTCGCAAAATTCATAAATATGATGTTATATGCCGCTTTTTTTTTCGTCATCGCAACATAACAATTTTTTCTGCTACTTGTCTGCAGTGTTTTATGTTACCATCAAGTCCCATATTTTTAGTTTCTAATTCAAATAACTTTTGTGCAATTACTTCTTGGTCAGCACCTTTATTTTTTAAAGTAAAAATTGTCGGGGTGTAACTTTGATATTCGTCTCTCGGAGCTGTGTCATTGATTCCAATTGGGTCCCAATCGTTCCAAAGAATTTCGTCAATGTCCTGATAAAGTTCTTTGTATTTACCCTTACTTTGAAATTTTTGTTTTAGTTCGTTTTTGTCAAGCCGATATTCTCCAGTTCGTAAATAATCTTTCCAAAGTAGCACATTCTTAATTGTTATGTCATAACCAATTTCAGGATTGTCAAATTCTAAAATTACATTTCCTACTATCTCTCCATCTGGCGAATCACTGTCCCAATAAAAATGGTCAGAAGTCATTAATGCAAAACCAATTGTGTTTAGGTCAGTTGGTGAAAGATTGTTTGAAATGGTGTCGTCACAGAGTTTTATTAAGTGTTCTTTTTTGATTTCAAATTCACCGTCTTTCAAGCTGTCAATGTAAACGGTTGTGACGTCATATCCTGTCCGCTTCTGGCTGTCTTTTAAGTCAAGCGATAACTGGTCAGCGGACAGTTTGTCTTCCAAATATTCTTTCAGTTTCTTCTCTCTCATTGGTGTCGTCCAAAAGTGGCATATAACGCCCACATATTTATGAATTTTTGCGATGGAGGAGCGCGTATTTATCCACCGTGACCAAGATAGGCAGAAAAATAAACTCGCCAAACAGAAAACTCGCAAAATTCATAAATATGATGTTATAGGGCGTTTTTATTTCGGTCATACTTTTATTCCGTTTTATTGTCTGCGTATAAAATGTCTTTCGGCAAAAGGTCGTTCTGTAAATACTTTATGTCTGTCTTTGTCCAAAAAATAAAATTCATAAGTCCCATAGTTCCATTGTCAAACCAATTACCGTCTCTGTCTTGAATTTGTAGTGTCCATTTGTAGGCTTTACCATTTTTTGAAAGTTCTTTCAATCTAGCAATTCCAGTTAAACCTAAAAAAAGTTGATTTAGCATTTCGTCAGTTTCTTCTTCGTCATTGTCAAAGTGCCAATGAAAAGTTCCGAAATGTAACGTGTTCTCACGTTGGTCTAATTGCAACAAAATGTCAAAACCATGTTCGTTACGGCAAAATATTTCAAGTTCGCTGTCACTCTTCTTGTTGTATTTAATGTCAGGATATTTGATTAGTTTTTCAACCACAAAGTCGATAATATTTTGTTCTGTCATTGTTTTGCTTTGTCACCTTTTAAAATGCCCTATAACTCTTATATTTATGCAATTAGGCGAAATTAATCTAAAATACCAAAATTATTTTTATTTTCTTTAATTCATTCATTACCAAATAGTTATAGTTGCGTTATCGGTGTTTTTAGTTAGTTGCGTTTTTTGTGCTTTCGTAATACTGTCTCGTTTAAAAACTCCAAAATACGAAACTGCATTTTTTTGTCACGTGTAACAGCAAAGCCTTGTGACACAACGATCGCAAAAAAATAATTACAACAAGGCATTGCATAGTGCTATAAACATTGTTTTTTCTTAAATTTGCTCCCACACAAAACAACAACACAATCACATCAGCAGCCTATGGCAATTGCAACAGCTTCGCAGGGCCTTCAAGCCCCCACAATCGAGGTATGGAAAGAGGTACCGCTACCGAGTGGATACTCGTACCGACTTGTCGTTTCTACACTTGGAAATGCAAAAACATTTACTGAAAACATCGATGATGGCCAAATAATAAAGCCCATCATCGAAAAAGCAAGAATATTTTTAAATCTGCTCAAAAATGTTCCAAGCAAAAATGGTAAATTAGAAAGGTCGTCTCGCAAATATTCGCTCCATTTGCTGATCGCAAAAACATTCATTCCCAACCCCTACAATTTAAAGTTTATCAAACACAAAGATGGCAATGTGCAAAACAATGCTGTCGATAACCTAGAATGGCAAAAGTTTAGGCTCACGGGCATAAAACTACCTGCGGGCGGTGCTGCGGTAAAAATTCAATCGACCGAAAAAGTAAAAGTATTTTTTGTAGATACTAAGGGCGATCGTCAATTTGCGATCACCAGTTTTGGTCGGGTTATTTTATTTCACAAAGAGCCTTCTGACGGTCGATTTATAGTGCCATACATCGATACCAACAAGCGAGAAATGATTACCATAATGCCAGTGGGCGAGAAACGCAAATCGTACCTTGTGCACAAATTAGTAGCTGTCCATTTTTTGCCGCCACCAAGGCCAGATCAAATATATGTCACGCACCTCGATAAAAATGTGCTTAACAATTACTTCCTAAATCTGCAATGGAGCACACAACTTGAAAAAACCGCACGTGCAAAAGAGGCCCGCGATTTGCTAAATTCGCAAGAAGTGGTTGCCAAGCAAAAAGGGCAAAAACTAACTGTGACACAAGTAATATTAATAAAAAGGCTGATAAAACGAGGGAAAATGCGTAACAAGATGATAGCCAAGCAGTTTGGCATTAGCGAAATGGCTATTTACAGAATAAAAAGAGGCGAAAATTGGGCACATATTTCTATCGACAATAAATAGTAGCCGTTAGTAATTATTACCAAATAAATTTCAACTTCAACCGCTATCGTATTGGAAGTTTCTATTTGAATTAATAAGATTTTTAAAATCCGTGTTTTTCTTATTATTTCTAATGTATAATTTATACTAGAATTTTGGTAAATAATTAGCCCTATTATTTCATTTTATTGGTTTATGATGCGTAACTTCAAATAAATTAATGCAACACTTAAACCAATTTTATGATGAAGAAGCTCCTTGTCCCTATCGATTTTTCTGATTGCTCGTTAAATGCAGTGAGATACGCCTGTTCACTTTCCAAACTTATCAAAGCTCAATTGTATGTAGTGTATGTGCATACGCCCGAAATACTGGTAAATGCCACGCCAGTTTGGCAACCATATATCGATATTATGCCTTTGCCACAATTGGTGCACGACCAAATGGCAACGGTGAAAGCCATGATAACAGCACAAGGTATCGATGCCACTACCTATATAAAAGAAGGTATTTTGGATGAATCGGTGGTGGAATTGGCACTTACCAAGCATGCAGATATGATCGTAATGGGCACAGAAGGCAATTATTTTGGCTTCAGTTCACTTTGGGGCAACAATACCACCAGCGTGATCGATGAAAAGAAAATTCCAGTATTGGCGATTCCTAAAAACTACAAAGGCTCGTTTGAAAAAGATGCCCAAATAGTATTTGCTACCGATTTCAAAGGCCTTGATTTTATTCCAGATTTTTTGATCGAAACCGTGCAAACATTAAACGCCACTTTAAATGTGTTTTATGTAACGGAGCCATACAGAGATGAGGAAAATAAGGCTTTTGAAAAGAAAAACTTCGAATATGTGAAAGAAATATTCAAACATTCTGAAGTAACAATGAACCATTCGTACCGTGAAAATTTGATACATGCTGTAGAAGATTTTACCGCAAAAAAACACGCTTCGATGATCGTGATGATAGCCCACCAACGCAGTTTTTTGAGCGATATTTTCCACAGCAGCGTCACCAAACAAATGGCTTTGCATACCAAAGTGCCATTTTTGGCGATTCCAGATGAAAAAGTAGAGCTAAACACCTCAGTGTCAAATTCGGGCTTTATTGGGTAAAATATGAGATATGGTAATTTTCACAACTTTCGGGAAGCTCTCGATGCGCTTCTGTTGATATCAAGCAGCTTCCTGAAAGTTTGTGCGAAGGTTTGAGGCCAGACGAAATGCCATTTCAAAATCAACCTGCGACCTACTATCGTTCATCTGCAACAAATATTTTCTTTTTCTGGTTTAACACAAAAACAACAGTTTTTTGCTGTCATTTGCCAAACAATCAACTAGAAAATTAATTTGAATACAAATAAAAAAGCTGTTGTAATAGGTGCTGGTATTGCTGGCATTGCAGCCGCCATCAGACTTAGGAAGTTAGGTTTTGAAGTTGTCGTTTTTGAATCGGCTGCTACTTATGGTGGTAAGATAAAAGAGTATTTGTGGAATGGCTTTCGATTCGATACTGGCCCTTCCCTATTCACCCTACCAGAACTTGTAGATGAGCTTTTTGAATTGTGCGACAAAAATCCAAGAGACTATTATACCTATAAAACCCTTAAATCGATCACCCGCTATTTTTATGAAGACGGAATTGTTATAAATTCTTATTCCAACCCTATTGAATTTGCAAACGAAGTTGTAGAAAAAACCAAAGTAGATTCAAATGTTGTGTTATCATTTTTAAAAAAACAAGCCAAAACATACCGTTTGCTTGCCCCTATTTTTCTTGAAAATCCAATTCATATCATAGGTAAACTACTGAAAATCAGTAATATACCTGCCCTTATTCATGTTGCCAATCCAAGTTTTTTACTGAGTATGAATAAGGTAAATGCTGCTTGGTTTAAAAACAAGTATTTGGTAAGGCTTTTCAATCGATATGGCACTTACAATGGTTCAAATCCATACACGATGCCTTCGCTTTTCAATATTATTTCGCACCTAGAGCACAATGTAGGAGCGTATTTGCCCGAAAAAGGCATACGTAGCATTGCCGATTCACTTTACAAATTGGCGATGGAAGAAGGTGTAGTTTTTCAATTCAATTCTTTTGTCGATAACATTAATGTAAACCATAAAAAAACCGATGGAATAAAAGCTAAAGGTATTGATTATCAAGCAGATATAGTTGTTAGCAATATGGATGTAAACAATACTTACAGCCAATTGTTGGGCCAAACCAACGCTCCCAAGATGTATTTGCAAAACCAAAAAAGCACTTCCGCATTGATATTTCATTGGGCTGTAAAAGGCAATTTTGAGGCTTTAGATGTTCACAACATTCTTTTTGCCAAAAATTACGAAGAGGAGTTTGAATATCTTTTCCATAAAATGGAAATGTACCACGACCCTACTATTTACATATATATTAGTAGCAAAACGGTAGCAAACGATGCTCCAGTAGGCTTTGAAAATTGGTTTGTAATGGTAAATACACCTCATTTGGGCGATTTCAATTTGGATGTTGAAGCCACCAGAAAAAGTATTCAAAACAAAATAAAAAACTATTTAAAGATAGATATTGAGCCGTTGATTCAAAACGAAAACACGATTACCCCAACCGATTTGCAAAACACAACCCATTCATTTCTAGGCAGTTTGTACGGTGCCAGTTCAAATAACATGATGTCGGCCTTTCTTAGGCATCCAAATTTCTCAAAAGTTGAAAATCTCTACTTTTGCGGAGGCACGGTGCATCCTGGTGGTGGCATACCGCTATCGCTCATGTCTGCAAAAATTGTAGCTAGCTTGGTGCAAGAATCAATAGAAAAACAATAAAAAAACCTTTGTAAAATTTACAAAGGTTTTTTGAACTCAAAATATATTAATCTAAATACTCATAAACTAGTCTTTGAAAAACTCCATATTGGCTGTCAAGGCGATATCATCACCTACCACTGCACCTGGCGTGTTTGGAGACAAAGCAAAATCAGCTCTTTTCAACATACCTTTCACTTTAAAGCCAGCAACTGTCTTTTTGTTGTAAGGATGAATCGCAGTGCCATTGAAAATTACATCTAACACCACTGGTTTTGTAACACCATGCATAGTTAAATCGCCAGTCAATTTGTAGTTTTTAGCATCTGCTTTTACAAAAGATTTGCTTTTAAAAGTAATGGTAGGAAATTTTGCCGCATCAAAAAAATCTGGACTTTTCAAGTGGTTATCTCTATCTACTACATCTGTATTGATAGAATTTACATCTGCAGTCAAATCGATTACAGCATCTGTAAAGTCGGCTTTTGAAGATGTGATTTTGGCCTCAAAAGTTTTAAAATTGCCCTCAGTTTCAGAAACCATTAAGTGAGAAACTCCAAATCCTAATTTTGCATGTGTTTTGTCAAGCGACCACGTTTGAGCAAAAGAAGCAGCAGCAACCAAAATTGCTGAAGCAAATACTGTCATTTTTTTCATTTTGTTGGTAATTTTAAAGGTTTGTTGAATAATAAAAAAAGTTGAATTGGGCAGTTATCTGCCATTATCAATTTAGAACACAAAGCTAACTCGAAAAATTCAATGTACATACATTAAATTTATGTAAACTTTTTGTATATTCTGCTATTTTAGTACTTAACTAATTGATCTTTAAGTACTTATTCATCTATCAAAGGCAAAATAAAATATATTATTTCATCTCATCAATCCAAAATCAAGTGCTGATCGTATGTTTTCGAGAACTATGATTGCATAAACTGGTTTAGGACCTGATACAAAAAAGAAAACAGATAATAAGCATCGCATGAGAATTGAGAACAACCTTCTAGCACCCCATTTTCGTAAAAAAGACATCTTTGGCCGAGAAATTGACTTGAACGATTATAAAGACAAAAAGCTGATGATTTGTTTTTTTCGACATGCTGGCTGCCCATTTTGCAATTTGAGGGTACATTTACTGACCAAAATGGAAAAAGAATGGAAGGAAAAAGGACTGGAAATGATATTTTTCTTCGAATCGAAAGAGAAGGTAATGCAGATGAGTACGTTTCACCAAGAAGTATCACCCATTCCGTTGATTTCTGACCCAGAAAAAAAAGTGTACGATGCATACGGAATAGAGAGTTCGGGTGCAAAGTCGGCCATTAGCCATATTTCTACTTTTGTGCAGACTGCTTACAAAGCCACTCGACTTGGTTTGCCCATCCATACGATGAAAGATGGAGAATCTATCAGCACCATGCCAGCAGAGTTTTTGATAGATAAAGGCTTGATAGTGAGAGCAGTACATTATTCGGAGCGATTAAACGATCGCATGAATCTTGATAAAATAAAAGCATTTGCAGATGGTAGGGAATTTTGAACTTGCGAAAGTTTTCAAAAGTTATATCAATTGCATTTTTGCCACTTTCGGGTCGACTATTGCCCTGTCCATTTCAAAATCCAGCTTAATTCGCCATTTTTGCATGGTAGCAGCACCAATAATGGCATCTTCGCTCAAACCTGGCACCACTAAAAATTCATCACTCAGCAACACATCATCTAAATAAAAATCTAACGAAACCCTGAATTTCACTTCAATGTAATGGCCTTCAGCGGCTGTGGCTATATGTCTTGTTCTGCCAAGCGACACTGGAATTTCAATGTCTTTAACCACATCTGGATGAATACAACTCAGATTGGCTGCACTATCAAACAATGTATAGATGTTTTTTTCACCTTTACCGCCCACAAAGAAAATTGGAATCTTAATTGTTGACATCTTAACTTTTTATATCATCTATTCACAAATATACTAAATAGCAAAGCTAAATCATCTGAATTTTTTTCATTGAATTACATCAATACACGTGCCTTTCTCTGCGATAGCTTTCAAAAAAACTATATATTTTTAGTTTGATAATGCCTAAAATAGCCTCGGCAATGATGCTTTTGCTCATTTTTGATTCGCCAGCTTCACGGTCTTTAAAAATAATAGGAACTTCTTTTAGCTTGAATCCATATTTCCACGCATTAAATTTCATTTCAATCTGAAATCCGTAACCTATAAATCGAATATCATCGAGCTTTATCGTTTCTAAAACTTCTCTTTTATAGCATTTGAAACCACCAGTGGCGTCTCTGATGGGCATTCCTGTAATAAATTCGACATAATAACTTGCAAAATATGAAATCAAGAGCCTGCTCATTGGCCAATTTACCACATTTACTACATTATTGGCATATCTAGATCCAATGGCTACATCAAAATGGTGGTTTTCGCACTCGGTAAGCAATCGCAGCAGATCGTCTGGATTGTGTGAAAAATCGCAGTCCATTTCAAAAATAAACTCGTAATGATGTTGCAACGCCCATTTAAAACCATGTATATAAGCAGTGCCCAGTCCTAATTTCCCTTTTCGCTGTTCCAAAAAAAGCTGATGCGGAAATTCCAGTTGCAATTCCTTCACTTTGTTTGCAGTGCCATCGGGCGAACCATCATCTACAATCAACAAATGAAATTTCTTGTGCAAAGAAAATACCTTTCGCACCATCGCTTCTATGTTTTCAATTTCGTTGAATGTAGGTATTATGACAATGTATTTGTTCAATGTGGCAGGGATTGGGCTAAAATTTTGGCTTTTTTGATACAATCCGACAAAGAAACGCCATCTTTCCAGTTTGCACAAATATAAATATTATCTTTTTCGAGTGCAGTGGCTTGTCTCCAAGCCAAAAAAATGCTGTTTTCGTACTGAGGCAGGGCTTTTTCCCAAAGATAAAAATGTTGAAATTCGGGTATTTCAGATTTTATTTCAAAGTTTCTACACAATTCTTGATGTACTTTTAATTTGATTTCCCAAGGTTCGTTTTCAACCAATTTGTGCTTTTGCCTATCGCCACCCACAAACGTGGTAAATAGTACTTCATCTGGCTTGCATTTGCCATCAAAAACCGAGCTTGTCCATATTCCTCCAAGCGAAAACTGGTTTTCTATGGTAGGATTTAGGCCTCCAAAACCATTCAAAGCGTGTTTTACATCCTTTTTTTTGTATACCGAATGCACCACCGCCATCGGAGCATACCTAATACTGCTGATGTTATCGACCGCATAGTGGCTCGGCAAGAGGGTTTTGAGTTGAAATGAAGGCAGGCAAAATATAACGGCAGTGGCATCAAACACCATATTTTTTTGCTTCGCAGCTATTTGCCACCGGCCATCCTCTCTGCTAATTGAGGCTATTTCAGTGTCTAACATTACATTTTCGGGCTTGAGTTTGCTCAGCAGTGCGTTCGGAAACATTTCCATTCCACCAGTAAAATTTATAGATTTCTTTCTTTCTATGCTTTTGCTGTTGCGAATCAGCCCCTTCAAAACCGAGCCGAACTCAAATTCGTATTTTTTCAAATTTGGAAACGTGGCATCGATCGACAACTTATCGCTATCTCCCGCGTAAATGCCTGATACAAAAGGATCTACAGCGTACTGAACGATTTCATCTGAAAATCTGCGTTTAAAAAATTGTGCAATTGTTTCGGCTTCTACTTTCAAAAATGGCTTAAAAAACTCTTTTATCACTTTAATTTTGGTATTAAAGTTGAAGTACGATCCAAAAAGCAATTGCAGTGGTGTCGAAGGCAAAATTCGGTATTTTTTATTCTTAAGCACATACCGCGATTTGCTCACTCCATTGGAATATTGTATTTGCTGCTCCAAACCAAGCTCCTGCAGCAAGGCAATGAGCTCATTATCAGCCAAAAGCGAATTTGCTCCCAGCTCAAGGATATTGCCTCCCGTGTGTATGGTTTTTAGATATCCTCCTACATTTTTAGATTTGTCGATGAGTAAATATGGCTTTTCTTGTTTTTCTAGTTCGTAAGCCAAGGTTAATCCCGTAATTCCAGCTCCAATTATTATTACCATAGTGTGATATTTTTGCCATCTTTGCAGGCTAAATTAATTTATAATTTTGTAAGATTGAAAGTAATTTTAAAATGATATGGCTCAAAAGTGTGTTTTTCTGGATCGAGATGGTGTAATCAATGGCGACAAAGTAGATTATGTTTACAAGATTGAAGATATTAGGATTTTAGAAGGGGTAAAAGAAGCATTGCATAAATTGAAAAAGGAAGGCTATTTGCTCATCGTTATTACCAATCAATCGGGTATAGACAGAGGTATTTATACTGAAAATGAGGTATTTGCTACGCATGATGAAATTCAAAACAGAATAGGCAAATTGGTAGATGAGTTTTACTTTAGCCCGTACCATCGCACCATTACCGCTTCTTTGGGCATGAAACCAGGGTCACTTTTGTTTGAAAAAGCGATTTCAAAACACAAAATCGATGTGGCCAATTCGTGGATGGTGGGCGATCGTATTCGTGATCTGATACCTGCTGAAAAACTCGGCATTAGAACCATTTTATTAGATTCGGAGTACACAGACAAGGCAGAGTTTGTGGGAAATTTTGCCCATAATCTGCTAGAGGCTACAAATAAATTTATTTTAAATTAAACTAATACTCAAGCGTTGAAGAGGATTACATCGAAATTTTCTATCGTTATTTTTTACTTTTTCCTAGCCTTTATCTGGCTATTAATCAAGTACTTAACTTCTGTTGGTTCAAATTACAATCAATCTTTCGTGCCATTTTTGGCTGATCTTATTTTTGCTGGAATCAGTGCTGTTTTAGTTTTTATGTATGCGAGCAGAGGTAATAAGGCAGCAGCTAAGCTTGAAGCGGTAAAATTCGAAATAGATCAAGTAGACAAGCGATTTAGACAATTGGCAGATTCTTCGCCAGCCATGCTTTGGACTTCTGATGAGAAAGGCAAAATTATTTATTACAACAATTCTTGGCTCGATTTTAGAGGCATTTCCCTGAATGACGAGATGGAATGGGGTTGGAAAGATGGTATTCACCCAGATGATTACGAGCACTTGATTTACGACATTTACAACCCTTCGATCGAAAATAAAAAAGGCTTTACCGCTGAATATCGACTCAAGAACAAAACTGGGGAATTTAAGTGGATTTTGGAAAATGCAGTGCCTAAATTTGATTCAAATGGGCAATTTGAAGGCTTGTTTGGATCCGCCATCGATATTACTGAAATAAAACTCACACAATTGAATCTCAAAAAGCAAGAGAAATTCAACAGTCGCATTTCCGAATTATCGCCCGACAACATATACATATACGATTTGGGCTTGAAAGAAAATATTTATACCAACAAAAGCCTCACCGAATTGATGGGCTATGCGAAAGACGAATTTATATTGTACAATGAAAGTGTGTTTTTAAAACTCATACACGAAGAAGATTACAAAAATGTACAATACAATCCAGCTTATTTTTCTAGACTTACAGCAAACATATTTGTGGACCAAGAGTTTAGAATGAAAGCCCCCAATGGTAGTTGGAGATGGATTCACACCCGAGAAACCATCTTTTCACAAGATGAAAATGGGATACCAACGCAAATTTTGGGCACTGCACGCGATATCACCGATAAAAAACAAGTCGAACAAGAAATAGTACGAACAAATGAAGAGCTAAAAACAATAAATGAAGAGCTTGACGGTTTTGTGTACAGGGCTTCGCACGATTTGAGAGCGCCACTTTCGTCTGTTTTAGGGCTAATAAATCTGGCAAAACTTGATGTAAAAGATGATACTGCTTTGTTTTATTTCGATATGATGCAAAAAAGCATTCAAAAACTATCGGATGTGACACAAGATTTGATCGATCATGCTCAAAATGCAGGCATGGGCGTAACATTAGTGCCAATCAATTTCAATACTATAGTAAGAGATATTATGGATGGAATGCGATTTCACGACAATGCTGCGAAAATAAGATTCGATCTACAAATAAACAGTGGAATTGAGTTCGTTGCCGATCGCTTGCGATTGGTATTATTGTTTAATAATTTACTATCAAACGCGATCAAATACCACGATGTATCGAAAGAGGCTCCATTCATTAAGGTAAATATTGTCATTTCTGAGAAAAATGCTCAAATTGAGGTTTCAGACAATGGTTTGGGAATCGAAGAGGAATTTCAAGGCAAGATATTTGACATGTTTTTTAGAGCCAACAAATCAGTTTCCGGCACAGGCCTGGGCTTATATATTGTAAAAGGAGCTGTGGATAAAATGAAAGGGACAATAAAGTTACAATCAAAACCGAAACAGGGAACTACATTTTATGTGGAAATTCCAAACAGAGCATGATAAAAACATCCAGAAAGCGAAATCTACTATTCTTTTTTCTATTTATAAATATAAATATTGCCTTTGGTTCCTACATTCTAGTGCCAATGGATGAAGAACAAACCAACCATTTGAAAAGCTATGGTTTTACCTATTGGGTGTTGAATAAAGACCAAGAAGCGCATTGGTTGCTCAATTACAGAGGTGGAAGTTTTATGTATAAATATACGCAAACCTTTGAAAATGAGCTTATTATTCGGGGAATAAAATACCAAGTCATATCAGATGCCCAATCAAACAACATTTTAGCTGAAATAGCAGCTCCAGACGCCAATATGGATGCCATGAAGCTGGAAAAACCTCCCAAAATTGCCGTTTATTCGCCCAAAACCAAGCAACCGTGGGATGATGCCGTGACCATGGTACTTGCCTACGCTGAAATACCCTACACCGTAATATTTGATGAAGAAATAATGAAAGGTGAATTGCCAAAATACGATTGGCTTCACCTTCACCATGAAGACTTTACAGGACAATACGGTAAGTTTTATGCTGGATACCACACCCAAGCTTGGTATCAAAAGGAAGTACAAGAAGCGGAGGAAATGGCCAAGAAATTTGGCATTACAAAAGTATCTAACCTCAAATTACAAGTGGCAAAGAAAATAAAAGAATTTGTGCTTGGCGGTGGCTTTCTCTTTGCCATGTGTGCTGCCACCGATACTTACGATATAGCCTTGGCAGCAGAAAATACTGATATTTGCGAGTCGATTTACGATGGCGACCCAGCCGATCCTACAGCAGTTCGTAAACTTATATTCGGTAATACTTTCGCTTTCAAAGATTTCAGCCTCATTCAAGACCCTTATGCTTATGAATATTCGAATATCGATAGCAGGCCCAATATTATGCCCAAGATTGTAGATGAAAAAAACGACTATTTCAATCTTTTTCAATTCTCGGCCAAATGGGATCCAGTGCCCACCATGCTCACCCAAAACCACGAGAGCCAAATAAAAGGTTTCATGGGCCAGACTACTGCGTTTAGAAAAAGTTTGATAAAATCGGATGTATTGTTACTAGGCGAAAACAAAGCCCAAAACGAAGCAAGATACATTCATGGCACTCTAGGCAAGGGTTTTTGGACTTTTTATGGCGGCCACGACCCAGAAGACTATGAACATTACGTGCACGAAGAGCCTACAGATTTGAACTTGCACCCCAATTCACCTGGTTTTAGGCTTATTTTGAATAATATTTTATTCCCAGCCGCAAAAAAGAAAAAGCAAAAAACCTAAAAGCAGAAGCACTATGTTTCGTTTTCAAATAATACTCTGCAATAATTGAGATAAATTTGTGGCATGAAACCTATATTTTTCACAAACCAATATGAATTTAGGCTGTGGTTGCAAAAAAATCATGCTGTAGAAACTGAATTATTAGTTGGTTTTTACAAAGTTGAAAGCAAAAAACCAAGCATGACTTGGTCGCAGTCGGTAGATGAAGCCCTCTGTTTTGGTTGGATAGATGGCGTACGAAAATCAATAGATAGTGAAAGCTATCAGATTCGTTTTACACAACGAAAAACAACCAGCATTTGGAGTGCCGTTAATATTCAAAAAATTGAAATATTGACCAAGCAAGGGCTCATGCAACCTGCCGGGCTTGCAAGTTTCCTAAATCGCAAAGAAGGAAAATCCAAAATATATTCTTATGAAAATGAAGAGGTGAAATTTTCACCAGCATTGGAAATGCAATTTAAAGCAAATAAAAAGGCTTGGGAATATTTTCAATCGCTGCCAGCATCATACAAAAAACCTTCTGCCAATTGGGTAATGAGTGCAAAACAGGAAGCAACCCAAATAAAACGACTTGTTGAGTTGATGGCTGATAGTGAGGCCGAAACAAACAAATGGAAAGATAATAAATACAAAAAGAAATGAGCAAAACAAACCTGCGTTCGCTCAGCTTTGGCCACCCACTGGTCTTAGATCCGCTAAGACCAACAATTTGACAAGCGTCCGCTTGTCAATTTATTTCACCAACTAGTCCAAGGTTGTAGCAGCAGTCGAAGCGAACGCTTGCGCTAGAAACAGTGATTATTAAAGTTTGGGATATAGAGCACCAAGGTTTTAAACTAATTTGTTAAAAATATCCATTCTATCTAAATTTGTACAATGAGCACCTTATTAATTAATACTGACAAACAAAGCAGTAAAATCTTATCACAACTAGCGAAGAAGCTGGGAGGAAATGTAATTGATGTTAAAGAAGAGCAATACGAGGATTTAGTGTTAGGAATGCTTATCGAGCAGGTTAAAACAGGAGTAACTGTTTCTAAAGAAACCATTCTTAAAAAGTTAAAATCTTAATGATTGTTGAATTTGACAAATCATTTTTGAAGTCTTTAGACAAACTTAAAGACAAATCACTTTTTCCCAAAATTGAAAAATCAATTGCTGTCCTCGAAAAAAGTAATACTTTTTCTGAGCTACCAAACATCAAGAAGCTAAATGGTTTCAAAACCTATTATCGCTATCGTTTGGGAGATTACAGCATTGGTTTTGAAAAATTATCGGAAGATACCATTCGAATCATCATCATAGCGAATAGAAAAGAGATTTACAAGTTATTTCCTTAAGGCTAAACTCTAGTAGGTTGTGGTAGTGTAGGGTGTTACCACTCCACACTTAAAAAAAGTCAGGTGGAAACACCTGACTGCAATAAAAATTAGAATTCTGAATATTACACTTACACTCAAAATAAATACAATAAAACTGAATATAAAAGTAGAAAACACTAGCTACTTATAACAAGTATTTTTAAGTATAAATACTTATTTAAAATTGGTAACAGATTATAATTTAGTCGATAAAAATATATACTTAATCGCAGTTTAAAACCATTTAATCGAAATTAAGAATCATTTTTACTTATTTTAAAGTTAAAGCTACCATTCAAATTAAATCATTTAAAGTATAGGCATAATACTGAAAAATAGTTGGTAAATAGCTCATAAGTATCTGAATATCAAACGGTTTCAGTAGTTTTATTGAAACCGTTTTCAATATAGTCCAATGATTAAAAAAAACATGTCCAACTTGTGG
>JBJXGB010000145.1:0-20165 GCA_046152935.1 Cytophagales bacterium
TCTATGTACATCTAGATGGTTTTTCAAATGGGAGAATGACCCTTCAATCCCATTTGTTGTATGAGGTATTTTAGGGTCATCTAAATAATGGAACATGTTAGGTAAGGCCCTATGCATGACCATAAAGCTTCTTCTAAGTAATTTATGGGTATATCCATACCTGCCAGATGGATAATAAGTACGATGGCTCAAGAATCCTTGATGTGTTTCCTTCCATTTATAAAATCGTTTCAACCAGTCCTTTTTGTCGTTTTGGGATTTGATTTTCAATAGTTGGTATACTAAACCCAGTAACTGTTTCCCTGCATCAGATTGAGGTTTTTTGCTGATCCACAGTATACACATCCGCTGAATATGAACCAAACAACGTTGCACCTTAACATGGGGCATGACTTTTTGAATGGCTTTCAAGGTTGACTTATGTCCATCACAGGTAATACTGGCAATGCTGTTTTCCAGCTTAAGAAGGTTTTCTAAATCTTCTTTGATCTCTATATAATGCTCTCCGTCCGAAAATCTAAACAACTGCGTGTAATTAAGGCCATTGTCCTGATAGGACACCACACAAAAGCGCTTGAAATACGTGGCATCAACACGTAAATTCATGTCAATATTGCGAATTATAGGTGTGACAGGGGCTTTATCCAGCCAATAGTAAAAGAGTTTTTGTAAGGTATCCTTGGATAGTTTGCTGTCCCTGCTTAATGTTCGGAAAGTTTGTCGTTCTATGACCCATTTGTAAAACCAAATAAACCTGTTTTTGTATTTTACCGATATATTGTGAAGACAAAAAAGTTGGCCGCAGGCTTTGCATCTATAGCGCTGCTTATCAGATTGGATACCCCATTTTATGGTAAACTCACTACCACAAGTTGGACATGTTTTTTTTAATCATTGGACTATATTGAAAACGGTTTCAATAAAACTACTGAAACCGTTTGATATTCAGATACTTATGAGCTATTTACCAACTATTTTTCAGTATTATGCCATATTTTTTTTTGGCACTACTTGAAATCTTGCAGGCCTAATATGCTGACCTAATACAACATTCTGTGTCTGATAGTTCCTGGAATGCTTTTCAAATCTTTCACCAAATCTTCATGGTGGCGTACATCATCTGAAATATCAGTAATTACATAGCCGATGGTTTCATTGGTTTTCAAGTATTGGCCCAAAATATTGATATTATGCTTAGCCAAAATATTATTGATACTTGCCAAAATACCTGGCGTGTTGGTGTGTACGTGCATCAAACGATGGGCATGGTGCAATTCTGGTAACTGTATTTGTGGGAAATTGACACTGCCATACGTGGTTCCTGAATTTACATATTCCAAAATTCTGCCTGGTACAAATTGGCCAATATTGTATTGAGCTTCTTCCGTACTTCCACCTATATGTGGACTTAAAATCACATTCGATAAGCCTCTCAATTCACTCAAAAACTCTTCATTGTTGGTTTTTGGCTCGTCAGGAAATACATCAACGGCACAGCCCATCACTTTCCCAGATTTGATTGCATTGGCTAAAGCTGGCACATCTACTACATGGCCACGGCTCATGTTGCAGAAAATAACGCCATCTTTCATTTGTTTGAATTCTGCCTCACCAATCAGGTTTTTATTGGTCGCTCTTCCATCTACATGAAGCGAAACAAAATCAGCAATAGAAAGCAATTCAGCTAGTGTTTTGCATTTCTTGGCATTGCCCAACTGCAATTTCTCCACCACGTCATAATAATAAACCTCCATTCCCAAAGCTTCGGCAACTACTGAAAGTTGTGTTCCAATATTGCCATAGCCAACCAACCCCAATTTTTTATTCCTAACTTCATGGCTTCCTGTTGCCGATTTATCCCATTTGCCCTTGTGCATTCCAGCACTTTTATCGATAATATCTCTACAAAGCATAATAATTGAGCCAATTGTAAGCTCAACTACGCTTCGGGTGTTGCTGTAGGGGGCGTTGAAACAAGCAATTCCCTTGGTCATGCATGCTTTTAAGTCAATTTGATTGGTTCCGATGCAAAAAGCACCCACAGAAATCAACTTATTGGCATGCTCTAAAACTTTGGGTGTTACAATTGTTTTGGAGCGAATGCCCAAAATAGAGACATCTTTTATTCGTTCGCACAATTCATCGTCATCCAAAGCACCTTTTACAGTTTCTACATTGTATCCTTCTTCCTTAAACAACCTAACTGCTTCGGGATGAATGTTTTCCAACAACAAAACATTCATTCTACTTTTTGGATACGATTGGGCACGAGGCAAATTATTCAAAAACAGGAATTCATCTAAACTTGGTACAATGTGATCGGCTTTGGAAGTAACAGATTCACGCTTTACATTTTCTGTAAAAGCAAAAAATTTGTTTGCCAAACCTGATTCTTTTATTTCATAGTCAGTAAAACCATCTCCAATCACAAAAACATCTCCTTTCAAATCTAATGATTTGATTTTCAAGACTTTACCTTTGGTTTTGGCCAATAAATTTTCGGCATTGAAACCTGAAATATTGCCATTTACATCAAAAACAAATTCGTTGGCAAATACATTTGATGCTTCAATGCCATATTCTGCTACAATTGGATAGATGATTTCATAGAAACCTCCAGAAATGATGTAGATGTCCTTTTTATATTCTTCAATAAACTTTTTGTTTCTAATAAATGAATTAGAAACCCTTTCCTTTAAAAGATCAATCGTTTTTTGGATATGTGTTTTGTTGGCTTTGAGCAATTTTACCCTAGCTTGCAACGATTCAGGAAATGACAATTTCCCTTCCATTCCCAAATTGGTAATTTTCTTAATTTCACTAACGACTTCTTCTTTATCTGGGCTTCCCTGAAGCGAAATTTCAAAAAGGACATCTAAAGATTCGTCTTTTATGAACGTGCTGTCAAAATCTATGATATAATATTGCTTGTCTTGCATAAAAGGTTGGTTAATTAATGTGTTGTTGCGCTGAAGTTTTGTCTGTCTTTTTTCGGAATGTTACAAATTTGTTTAAGCCAAAATTCAAAGTGGCAAACACAATGATACCAACTAGTTTGGAGAAAAATAAGTATTGCGATTCAGAATAAATGGCTTGCGCTTTAAAGTAAATGATAAGTGCTGCGTAGGCGGAATTTTGAAAAAAAGTAGAAATGGCAAAAATTGTAAATATGTAAACGGAATCGCGTAGCCAATGGGTATCACTTTTAAAGGTCCATTTTCTATTGAAATAAAGGCTATTCAAGAATGCAATAGTGCCAGAAATAAGACTTGAGGTAATTAAATGCTGTTTGAAATAGTCGAAATTATTAACCAACAAATAATCGAGACCTAAATATATGGTAGCATTTAAAATACCCACCAACCCATATTTGATGAGTTCACGAAAGGTATTGGGAAGAAAGTCTCTGATTTTTTCGAACATTAAGGAGAGAGATAAGCTACAAAAATAAGAGGCTTTCGCTAAATGAGAAAGAAAACGGGTTTGAAAGGGCTTATTATTTTCAAAGAACTACTTTTAGCAATAAAAAAATCGCCAAAGGTGTAATAATTGAAAATAGCAAGTGCCATCTAATCAGTTCGTTTCTAGAAGACTCTATTTTGATCTCCAGCCGACTTAAAGCTGCTATAAATCTATCATTTAAGTCTTTTTCCATAGAACTTGGTTGTTAATATCTAAAATAACATAATTGTTTGCTAATATCCCAATTACACAGCTACATCATTCTCTCTCAAAGCATTATTGAGAGAAGTTTTCAAATCTGTGCTTTCTTTCCGTTGGCCAATAATCAAGGCACAAGGCACTTGAAAATCGCCTGCTGGATAATTTTTAGTATATGAACCAGGAATAACTACCGATCTAGAAGGGACAAACCCTTTGTATTCCTTTCTTTCTGAGCTAGTTACGTCAATGATTTTGGTGCTTCCAGTAATGCTTACACCTGCTCCAATTACAGCTTCTTTGCCTATTCTTGCTCCTTCAACAATGATACATCTTGAACCAATAAAAGCCCCGTCTTCAATGACTACTGGGGCCGCTTGTACGGGCTCTAGCACTCCACCAATGCCCACTCCACCACTTAAATGCACATTTTTGCCAATCTGAGCACAACTTCCGACTGTTGCCCAAGTGTCTACCATTGTGCCTTCGTCTACATACGCACCAATATTGACATAACTTGGCATCAAAATAACCCCTTTGCTCAAATAAGCACCGTATCTGGCAGTAGCTGGAGGAACTACACGGACGCCAAGCTCGGCATAATTTGTTTTTAGTAACATTTTATCATGGTATTCAAATATGCCAACCTCATGCGTCACCATTTTGCGGATAGGAAAATACAGAATTACAGCTTTTTTAATCCATTCATTCACTTTCCAATCTCCTGTTGAAAGAGGCTCTGCAACACGAATTTTGCCTTTATCAAGGTCTTCTATGATTGATTCGATGACTTTTTGCGTTTCAATACTTTGCAAAAGTGAACGATCGTTCCAAGCCTGTTCTATAATTTCTTGTGTTGTCATGGTAATGAGATTTCAACCCGAAAGGAGTTTTAGTAAATGAGATAGGAATTAGTGATATTCAAAAGAGTTGCAAAAATGCTTGATGTTGGTTGAAAGTCCAAGAAAGATTTCATTGAAGTCTTTTTCTTTGACAATAAATTAATTGCTTTATTTTTTAGCTATTAAATTAATTTGAACAAAAATCTAAATGTCCAAGGTAAAGCTACTATTTTTGGCATCATCAAGTAAAATCTTATCCCTCAAACTTAGGCGTATCTCTGGCAATCTCAATTTTTACTTTTTTGCCCTTAATCTTCTCATTCACAACCAGTTGTATCACTTCTTTTATCTTGCTTCGCTTCACGGCTGCGTAGGCGTTCATGTCTTTAATTTCTATCAAACCCAATTCATCTTTTTGCAAGCCCCCTTTTTGCGATAAGAAGCCAACAATATCTACCTTATTGATTTTATCTTTCTTACCACCGCCCAAAAATAAAGTTTCCCACTCTGGCAAGGCTGGCAATTGTATTTTGGCAGGCAATTCGATATTTTCTGGCTTGCCTTTTATGTATTCTGGCAAATGATCTTGCGTGTTTAATAGTAAGATAGCCGTGCCCAAAGCCTCCATTCGGGCCGTGCGACCGTTGCGATGTACAAATGCATCTTCTTTAGGCGGCATTTGGTAATGCACCACAAATTTTACAGCAGGAATATCGAGCCCTCTAGCAGCCAAATCTGTAGTAATGAGCAGATTACTACTTCCATTTCTAAATTTTGTAAGTGTACTTTCGCGGTATCGTTGCTCCAAACCTCCATGAAAATTATGGTTGATAATGCCTCTTTTGGTGAGAAAATCGCAAACTTCTTCAACTGCATCTCGCTGATTGCAAAATACGATGGTCGATTCATTTCCCAAATAGCAAATTAATTTAAGCAAGGTTTCCAGTTTGTCGTTGTCACTTGCCCTTACATATTTAATGGTGAGCGATTCATTTTTTATTACTAAAAAATTTAATTTTTCCGGGTTTGATAAGCCTGCAAATTCTGGTATTTTGATGGCTTGGGTGGCGGAGGTCAAAATTCGTTTTTTCAAACCTGTTAAATGCTTGATAATGAACGCCATATCATCTTGAAAACCCATTTCAAGGCATTTGTCAAATTCGTCTAAAACCAATGTTTTTACGGGCTGTAAAAATATATTTCTACGGTTGATGTGGTCGCAAATACGGCCAGGTGTGCCTATAAGCACAGCAGGTGGCACAGTGAGGTTGTTCTCTTCAATAGCCAAATCGTGGCCGCCATAGCAGGTATTTACTTTGTAGCCTGTTTTCATATTTTTAAAAACTTGCTCGATTTGCAATGCCAGTTCCCGCGATGGTACAATTATAATAGCCTGAATATCAATACTTTGTGTGTCTAAAGTTTGGTACATAGGCAACAAGAAACCCAATGTTTTACCCGAACCAGTTGGGGAAAGCAACACCACATCGGCACATTTTGCATTGGCAGCTATCGAAGCCTCCTGCATTTTGTTGAGCGTAGCAATATTGAGGTTTGCCAATATTTCGGGTTGGGTAGGGGCGGTGGTATTCATGTGGCAAAGGTAGTTTATTTGGAGAGAAGAAAGAAAAAAGAGAAAAGATGACAGATGAAGGAGAAAAGATGAAAGATGAAAGATGAAAGAGAAAAGATGAAAGATGAAAGAGAAAAGATGAAAGGTGAAAAGAAATCTGTGGCAAATGTGAAGTCGAATACAAATTCGCGATTCAGACAATAGTGGGAAAAAATTACTTTTTGATAGCCATTTGTATCAAAAGGTTATATTGTGTTAATTTGTGCAATGGCTTTGGCTTCTTTGTTTTGAACTTATGTTAGATAAATATACAGTTATGAGAAAAATTTTCATGGGGATTGCATTTTTATTCATTAATACACACACAAATGCCGATACAATTACTTGGACTAATTCAGGTGGTGATAATGTATGGAGTAACGTAGATAATTGGGATTCTGGCACTGTACCAACGTCATCTGACGATGTAATCTTTGATAACGACCAAAATTGTGAGATAGATGAATCTGTCTCGATAAAAAGTTTAACAATAGAATCTTCCTATACTGGAAATATATCAAGATCTGCTGGAATAGTTTCTATGACTATATTGAACAAATTAGGTTCAGTTTCATTTGATATTTCTGCGGTTTCAGATGCTGTAACCATATCTTCGAACACGAACATCCAAGATGGTTATGTTAATCTGGGGGTTGGTACGATTGCGCTTACAAATGTTACAATTTCTGGTGGAGTTTTAGAACTGCCTGGATCAAGCAATACTTTTAATGGAAATGTAATAGTCAATAATGGGACTTTGTTGTTGTCAAATGCTTCAGGAACTTCAAATTTTAATGGCTCCTTATTTAGGGTTGGTTCTGGGATAATAAATTCAAGTTTATCTGGGGGATTTTTTAGGACAGATAATTCAACTATTTCTGGAGGTTTAATTTTTCGAGAGGTTAGGTTTTTTGCACCAACTCCAGCTTTACCTACAATTAGAAACTATTTTATCGATGGTAAATTGGAAGTTTTAAGTTCATTGACATTTTCTCCATCTACAAGAAGTATCATTTTAAATAGAGATCCAGTTTACTTAAGTGGCAATTATGTTGCCAGCACTTCAATAATAAATAATGGTACAGTTACATCTAACAATTTATTTGTTTTTACTGGAAATGCTGCTCAAACGGTGAATATTTCCAATACAGCGTCAAGATTTTTTAGGGTTGGTGAATTACAGTTCAATAATACTGGTTTAGGGGTCACACTCACATCTTCCATCAGTGGATCTAATCTTTTAGGTGGTGTCACAATTTTAGGCGGTACTTTGAATGCAGGGATTAACACTATTTCACTGCCTACCAATCAAAATTTTCAGATGAACAATGGAAGTACTTTTGTTACCTCAACAGCATTTTTGCCCTCTTTCAGCGGTAGCGGTACATTTATAAGCCCTAGTACATATACAATAAGCCTTACTGGAAGTTTGTCACAGTCTATTTCCTCACCTTACGGTGATCTCAATACTCTCTCCATCAACAAACCCACCTCAGGCGATGTCACGCTATCTTCCCCAACAAGCATTACAGGTTTTTTAACTCTAAATCTAAATGCCAGCAATAAACTCAATACCAACGGCAATCTTACTTTGGTATCAACCGCCACCCAAACAGCGTCTTTAATAGACAACAACAATACAGGCAATGCTGTAAATGGCAATGTTACCGTGCAAAGATTTTATGCGGGAGCAGGAAGACCTAAGTTTTTTGGCTCGCCAATCGCAAGCGGTGCGAGTGTCTCCACTTTGGGCGAAGGTACTTGGAAGGCATTATTATACACCGAAACTGGTCAGGAAGCTGGTATTCCTCGATTGGCTGCCAGTTTTTCGGGAAGTTTTAGAAATGCCAATTTGCTCAATTCGGGCATGTTAGAAGTTGGCAGAGGGTATTCCATTCGAAAAGATGCTGATGGCACTGTCAATTTTACGGGTGCTGTTAATAATGGCACCATCAACATTGGCGTTACCAGCACATCAGGCAGTTTTGGCATTGTCCCTGGAGGTTTCAATTTGCTAAGTAATCCATATCCTTCTGCGTTAGATTGGACATTGGTAAACCCCAATAGCACAGGTGTTCCAACCATTGGAGTTCAAATTTGGAATGGTTCTACTTATATTCCAACCTCAAATATTGGCAGTGGGCAAGGTTTTTTTGTGAGAGCAACTTCTAGTGGCAATATTACGTTGACGAATGCAGCGAGAATCACCAATGGAACTGCAAACAACACGTTTTTACGTACAGAACAGGCAAGCAAATGGCTGTATTTATATGCAAAGAGTGTAACTGGAGGCTTTAACGATGCTTTGGCATTTACTTTCAACGAAAACGCAACTAACAATTACGATGTCAATTTTGATCTCACCAAAATTTTTATTGCGGCAGCTCCATCCAGCCCTTTGCTATTTACTCGTCCAGACGGCAATAGATTATCGTTGGATGTGCGGCCTTTTCCAACCACAGATTTGGTAATTCCAATTACAATCGTGGTAAATGCCTCTGGAAACTATTCTTTTAGCACTTCCTCGATCAACGATTGGTACAGCGACTACAGTGTATTTTTAAAAGATAGCACCAGTGATGGCATAAAATATACCAATTTGAAAACGGTTGAAAAATACGATTTTATTAAAAAAACAACTGATACAGATGGTGCAACAAGATTTGCTATTATTTTTAAATATACACCAATGGCAAACAATGGCACTACCACGGGTGTCATTGATACGCCAGGAGGTAACAATGATGGAAATGGTGGTTTTGGTGGCATTGGAATTGCCTTAATAGACACGTTGACCTTTGAGCAAGGTGTGCCAGATTCTGAATTGAGGGTTGCTGTTGTAGATACCGTAGAGGTAATTACAGAAACCACCTCTTTAGAGATACAAGGTACTAAAATCTATACCAAAGGCACTACAGTATGTATTGATTTTGGAGTTAATTTAGCGAATTCAGATTTGATAATTTGTGATTTATTAGGCAAAATAGTTTTCGAAGCACGTGGATTAGAATCAAAAGGCATACAATCAATACAATTGAATCAAGCTACTAATGCGGTTTTCTTGGTGAAGCTCATTAACAATAAAGAGTTCCTTACTAAAAAGATTATTTTACATTAATTGCTGTTTGTTTACATGAGAATAAAAAAATATTTGTTGTTCTTTTATCTTTTTTTTGTTTCTTTTTTGGTTGTTTCTCAAGATATGCCACCAGAGGGGCCGCCTGACGAAGAAATTCCCATCGATGGTGGTGTAGGTTTACTGATCGCTGCGGGCATTGCTGTAGGGAGCAAAATGTTGTACAAAAAAAATAAAAATCAGGCATAGTTTTAGTAGGTTTTAAGAATGGCAGATTTCTAAAAATTGTCATTCCAAAAGTCTTAAACGAAAAGCTATGAATTGGATATATGTATTGGTTGCCGCTATTTTTCAGATATTGTGGATATTCAACCTCAAATACCTCAATTGGGATAATATCAAACTACTCTTTGTCGATTTTGAGTTTTCAAAACTTCTTGCTCTTTTGCCACTAGTCGGTTTCATTGCTTTTGGCTTGGGCAATGCCATTTTTTACTCTTTAGCCATCAAAACCATAGCAGCCTCTACTGCTTTTGCTGTTTTTATTGGTATTGCTTTGATAGGAGCGCAACTAATTGAAGTATTTTTTTACAAAGAGCCAATCAATATCTGGCAAATTGTATTTTTAGGTTTGATCGTGGTAGGAATATTGGGTATAAAAATGACCTCGACTGCATAGATTTAGTAGTTGGTAAAATGTGTTACTGAAGGTTATGTGCGCAAGCCTCGTTCATAATAGTACTAACTTAAAAGTAAAAAATCGTTCAAATTATAGAAAATTTGTTTAAAAGTATAAAAATGAATAGATTTGGCTATGAGTTTGGGTAGCGGAAATATTACTCTTAGAGGCAGAAAAGTGCCCATTGTTTGGACTGGGCAGTTTGCCGAACATGTGGCAACTACGTCCATAAATGAAAGATCATTGCATCATTTTCTACACGTTGAAATTCAGCAGATGTGTCAAAAGGCAGAATTTTCTAAAGTGAGTAAATCAATTTACACGTCATTGGTGTTCAGAAATGGCAACACATATTTAATCGTTGGCGAGTTACATACAAAGGTATTTTATCCTAAAACCTGTTACAAATACAACAAACAAAATGAAAGTTGAGCAAAAAGTTAGTTATGGAGATTCAAATAATTTTTTTATGCCAGCGCTAGAGGCCATGGTGCGTGACGGTGTTTTTCCTGATGTGGAAGCAGCTAAAACGCATCTCATTAAACTGGAAAATAAATATTATGCTAAATTGAAATCAAAACGCAGGTAGTTGCAAACCATTTGCAGATTCTTACACAAGTAAAAGGTGCTTCATTAACATCATTCACAAGTACAAATCGTTAACTTTTTACTAAAATGGAAGGGCAAACGATCATTTTCCCCAATTTCGAGCTACTATTTCCTGAAACTGCTGGTGGATTTTTGAATTTGAGGCTATTACATTTCTTGCAAATAAATATTCGCTGCCGCCTTTAAAATTGGTTGAAATTCCGCCTGCCTCAGATAATATCAAACAGCCCGCAGCTATATCGTAAGAATTGATGTTGTATTCAAAATAGCCGTCAAAGCGGCCAGCCGCCACCCAAGCCAAATCGATAGCAGCCGAGCCGCACCTGCGCAACCCGTGGCAATCTTTCATCAATTCTACCAAAATACTAAGGTAATTTTGCATGTTTTCAAATTGATAGTATGGAAATCCAGTTGCTATCAAAGATTCGTTAATGGATTGAGCACCAGATACTTTGATCTGTTTTTCATTCAAATAAGCGCCACCATTTTTCCAACCACTAAACATTTCGTCTCTTGAAATATCATAAACCACGCCACTTACCAATTCATCGCCTTTCAAAAGTCCAATACTTGTTGAGAATAGAGGCACATTGTGTAAGAAATTAGTGGTGCCATCGAGTGGGTCGATTACCCAGCAATATTCTTCGTTGCTACGCTGTGCCACCGTGCCTTCTTCTGTGATGAAACCTGCACTTGGAATGATTTTTTTCAGTGTATTAACTAGTATCTTTTCTGCTTCTTTATCGACATAAGATACCAAATTCGCGCTGTGTCCTTTTTGCTCAATTGTGGCAGGATCGAAGTTTTTCCGTTCATTACTAATGAAATTTCCAGCTTCTTTCGCAATCGTAATTACCTGTTCGGTGATATTTTGTAGATTCATTTATTTCATTGCTAGATTGATGTAATTAAGTGTTCAATGGTTTGCAAACTTTCTGAACCACAACTTTTGGATGATTTACAACCGAAGGAAAGGCAAATTATTTTATTTCTTGCGGATAAATTTATTAATGACGGTTGAAATGAGTACTCCACCCAAAATAAACAGTGAAAAATATTTAGCCACAAAGCCGATCATATCACCATTGGCCACATAAAAAGTTATTTTATCATTGGCAAGCAGACTTGCCCGAAGCGCATCTTGTTTCCAATATGTATTTTGAATTATGATATCTCCTTTTTGATTCAGAAAGCCCGAAATGCCAGTATTTGCCGCTCTAGCAATGCTTCTTCGAGTTTCGATGGCTCGTAATCTGGCATACGCTAAGTGTTGAACATGACCTGGTGTGTTGCCCCACCAGCCATCATTTGTGATAATAAAAATGTAATTTGCCCCATTTTTCACAAATTCGGCCACAAATTCGCCATAAACCGACTCGTAACAAATGATGGGAGCAACGCCTACTTTGTTATCGTTGAAAAAAACCGTTCTTTCTTTCTGCTTTCCTAGCGAGCCAGTAATGCCGCCTAAGTTGATCGAAAACTTTTCAATCCATTTAAAAAGCCACGGGTAAGGCATTTGCTCCACACCTGGCACCAGCTTCGATTTGTGGTATAGACCTACTTTGTAACTTCTATCTATTTTTAGGGCTGTATTGAAGTAGTCGTACCATCCCACGCCTTCGCCATAGCGAGCAGATTCCGTTTTGTCGTATTCAGATTTATAAATTTTATAGGTATCGCCTCCTGTTATCAGCGTAATGCCTGGATGGTTTGTAAGTAAGAATTTTATATTTCTTATATGTGCTTGGTCTCCGATTAAATCCTCATCGTAGCCCACTGGCAATGAGGTTTCTGGCCAAGCAATAAATCTAGTATTACGGGTAAGTTTACTTTGGGTTAGATCCAGTAATCGTTGCAATTGGCTATCGAAAGGTATAAAATTTTCTGTACCCGGGAATTTTTCCTTGTATGGATCTATATTGGGCTGTACCACTACTATTTCATTGGAATCGCCATTTTCATGATATGTGTAATAAATTACTAAACTTACAATACTTGGCAAGGCTATTAAAGCTGGTAAATAAAAATATTTTGGGTTAAACTTAAAGGTTGAAAGAGAGAAGTTATTTGCTTTGAAGATATTGTAAATGAGCACATTGGCTACCAATATCCACAAGGTACCACCCAATGCCCCTGTGTATTCATACCATTGCACCAAATAATGAGCGTTTGCAAAGCTATTGCCCAAATGCAACCAAGTCCATGACAAATCCCAATCGAGGTGCATGTATTCAAAAGCCAGCCAGAAAACGACAAACATCAACCGAAAAGTAATAATGGGGAATATGCTTTGTAGTTTTTTGGTAGTAATATGGGCAAATATTACTACTAAAGCCATTAAAAGAGAATTGATAGTAAATGCTAAAAATGCTCCTATATATGTGCTGTTTACAACCCACCAACTTACGCCAATATTCCACAAAATAAATAGTAAATAGCTGATAATGAATAATTTACGTTTGTCTTTTTGTGTAGTATTTGTTTGTATTTCGTTTTGAATAATAAACATTGGAACAAAACCAATAAATGCAAAAAATGGATATATGTACCATGCGGCCGTCAATAATATCGCAGATATTATGGCTAGGATAATGAGCTTTTTGCTGTTCATAATTATATAGCCCTTGTAGGGCAAAATAGGTGTGGTTTTTACTTTTCTTGTTTGTTCTTCAGTATCGATCTGAAGACAAATACCATTTAATTGACAAGTAGATTGGCAAATATATGTATAGTAAAGAACTATTTTTTAGGTTAAAAAATAAAAATGTAAATGAATTGGCAAAAAAAAACGCTGCAAAAGAGCAGCGTTTTTTTGACCTTTCAAAAGAGGTTAAGTCTAGTTTTTGCTATTTCTTTTTGCACTTTTTTCCATGTCGTTTTCGATTCTTCTCTTTAAAGAATCTACTACTACTGTTTCTGAGTTTACATCCGATTCAACATAATCGAGTTTTATATTACTCATTTGGGCTTCTATGCCAGTTTGCAATGCTATTGCTTTGATGTTTTCCAATTCGAAAATCACATAAACCAACACAATAAGATTAAGGACATTAAAAAGATTTTGTTTGAGCCAGTTCATTAACTTTGTTTTATGTGTTGAAAAATGTAGATGTTGTTTGAAATTCTACTTACGATTATTTTTTGATGTGGTTGTATAATTTGTCGTAATATTTGCCTAAAACCATTTTTATGTCTGGTTTTTCTTTTACTCGCCACTTAAAGCCACGCAAGCGCAAGGCTTCATCTTTAAGTTCATGTGGGGGAATAAATTTTGCCTTGGGTTTTTTATAAAAAGCTATTTGCTTTAGTTTTTGGTTTTCAAACCTTACGGTAAGGTCTTCTGATTCTACATGGTTCATTCCGCTCAACAAAGTGTCGCCAGAAAGTGCGAAATAATTTGTTTCTGCGTTGGCTTTCACGTCAATTTTTTTCAACTTATTTGTTTCAAAAAATGCAGTCATATTTTTGCCACGTACTTGGTTGAAATTTGCTAAAGTATCGACCGATATTGAAAATGCCTTGGTTCGCAGGAGTACTTTATCCACTTTTTTCGATTTTGAGAACACTTTTATCGTATCGCCTCGCATTTGGTTTTTGCCACTCCAAAGCACAGGGTCTTTGAAAAACGTAATGGATGTATCGATAGCATCGTATATGAGCGAGTCGCAAATTGCTTGGTAGGTTTTATTGAAAACCTTCACTTGGTGATAGGCAAACATTTTTTTCTGTTTTGTTTTTGAAATAGTATCGTTCACAGCATATAATGTGTCGCTCGAAAGATACAGCGTGTCGCCCGCACTTATGCTTCGCATCAAAGCCTCCGGATAAACTTTTGTATTTGTTTTGCTGCCACTGCTGTATTTTGCTTCATTGCCAAAAATGGTAACACTGTCTTTTGACGAAAACACTTCTACATTGCCTTTTGCTGTTCCAAAGTGCTTAAATTGGTCGTAATCTACCTCATCTGCGTATAAAATGTATATGTCGTAGTTGATGTGTGTTCGGCCAATAAACTTACTTTTTTTGGTGATGGAGTTGTATTGGCCAGATAGTGAATTCATGGTGCCATCTGAACCTACAATTTGGGTTGGACCCTTGAATTTTACGATCTTGGTAGTGGTATTGTATTCTAATGTATCGGTGTAAATGGTATGTTTCTTGTCGGTGAAAACTACGTTTTTTATGAAAACGAAAAGATTTTGATGTTTATAAAATGTTCCAAATTGGCTGTCGAGTTTGTTTTCTTTGTCAATTACTGTCCCTTTATTGGAATAATTGGCAATGTCTGTCCCTAAATTGTAATCGAGAATAGTAGTGTAAAGGGTGAGTGAATTATTTATTAACACCACTCTTGAGCCACTTACTTTGGCAAGTTTTTGATCGCCATAGTAAGTCATGTGGTCACCAAAAAGCTTTTGCGAATCAGATTTGATTACTTTTATGTGATCGAAAGCCTCCAGATCGTTTCTATTTTGAAATTGGTAAGATGAATCGCAATACATCTTTGCGCCTGCATGTTGAAAAACCACATTTCCCTTCAAAACCCTTGTAGGAAGCCCCATTCGTACTGTGCCTTCTAATGAATTGGCTCTAATGAGCTCTACTTGTTTACTCTGTGCCAATAGAAAGTAGGAATTCAGTAGTAGTAAAAGTCCAACAATGCGTGCAAAAATATTTTTCATTTCAACCAAAAATCGATTTTGTTTATTTTACAATTCCTATGTAGTTGAATGGCGTGATAGCACGCATTTCTTTTTTTACAGAATAGCCAATTTTCAAGCCATCAATAAATTTATCAATGGTATCTTTTGTGATTTTCTCGCCTGTCCGTGTCAATTCTTTCAATGCTTCATAAGGATTTTTGTAACCTTCTCTGCGCAAAATGGTCTGCAAGGCCTCTGCGACTACTGCATAGTTGTTTTCAAGGTCTTTGTTGATGGCTTCTTGGTTCAAGACTAGCTTGTTAAGACCTTTTAAGAGGGATTCTAAAGCGATAAAAAAATGCGAAAATGGCACACCCAAGTTTCTCAACACTGTAGAATCTGTCAAATCTCTTTGCAAGCGTGAAATAGGCAGTTTGGCCGAAAAATGCTCAAAAATGGCAATTGCAACCCCTAAATTGCCCTCAGAGTTTTCAAAATCGATCGGATTTACTTTGTGTGGCATTGCAGAAGAGCCGATTTCGCCTTTTTTCAGCTTTTGTTTAAAATAATCCATTGAAATATATTGCCACACATCTCGATCAAGGTCAATTAATATCGTACAAATACGCTTAAAGCAATCGCAAAGTGCGCCCAAATTATCGTAATGCTCGATTTGGGTGGTAAACTGGCTTCGTTTCAATTTCAGTTTCTCATTTACGAACCTATTGCCAAAAGCAATCCAATCAATATCTGGATACGCTACGTGGTGTGCATTGAAACTGCCCGTGGCCCCGCCAAATTTGGCAGAATACGGAATGTGATTTAATTGCAACATTTGGTTTTCGATCCGTTCCACAAACACCATTATTTCCTTGCCCAATCTGGTTGGCGTAGCCGATTGCCCGTGTGTTTTGGCTAATAATGGCACCTCTTTCCATTCCAAAGCCAACGTTTGCAACATCGTCAAAACTTCAGAAAGCTTTGGCAGCATTTCGTTTTCGATGCTATCTCGGAGCAAAAGCGGAATAGCTGTGTTATTAATATCTTGAGATGTAAGCCCAAAATGAACAAATTCGGCATAGTTTCCAATCCCCAATTTTTCAAATTTTGATTTGATAAAATATTCGACAGCTTTTACATCGTGGTTGGTTTCTTTCTCTTTTTCTTTAATTTCGAGTGCATCGCTCTCGTCAAAACTGGTGATGATTGCCCAAAGAGAGGAATAGTTTTTTTTGTCAAAATCGTACAAGGCAGGCAAGCCAGTCTCGCTCAAAGCTATAAAGTACTCGATCTCTACCAATATGCGGTATTTTATAAGCGCATATTCAGAATAGTAGCCCGCCAAAGCTCGGGTTGTCTTTCTGTATCGCCCGTCTAAGGGAGATATGGCTGTAAGTTCATTTAATTCCATTGGTAAAAATGAGGGAAGCATCAAATATACAAGAATAATGCTAAAAATGAATGGGTTGGGTAGCCAGTGTACTCAATATTGTATTTTTGAAGAATTTAAAATACGTGTTAAGAATAAATGCCTTAACCAAAAAAGTGGTGGGTCATTTTGCACAAAACAAAATGCCTCAAATTCAATTTTTAGTTACTCAATCTAATTTATGATTGTATTTTTGTGAAAATATTGATTAACCAAATAGATGACCTCAATCAAAACATACCAATTAAAGGTAAAAGAAGTAATAAAAGAGACAGCACAAGCCATCAGCATCGTCTTCGATAATAGCAAAGATAAAATCCAGTATCGTTCTGGTCAATTCATTACGTTGAACCTTACCATAGATGGCCAAAAAGTAAAGCGATCTTATTCTTTGAGTTCGTCTGCGTTTACAGAGTCTGATCTTATTGTTTGTGTGAAATCTGTGGATAATGGCTTGGTATCCAACTACTTGAATAAAAATATCAAAGCAGGAGATATAGTTGAAATTGATGAGCCAATGGGTCACATCAAAGTAATTCCTGAGAATAAACCCAGAACGATTCTTTTATTCGCAGCTGGAAGCGGCATTACGCCAATATTCTCAATTATTAAGACAATACTTACTAAAGAACAGCACAGTAAGGTTCATTTATTTTATGGATGCAGAAATAGAGATGAGATTATTTACCAGAAAGAGTTAGAAAAGTACCAAAATCAATTTAGTGATAGATTTTCATTAGAATACGTAATGAGCCAGCCCGATGATTTCTGGGTAGGATTAAATGGCCGAATCAATGAGAAATTGGCGATTCATTTTATAAAGAGGCATGCAGCTTTGACTGCCAAAGATTGTCAATATTACATGTGCGGTCCTACGGGAATGATGGATGGAATATTGAAGGCTTTAGATTTGCTTGAAATACCTAAAAATCAAGTGTTTAAGGAAAATTTTCACTTGAAAGAAGAAAATAGTGTTGTTGATATTATTTCTGCTGCCGTAAGTGGAAAAAGCAAAGTAAAGGTAATAGATGGCAAAAAAACTTACGAGTTTGAAGTAGCGCAAAACGAAACGATATTAAGTGTAGCTCAGAAATTGGGCTATGGATTGCCTTATTCGTGCCAAGCTGGCATGTGCACAGCTTGCATGGGCAAGTGTACTACAGGCAAAGTGCGCATGACCGAAGCCGATGGCTTGACAGATAATGAAATAAAACAAGGCTATGTGCTTACTTGCGTTGGGCATCCGGATGCTGCAGAGGTGGTGATAGAGTTGTAGGTGAGTGTAAAAGATTGTATTTGATGAAGTAGGATGTTAAACCTCCAAAGTTTTCAAAAACCTTGGAGGTCTTTTTTTACGCTAAATATTTGCCTTTGTACCCTACTTCACCATTCCTAAAAACTTTTTTAGCCCTAACTATTAGTTTTATTCCTTTGATTTTTTATCTTTAAGCCTATGGTTCAAGAGCTTGAAATAGATATAGAAAGTGAGCGTAAAGAAATACTGCGCAAATACAAACTTTTGCTTAAAAGTGCCAAGCCGCGGCTCAATGATGGCGATGCTACGATTATTAAAAAAGCCTTCTACATGGCTGTCGATGCACATAAAGATATGCGTAGAAAATCGGGCGAGCCTTATATTTATCATCCTATAGCCGTAGCCCAGATTTGTATTGATGAAATAGGGTTGGGCACCACCTCGATTGTGGCTGCCCTTTTGCACGATGTAGTTGAAGACACAAACACCAGCCTAAAAGATATTGAAGCCGTTTTTGGCAAAAAAGTAGCCCAAATCATTGATGGGCTCACCAAAATAGCCGGCAATTTTGAATACGGTACTTCACAGCAAGCAGAAAATTTTAGAAAAATATTACTCACTCTCACCACTGATGTGCGGGTGATTTTGATAAAATTGGCCGATCGATTGCACAACATGCGTACGTTAGACAGCATGGCTCGCGATAAGCAGTTGAGAATTGCCTCCGAAACCATGTTTTTGTATGCTCCATTGGCACACAGATTGGGTTTGTATGTAATTAAATCAGAACTTGAAGATTTGTATTTAAAATACTCAGATCCAATAAGTTATAGAAGCATTGCAAGTAAATTGCAAGCTACCAAATCGGCAAGAAGCAAGTTTATCAAAGAGTTTATCGAGCCCATTGAAAAAGAGATTTCCAAAACAGATTTGATTGCGGTCATCAAAGGCAGACCTAAATCTATTTATTCGATTTACAATAAAATAAAGAAACAAAACACTCCTTTTGAGCAAATTTACGATCTTTTTGCGGTACGAATAATCGTAACCGATTTACAGCCAGAATTTGAAAAAGGAGCTTGCTGGCAGCTCTATTCGATCGTGACCGATATTTATCGCCCAAACCCCGATCGTCTGCGAGATTGGATAAGCACGCCACGAACCAATGGCTACGAATCGCTACACACTACTGTGATGAGCCATGCTGGGCAGTGGGTGGAGGTACAAATTCGTACCCAAAGAATGGATGATATCGCTGAAAAAGGCTATGCTGCACATTATAAATACAAAGAAGGTGGAGCTTCGAATTCAGAAGCGGGGCTAGAAAATTGGCTCACAAAAGTGCGCGAAGCTATCGATAATACGACAAATGATAGTACCGCACTCGATTTTGTCGATAGTTTTCGCTCCAATTTATTCAAAGAAGAAGTATTTGTTTTTACGCCCAAAGGCGATTTACGCACTTTGGCAGCAGGTAGCACCGCTTTAGATTTTGCTTTTGAAATTCATACACATATTGGTTCGCATTGTATTGGGGCAAAAGTAAACCAGAAATTGGTGCCGCTAAGTTGCGTTCTCAACAATGGCGATCAAGTAGAAATTCTTACTTCTCCAAAGCAAAAACCATCAGAAGACTGGCTTAAATTCGTGGCCAGTTCAAAAGCTAAGAATAAAATAAAAGAGGCTTTACGAGAAGATGTACGGCTGATGGCCGATGAAGGCAAAGCCATTGTAGAGCGAAAATTGAGAAGCGAAAAAGCTGAGTTGCACGATGATAATGTAAAAAAACTGCTTGAATATTACCATGAGAAGAATTCTCTTGAGCTTTTCTCGAAGATAGCCAAAGGGTTGATCGACATTTCTAACATTAAAGATTTCAATAAAGAAAAGGCAAAAGTTGATGTCTCTGTCGAATCGCCAAAAGCGAAAATAACAGATAAAAAGGCGTTTGAGAAGGAAATGACTCGCATCAAAGGCACTTCCACAGATATGCTTTTGATCGGTGAGGATATGCAAAAAATCAACTATTCGATGGCGACTTGTTGCAATCCGATACCTGGCGATGATGTTTTTGGATTTGTAACTGTAAGCGAAGGCATAAAAATACATCGCACCACTTGCCCCAATGCAGTCGAATTGATGTCTAAATACAGCTATCGGATAATAAAAGCAAGGTGGACCTCGCAGCAAGAAGTGTCTTTTTCGGTAGAATTGCTTTTGGAAGGCAGCGATAGGGTAGGGTTGGTAAATGAAATTACGCAAATAATATCAAATGAATTGAAAGTGAATATCCGAAAAATATCTTTCGATACCGAAGATGGCATATTTGAAGGGAAAATTACGCTTTTTGTGAACGA
>JBJXGB010000154.1:0-19484 GCA_046152935.1 Cytophagales bacterium
GTAGCGATTATACATCCCGAACATAGATGTCTTAGCCTTGGTTTGTGTCTTCACACAACGAAGTTGTGATCCCTTGAAAAACGGGACAAGTCTTGCTTTCAAAAAAACGATCTTTGATCTTCTTAAATCCCGATACATCGGGATGATTTGCTTTCAAAAAAACGATCTTTGATCTTATTAAAAAACAGTAGGAAATTTTTTCTATCTTTCACAAACCTTGTAGATCTCGCTAAGACAAATAGGATCGTGGTAAATTCTTAAATCAATTAATTTGAAATTTTTAGTAATTCAAACTGCTTTTATTGGCGATGCCATTTTGGCCACAGCGGTTTTGGAGAAGATTCATACTTTTTATCCTAAAGTGCAAATAGATTATTTGATACGAAAAGGAAATGAACAATTGTTTGATAATCACCCGTTTATAAACAAGTTGTGGATTTGGAATAAGAAAAGAAACAAGCTCAAAAGCCAAATTGATCTTATACTGCAAATCAGAAAAGTCAAATACGACTACATTATCAATTGCCAGAGGTATTTGTCTTCAGGCATTTTTTCGATTTTTTCTGGGGCTAATGAAACGGTTGGTTTCGATAAAAATCCAGTTTCATTTTTATTTACCAAAATAGTAAAACACCATTTTGATGGAACACATGAAGTGGCGCGAAATCAAAAGCTGATAGCATTTTTAACAAATAATCTAGCTTCAAAGCCAAGATTATATCCTCCATTATTAATTTTAGAAAATCGGAGTTTCGTTACTATTTCGCCATCGTCAGTGTGGTTTACCAAGCAATTTCCCGAACATAAATGGATTGAATTTATTGATAAATTGCCTTTAGATATTGAAATTTATTTACTGGGAGCTGCAAACGATAAAAGCTACAACGAGCATATTATTCAAAAATCAACAAGAAAAACGGGCATTTTCAATAAAGCAGGCCTCTATTCACTGCTAGATTCGGCTGCATTGATGCAAAAAGCAAAAATGAATTATGTAAATGATTCTGCCCCGATGCACCTGTGCAGCGCGGTAAACGCACCCGTTTGTGTGGTTTATTGCAGTACAGTTTCTGAATTTGGCTACGGTCCTTTGAGCGATATTTCGCATATTGTCGAAACCAAAGAGGCATTGAGTTGTCGTCCTTGCGGTATTCATGGACATAAAACTTGTCCAGAGATGCACTTCAAATGTGCCAAAACGATTGATATAGAGCGTTTGATACATATTCTAGAAACATAAATAGCTAGTTTCTTGTCATTGCAATCCTACCTATTTGCTCTCTATTCCTTTAATATCGGCAATAATTCTATCTTCTAAAATGTGTTCGTCCATATTATCAACGATACCCAATTTATACAATTCATAAATTCGCTCATTTTGGTCGGCAATGTGAAATGCTACCGTCTCTTCTTTTCCGTTCAACATATAATATCGAATTGTGCCATTTTTTTCTTCAGTATAAACTTTTAAGCCCAATTTTTTAATAAATTGATCTCTCGCTTGTACATTTCCAAAAAGATGGTGATCGCCTATGACATCATAAGTTTTTTTCGAAACTATAAATAATGACTTTATTTCCGTTTCCACTCCTCCATCTTTCATCTTGAGATATGGCGTGGTTGAAATTTTGAACATTTTTATTGATTCTGGTTGAATAGTACGGCTTGTGCGATCTTTAGACTCAACTTTTACCCATTGGTCTTTTTGAAAAGGCTCGTAGATCCTAAAAACCTCGTCTTTATCGCCTCGCATTGCAGCTTGATTAAGGGCTTTTTGCACCTCTCGCGTCCAAGGAGTTTTGCCAATTTCAATTTCATCCAACGTGGGTATTTCAATAACAATGCTTGGGAAAATGGCTTTTATTTTATGTGCCAATTCATCTGCACGGGCCTTTGCAAGTTTTTTATTATTCTGAATAGAAGTTTGCCCCGGTATCGAGCTGCCATTTGCATTGATATTGTTGTTTGGTAGACTTTGGTCAAAACTCGTAGGTATTTGCGATGCGCTGCCTACAATTTTCAGCGAGACACCCTTCCCTTCGTGGTTGTTTCCCAAAAAATGGTCGATTTTTTGCACAATTTCTTTAAATTCGTGCTCTCCATCGGCCGTAAAATCTGTCATATTATTTTTGAACAGCTTGAATGCAGGAATATTCAAGTGCACATCTTCCAATTCGACCAGATCGAAATGTACCAGAGCAGACGAACGTATCAAATTTGCCTTGGAAGTAGTTTCATACAATGGAAGATCTACTTTATTGGGTTTTTTGGGCGATTTGGTTGGGCATTCCAACTTACTATACTTCTCTTTCTCAACCGTATTTCTATTCAATTTGTCATAGTTTGGATTTTCACGTTTCAGCGACTTTTGAGAAATTGTGAAACCAACAGACGTTTTTTTATTTGGACGTTTTTCCGATTTTAAGAATCCCAAAATTTGAGCCTGCGAGTTGTAGCTCAAAAAAATAATTGAAATAAGGAGCTGTGCTGTCTTTAGTTTCATCTTTGGCTCTAAACCATAAAGCATTTAGATATTAAACAAATGTACGTAATATTTTTCTTGAATTAATACTATTATTAACACAAAGGTAACTTTGAAATCTATTCCTCAGAATATTATTCTGAATTAATATATATTTTTATTTATTTAAGAATAATATTTGTTAATATTGCTCATTATTAAAATTTTAACTCAATGAAAAATAAAATAGCTATTCTTGGAATATTAACTTTTCTGTTTGTTTCCTGCGAGAAAAAGACAGAAAATTTGGGTGAATTAGAAGGCGAGATATCCATATCTGGCTCATTTGCACTGTATCCGTTGGCCATAAAATGGGCTGAAGAGTTCCAAAAATTGCATCCAAACGTTATAATTGATGTTACTGCTGGCGGCACAGGCAAGGGTGTGGCAGATGCACTTTCACAAACCGCAGATATTGGCATGGTAGGGCGAGATGTAAATGAAGAAGAGATAAAAAAAGGAGCTTGGTTTGTGGCTGTTACCAAAGATGCTGTAATTCCTACCGTCAATATGCACAATCCGGTATTGAAAGAAATTTTCGAAAGAGGAGTTTCCGTTGAAGTATTTAGAAAGATATATGTAAGCCAAGAGTTCACTACTTGGGGGCAAGTAGTTGGTAATGAAGATAATACGAAAATTGAAGTGTTCAAACGCTCAGATGCTGGCGGTGTTACCGAATCGTGGTCGAAGTTTCTGAATACAGATCAAGACGATTTGAAAGGAATCGGTGTTTTTGGCGATCCTGGTGTGGCTGAAGCGGTAAAAAAATCGACCAACGGCATTGGATTTAACAATACACTGTATATCTATGATGTATCGACAAGAAAACCGCACAGTGGCATTGTGCCTCTGCCAATCGATGTGAATGGAAATGGCAAACTCGAAGCGAATGAAAATTTCTATTCCTCTTTGGATAGTGTAATAAAAGCGATAAACAATGGCAATTATCCTTCGCCACCGGCACGAAATTTATTTTTTTTAACCAAGGGCAAACCTGAAAAAAAGCTGACGATCGAATTTTTAAAATGGACTATTACCGAAGGGCAAAAATATTGCAAGGAATCGGGCTACATAAGTTTGCCGAGCACAGTTTTGGCAGAAGAATTGCAGAAATTTTAAGCTGATATGCTTTTTTTGCCTGATTGTGGAGATAAATGCAGCTTTTTGGGCTGAAAATTGTAAATATTTTGCTATTTTCTTTTTACAGTCGCAGAAAAGTATAATTTTACAGCCCCATTTTGAAATATAATGAAGGCTAATAATGACAGACAATTTTCAAATTAGAATCGAAAAAACAAAAAACTCAACCAAACCAAGTATAGATTTCGACAATCTTGATTTTGGAAAATACCACACCGACCACATGTTTGTGGCCGATTACAACCAAAATGAGTGGCACGATATGCGAATTGTGCCTTATCAAAACCTTTCGATAAGCCCTGCAACCGCAGCTTTGCATTATGGACAGACTGTTTTTGAAGGATTTAAGGCCCACCGAGCCAAAAACTCTAAAGATATATTGATTTTCCGTCCAGAATCGCATTGGGAACGAATGAATCATTCGATGGAGCGTGTTTGTATGCCTCATGTACCTAGAGAGTTGTTTATGGAAGGTGTGATAGAAATGGCAAAAATCGATCGAGATTGGGTGCCGACCCAAGAAGGTTCGTCTTTGTATTTTAGGCCTTTCGCCTTTGCAATGGATGCATTTATTAGGGTAAAACCTTCTGAAAACTATTATTTCATCATATTTTGTTCGCCCGTAGGTGCCTATTTTTCTGGCAAGCTAAATGTGAAAATTGAAACACAATATGTTCGCTCGGCAGAAGGTGGAATTGGTTCTGCAAAAACGGGCGGTAATTATGCTGCTTCTCTTTTGCCAGCACAATTGGCTCAAAAGGAAGGCTATCAACAAATCATGTGGACAGATGCCAAAGAGCACAAATATATTGAAGAAACTGGTGCTTCAAATGTGATGTTTATGGTTGATAATGTGCTCATTACCCCGAAATTGACTACCTCAATCTTGCAAGGTGTTACCAGAGATAGCATTATTACGATTGCAAAAGATTGGGGCATAAAAGTTGAAGAAAGGAAAGTGACAGTTGAAGAAATAATTGCAGCCATTAAGAATAAATCTTTGCAAGAGGCGTTTGGCACTGGTACGGCTGCGGTAATATCTCCCATTAATGTGATAAATTTTGAAGAAATTGATTACCAAATACCAACCCCTACGGATCAAAGTTTTTCAACCAAAATGACCAAGGCATTGTACGAAATTAAATACGGATTGGTGGAAGATCCCTATGGCTGGATTTTGAAAGTGTAGTCGAGTGAACAGGTTTTCTTGTTTAATGTTAAGATAATTGATAATGAACAGATGATTAAGAAAGCATATTTATTGTTTACTTATTACCAGATATGAAAAAAGTGCTTAAATTTTTTTTAAGTCTTTTTTGTTTTCAACGAAAATTTTCTTTGTTGTTCTAGTAGTAAGCATCAATCTTAAACTTTATTTTTACGTACTAATCAATTAAATTCTAGTTTTATTTACGAATAATAGGTTTTTATTGGTATTTTACTCCTTGATCGTAGCTCTCAAAACTATTTAGTAATAAACTTTCCTCTATGTATAGAAGTTTTTTCTCGCTCGCATTGTTGTTATCGTTGTCGTACTCTATGAATTCGCAAATACTTCAAGACGATTTTGAAGGAAATGGCAGCATAAATAATTGGACTGCAGATAATCTTAATATCAAAGAAACGGTTTCAAATCCTTTCAAAAAGGAGATAAATACGTCATCTACAGTATTGGAATACCATGATATTGGTGGGGAATACGCAAATTTGAAATTTGATGTTAGCGATAAAATTAACTTGTCTAGCAATTCGAAATTTTCACTCATGGTATACGTGCCTTCGAGTGGATTGACAGGTAGCCAAAAAAATCAAATTTCATTAAAATTGCAAAACGGCACTTTAGGTGAACCTTGGACTACGCAGACGGAAATTATCAAGTCGATTGCGGTGGATAAATGGCAAACGGTAACCTTCGACTTTAAAAATGATGCTTATCTTAACTTAGATAAAAGTTCGCCTGCACCAGCTTTACGTACAGATTTTGATCGCGTATTGATACAAATAAATGGAGAAAATAATACAGATAAGGTATTGGCTTATATTGATAATTTCTATTTTGATAATATTGTAGCTATTGTTACCACTACCAGTGTTGTTTTTGATAAGCTGGTTTGGTCGGACGAATTTGAGGTAGAAGGAGCGATAAATGGTCAGAAATGGTTTCATCAAACCCAATTGCCGCCTGGCGGAAGTTGGTACAATAATGAGATACAACACTATACCAATCGAATTGAAAATTCCTTTGTGAAAGATGGTTTATTAAACATTACAGCAAAAAAAGAGACTTTCAGCAATCAAGGAACCGTAAAGTCGTATACCTCTGCCAGATTGAATTCAAAGTATGCTTTTAAATATGGCAAGGTAGAAGTAAGGGCTAAACTTCCGACAGGCGTTGGTACCTGGCCAGCTATATGGATGCTGGGCAAAAATATCAATGAAGATGGCGGCTATTGGGATAATGAAGGCTTTGGCACAACTAACTGGCCTGCTTGTGGCGAAATAGACATGATGGAGCATTGGGGCGACAACCAAAACTTTATCCAAAGTGCGCTGCATACGCCATCCAGTTCGGGGAACACATTTAATAAAGGCGGCAAAATTGTGTCGACAGCTTCTACAGATTTTCATGTGTATAAATGTGAATGGACCTCAGAGAAGTTGGTATTTAGCGTGGATAATGTTAAATATTATACCTACAATCCTGTAGAAAAAACAGCCAGCACTTGGCCATTTGATAGCGACCAGTATTTTCTACTCAATTTAGCCATTCAATCGAAGATTGAGCCGACTTTTAGCAAAGGTTCGATGCTGATTGATTATATAAGAGTGTACCAACAAGGTGATGCAGTTACATCTGCACTTCAAAGTGATAAGAGGGAAATCCAAACCTCGTATCCAAATCCTGTAAACGATGAGTTGACCATCAATTTAGTTGAAACCATTCAGAAAAATCTTGCACTAAAAGTCTACAATAATTTTGGCAGTGTTGTAAAGACGTATTTCAATCCAATAAATAGTAATATTGTTTCTCTCACTCATCTAAACGATTTGCCAAAAGGGTTGTATGTGGTTCTGTATGAATTAGATGGCACTAATTATCGCTTGAAATTCGTTAAGAAATGAAATATTTGTTGCAAAAGACATTGAATAATACTCAAGAGCTCAATTTGCAGAAAATGCTTCCACTTGGAAGCATTTTCTGTTTACAATCAATAAGTAAAGGAAAATTACGGCACCCAAGCCTCTAGCAGTTTCGCAGTTCCAATCGGTATTAATTCTACTTGTTTGATTTCGGCCGGCAGAAGAATAGAGTCTCCTTTTTTTACGATTAAATTGTAGTTTTTTGTTTTCAATTTAAAACTTCCGTCTACGCATACATAAATCACAAACGAGTCTAAATGGCTATAATCGCGTTTGCTATTTGTGTCGAAATGAATACGATTGGTTTGGAAGTACTGACAAGTAATTAAATTAGTCACTTCATTTTTTTTCTTTTCATATACCGTTTTATAATCAGGATACCAATTGTAGTCGATTGCATCAAGTGCTAAATCTGTATGCAATTCTCTGAGATTGCCTTTATCGTCCTTTCGGTCGAAGTCGTAAATTCTATAAGTAATATCAGAAGTTTGCTGAATTTCAGCCAAACAAATACCTTTGCCGATGTAATGAACCCTGCCTGCTGGAAGGAAAAATACATCATCTACAGCTACGGTTTCAAAATTTAAAATTTCATCTAAAGTATTGTTGTTCAGATGTTTGACATAAGTAGCACTATCTATCTTAGATTTGAAACCAGTATTTAATTCTGCGCCTTTGTCAGCTTCAAAAATGTACCACATCTCTGTTTTGCCGAATGAATTGTGCCTTTCTTTCGCCATAACATCATTGGGATGCACTTGAATAGAGAGGTCATCATTGGCATCTATAAATTTGATGAGCAGGGGAAATTCGTTGCCAAACTGTGCGTATACTTTTTCACCAACCAATTGGCCCTTAAATTTGTCAATCAGTTCAATTAAATTATGGCCTTTAAATTCGCCTTCGGCTACTTCAGATATATTGCCTTTAACGCCAGATATTTCCCAAGTTTCCCCACAATTGGGTAGGGGAGAGAAGTCTTTACCAAGTACTGTTTTGATTTTTTCTCCACCCCATATTTTATCTTTATAAATGGTTTTGAATTTTAAGGGATAAAGTTGCATGTGATTTCATAAAATTTAAGTTTAATTAAGTTAATTATTTCAATGAAAAATTGGGTACATAAGGATGTTCAGGATTCACTTCTATGGTCTGTTTTAGTGGGTTTATTACCACATCCATTCCCTCCATAGGGATAGCACCCAGTAATACTTCTGCATTTCCGGGCAAAACCATAGCATCGACACTTGTTCTTCTGTTTTTAAATCTAATTTCAATGGGACCAACAATATCTATTGGTATTTCTTGCCCATCAGCCAAGGTAGCAAAACTTTTTTCTTTGGTTTTTATACCTAGCTGGTTTCTAACATTCTCATTAATGGCTAGATAATAAGCACCAGTATCTACCATTGCCCTCACGTTTACTCTCCTAACGGCTTCTGGTTTTATGTATCCATCATCTTCTAAAAATAAATCTCCAGAATTTATCAATTCGATATCTGCATATACTAATCCCATATTCTTAAATTTTATAGTGCAAATTTAGCCATTTTGGCCAATGTATTTACAATTCTTAAGTTGCATTCAAAGTTATTCAAACACTAAACATGGTTTGATCCAATTTATTTTAATGAATAATTGGGTACATAAGGATGTTCAGGATTTACTTCTATGGTCTGTTTTAGTGTGTTTATTACCACATCCATTCCTTCCATTGGTATTGCCCCAAGCAAAACTTCGGAATTCCCAGGCAAAACCATGGCATCTACAGTGGTTCGCCTGTTTTTGAATCGAACTTCTACTGGGCCTACTACTTTAACCTCAATTTGAGAGCCATCGGCAAGTGTACCGTAAGCGGTCTCTATAAGTATTAAACCAAGTTGGTTTTTAATGTTTTCACTAATACCCAAAAAATAAGCTCCAGTGTCTACCATAGCCCTTATTTGGACTTTTTTTACAAGTTCAAAAGCTAACTTTCCTGAACGACTTTGTAAAACATCACCTGCGTTCAGCAATTCATTATCTGCATATACCAATCCAATAATTCATAATTTTAAAGTACAAATCTAAACAATTTCTGCCAAGACTTGTACTATCCTTTCTGTGGCTTTTCCATCCCAAAGGGGTGGAATACTGCCTTTTTTGAACTTGCCAGCAATAATTTCTTCCACTTTATTCATTATTGCTTTTATGTCAAATTCCAAAAGTTCGTTGCTGCCTATCTCTACTGTTGATGGTCGCTCAGTATTTTTTCTCAAAGTCAAACATGGCACTTGTCTAAAAGTAGTTTCTTCTTGTATTCCCCCAGAATCAGTGAGCACAAAACAGCAGTTTTTGACTAGCTTTTGAAATGCAAAATAATCTAATGGTTCGGTGAGAATGATGTTTGAATTTTCAGTCAATTTCGATTTGATGCCAAATTCCTCGGCTTTTTTCAATGTTCGCGGATGAATGGGGAATACAACTTTCAGTTTTTTGGCAACTTCTGTAAGTATATTGATCGTTAATGTTAAGTTTTCTTTTTCATCTACATTTGATGGACGATGAATGGTGATTAATGCGTAATTCTTGATTTGTAAATCGAGTTTCTCTAAAATATCTGCTTTGTCTATTTCTCCATCGAACGCCACCAAGGTATCGATCATGGTATTTCCCACAAATTTTACCTGATTTTTCGTTTTTCCATTTTCTTTTAAACTTTTTAAGCCAGAACTTTCGGTTACAAAAAAAAGATCAGAAATTTCATCAGTCAAAATGCGATTGATTTCTTCGGGCATGTTGCGGTCATTGCTTCTCAAGCCACTTTCCAAATGTGCCAGTTTTATCCCTTTTTTATAGGCAGTAAATGCTGCTGCGAATGTTGAATTTACGTCTCCCACCACGATCACTAAATCTGGTTTTTCAATGTCAAATACCTTTTCCAATTCAACCATTATCATTCCTATTTGAAATGTTGGGCTACCAGAAGGTGTACCTAAAAAATAATCGGGCTTTCTGATTTGCAATTGCTGGAAAAAAATATCTGACATATTGTAGTCGTAATGTTGACCAGTATGTACTAGTTTGTAATCAAATTGGCTGCCAAACTTGGCAAATTCTTTGTCAAACTGAGTTACTTTGATGAAGTTGGGGCGAGTTCCCACCACAATGATGATTTTCTTAGGATTTGGCATTTAAAATCGATTGAGTAGCAAAAGTAAGACATCCTATTTATATTCGCACAATGAAAAACAATCCAAAAATCATCAATGCCTGGTGTATGTACGACTGGGCGGTATCGGTATATAACCTTACCATTACTTCGGCCGTGTTTCCAATCTATTATTCAAAAGTAGCTGTCAATGCTCAAGGTGGCGATTTGATTAATTTCTTTGGATTTGAGGTCAAAAATTCGGTTTTGTATTCTTATTCACTTTCCTTCACTTTTTTGTTAATCGCATTGGTAAGTCCGGTACTTACTTCGATATCGGACTATACTGGGAGAAAGAAAATTTTCATGCGTATTTTCTGCTTTATAGGTAGTACGGCCTGCATGTTGTTGTACTTTTTCGAAACTGAAACTGCCAATTTTGCCATTATCATGTTTGTGTTGGCTGGTATAGGCTACAGTGGTAGTTTTGTTTTTTACAATTCTTACTTGCCAGAAATAGCCACTGAAGATCAGTACGATCGCATAAGTGCCAAAGGCTATTCGATGGGCTATATTGGCAGCGTATTGTTGCTGATCTTTAACTTGGTGATGATTATGAAACCAGAATATTTTGGTGGCATTTCTACCGGTTTGGCTACACGTTTGTCATTTTTAAGTGTTGGTATTTGGTGGTTGGGTTTTGCATTGTACTCGTTTTATTATTTGCCAAAAGATCAAATTGTGCATTCAATCAAAGAAAAAGGATGGATATTTAAGGGCTTTCATAATTTAAGGGCTGTTTTTAGAGACATCACCACGTACCCTAATATCAAGCAGTTCTTAATCGCTTTCTTTTTTTACAATGTGGGTGTGCAAACAGTAATGTTGATAGCTACTGTTTTTGCTGAAAAAGAGTTGCATTTGCCCACAGCGGCTTTGATTGGAACAGTTTTGATTTTGCAAATTATTGCCATAGCTGGAGCCTATTTATTCGCCCGCCTTTCTGCACGTTTTGGCAACATTATGTCTTTGAGCGTAATGGTTGGTATTTGGATTTTGATTTGTTTTGGAGCTTACATGGTGCGCGATGGCTACGATTTTTATTTACTTGCAGCAGTGGTAGGCTTGGTAATGGGTGGTATTCAATCTTTATCTCGTGCTACTTTTGCTAAATTAATTCCGCAAAATTCGCACGAAAACGCTTCTTATTTTAGTTTTTATGAGGCAGTAAGTGCGGTTTCAATCGTTGTAGGCACTTTGGCTTACGGTTTGATAGAGGCTTTCACAGGAAGTGCTAGAAACAGCATAATCGTTTTGGGTGCTTTTTTTGTGGTTGGCTTGTTGTTTTTACTCAAAGTTCATGTTCCAAAGCCCAATGACGATACTGATATTGATCGTTTGCAGAAAATAAAAATTGATCCTTAAAAACTATTCTACATTGTTTACATTTAATCATAGGATGTCACGATTTAGCGATCAATAGGAACGTTTTCACTTGCCTTTTGCCGCCTTCTTTCTTTTTTTGTAAGCTTCTAACTCAACATTATGTATTTTGTACTCTCCAATCTCTTGGAGTTTGTCGAAGTATTTTTCTGCCTTTTTGGGATTATTTTCTTTTTCGTATATTTTCCCCAATCCTAAATACACAAAAGCCAAATAGTCGGCTGTTTGTTTTTTGCTCGTAAGCGATAATTTTTCGGCCACTTCAAAGCGTCTCTTAGCGGCAGCGTTGCTATTATTAGCCAATTCTATCATTGCTAAAAATAAATTTCCAGAAATCTGGGCATAGTCAATTTGATTTTTTAGTAATTTTTCTGCGAATGGCTTAGCCTCCACATATTTTTTTAATAGCACCAAGGCCTCCGTATATCTTGAAATATAAAAATAATTATTTGGATATTTCTCAATCAGTTTTTTAGCATATTTTAATGATTCATTGGGCTGGTTGTAATATTTGAGATATACATGTGCTAAAAAATAATCAGATTCAGTTTTTGAGAATACTGAATTTTGGGCACTTTTTTTCAGTAAGGCAATGCCCTTTTCTCGATCACCTTTGGTGAAAAACCACATCAATGGTTGTATTATTGGATGTGTTTCTGGATACTGTTCTGCATAAAAATAGTACAATCCAGAAGAAAAATTAAAATCTGGATATTTTTCGCCCCAATCGAAGCCCTCTTTCATAAAAGCATACGTTTTTCGGGCTTCTGCTATCGATTTTCCATAGTCTTTTGCTTTCAAATAGCTCACAATTAGCGAACTATTGGCTGCCATCATATAATATGTAGCTTCCTGTGTCGTGCTTTCATTTTGCAGCATTGCTTCCGAGAGCTCTAAGGTTTTTAATAAATGATATTCGTAAGTTTTGTACCTGGGGTTTTCAATCGCGATCGGTACCATTTCCCAATAGCATGCCATTGCAGCCAAAAAATGATAAATCGGATGGTTTGGGAATCGTTTTTTTACTTCTGTAATTTGCTTTTGAGCTTCTTCAAATTGGAAATTGTAGATCAAATCCATTGTAGAAACGATCAAATGTTCATCTTGCGGCTTTCTGTTGACAGAATACTGGGCAATCAAGGCGTTGTCTACAATAAAAAGCAGGAAAAGTAAAAATACAAAACTTCTTATTTTCTTTAGAGATATATTATTACTTTGTCTCCAGTTCAATAACTTTAAAAAGCGCACGAAATTTATTGGATGAATTGCCGTCAAATATCTCTGTAAAAATAGTATTTCCCTTGTCAAAAACAAGTTTTATGTCTTTATTATTAGGCAAAATCACCAAAAATTCACCAGTTTCTGCATTTGAATGTTGTTTCAGTACTGTTTTGTTTGTTTTTCTATCAATGGCTTCTATTTCTGCTTTTATGTAATTATCGGTCTGGTATTCTTTCACCACACCTGTAAAAATGGTAATGTTTGGCTCTTTTTCGTCTAGCTCGATCATATAAATGTCTAAATCTCCCTTCGAGTCTATCCTATTTGAGCTCAAATAGCCTGCTTTTGCATCTACAGATGCAGTAAAATACAAATCGTCTTTCAAAGTATTTATTGGATATTTCATATTTTCTGGTTTTTTCCATTTTCCATTTTCATTTAATTCAGACCTAAAAATATCGAAGCCTCCCATATTGGGTGCGTGACCTTTTGAGCTGAAATATAAAATTCTACCTTCGCTATTTATAAATGGACTTTCTTCGTCCAGTTTTGTATTAATATCTTGTCCCAAATTTTCAGCATTGCCCCAAACTCCATTTTTACCTTTTTTAGATTTATAAATGTCCAATCCACCAAATCCACCTGGTCTGTTGCTGGTAAAATAAAGGGTATTTCCATCGCTGGAAATTGATGCAGAACTTTCTAGATAAGGAGAGTTGATATTGAATCCCAACTTAAACGGCATCGACCAAGTTGCTCCTTCTTTCCTAGAAAGTAATAAATCACCATTTCCTGAATATGGATCGGTACGGTATAATATCATTTCACTTCCATCGGCACTTAGGGCAACTGTAGCATCGTGCTCTTTGGAATTTAGTGGAGAACCAACATTTTCACTCGCTTTAAAAGCGGAATTTTCAGCTTTTGAGACATATATATCTTCGTAATATTGCCCATTTTCATCTTTTTTTTGCCCTTTTGTGTCTTCTCTTTTTGATGTAAAATACAGTATCGAATTATCGACTTTTATTACTGGTGAATAGTCTGGATAGACAGAGTTGATATTCTCCAAATTCGATATTTTAACATTTTGGGCTTCATTCATCAAAAGCATGGCATCAAACATACGGTCGAGCATTTGGGAAGCATCCGTTTTTTTTAAGTTTTCCGGAGTGGCTTTTGTTAAAAATACATTCAAATAATGGTTGGCACTATCAAATTGCATGTAGTTAAAGTATATTTTGCCCAAATAGTAAGCAGATAATTCGTTGCCAGTATTGTAGGTGTTTTTTAAAAATGGAATCGCTTTTTGTTGATCCCGACCCACTTCCGAAAGGCAAACACCATATTTGAAGGCTATTTCTTCATTTTGAGGGTTTTCTGCAACTAGTTTTTCAAAATCTGGTATAGCATCATAAAAGTCATTCTGTTTAAATTTTTCACTGGCTACATTATAAAGGTATTGATTGAAATTCTTGCTGTTTTGAGCCAATGACTGAACGGCAAATACCCAAAACATTAATGCTAAAAGGCATTTTTTAGATGAACTAGTGTAAAAAATTAATCCTTTTGGCAAAAAGAGTAAAATATTGTTTTTTTGCAGCCTCATTTGCAATTAAAGTTTCAGTTTTTCAAAAATATTCAATTTTCAACACAAGCTTATGCAACGCACCAAAATAAAGGAATTACTAAAATCGACAGAATATGGCAGCAAAGTTTGTGTAAAAGGTTGGGTTCGCACCAAACGAGAGAGCAAAGTTGTAGCTTTTATCGCTATGAACGATGGTTCGACTATTCATAATATACAAGTGGTGGTTGATTTACCAACTTTTATCGAGGAAATTATTAAAGACATCAACACTGGTGCTTGTTTAAATATTGTTGGCACATTGGTTCAATCGCAAGGAAAGGGTCAGACTGTTGAAATACAGGCAGATAAGATCGAAATATATGGTGCTGCCGATCCTGAAACTTACCCTTTGCAAAAGAAAGGACATACTTTAGAGTTTTTGCGTGAAATAGCCCATTTGCGACCCCGAACCAACACATTTGGTGCTATTTTTCGCATTCGCCACGCGATGGCTTTTGCCATTCACAAATATTTCAACGACAAAGGTTTTTGTTATGTTCACACGCCCATCATCACAGGTGCAGATGCAGAAGGTGCAGGCGAAATGTTTCAAGTCACTACTTTGAATTTGAATAAATTGCCGAAAACGACTGAAGGAGCGATCGATTTTGAGCAAGATTTTTTTGGAAAAGCCACAAACTTGACTGTTTCGGGACAATTGAATGGCGAATTGGCTGCCATGGCATTATCTGAAGTATATACTTTTGGCCCTACATTTCGAGCCGAAAACTCAAATACTTCTCGCCATTTGGCCGAATTTTGGATGATTGAGCCTGAAATGGCTTTTTATGAACTGGAAGATGATATGAATCTGGCCGAAGATTTTATCAAATACTTAATAAAATACGCCTTAGAAAACTGTGCTGATGATTTGGAATTTCTAAACCAAATGTACGATAAGGAATTGCTCGAAAGGCTCAATTTGGTGGCCAATACTGATTTTGTCAGGCTCAATTACACAGAGGGCGTAGAAATATTGCAAAAATCGGGTCATAAATTTGAGTATAAAGTAGAATGGGGTACTGATCTGCAGTCGGAGCACGAACGCTATTTGGTTGAAAAGCACTTTAAAAAACCAGTGATCCTTGTCAACTATCCCAAGCACATCAAAGCTTTTTATATGAAGCAAAACGAAGATGGAACGACAGTCAGGGCAATGGATGTACTTTTCCCAGGTATTGGCGAAATAATTGGCGGCTCGCAACGAGAAGAAAACTACGAAAAATTACTAGCTAGAGTGAAAGAGATGAATATGAATGAAGAAGAACTTTGGTGGTATTTAGAAACCAGAAAATTTGGCACAGCTCCACACGCTGGTTTTGGTTTGGGTTTCGAGCGATTGATGCTTTTTGTGACAGGTATGGCCAACATTAGAGACGTGATTCCATTTCCTAGAACCCCAAAATCAGCTTCATTTTAATAGAACGGGTGAATGTTTGGCAGTAGTGAACGCTTTAAAAGTTTTATTGTATTTTGCTGAAGATTTAGATAGATTTGAAGAATTTTCATACAGTTTATCAAAATTCATAGTAATTAAGACTTAAAAGTTGATCTAGATAATACAGAGGCTTTTTAAAATCAAGAAATTCATATTGTTTTTTAACCATAAATAATTTTTACTGATGTCTAAAATATTAAATGTCGACAAATTACTTGAAGATTACGCCAACGAAATAGGTGGAAAAGTAATCACATACACAGATAACCAGTATATTTTGATGTTGCCAACCAAGCACGGTCGCTACCAAAAAGTATTGGCTTGGACAAGAAAAACCGGCAAACACAGCTTTTTGGAGTTCGATTCAAAAGTTTGTGAGTTTACCAGCGAAATTGACATGCAAAAGTATCTTACAGAGGCGGCCAACTTCACTTTTTGTAGAATAATCATAAAAGAAGGCTACTTGCAAGTAGCTTCTTCAGTATTTGTAGATGAAGCCACTGCCGAATTGATCAAAGATATGGTGCGTGAAGTAGCAGAGGTGGCTGATGATTTGGAATTCCAAATCACTGGTCAAGATGTAAATTAGAATACATATATGATAACAAAAAAGCCTTTGAATTTCAAATTCAAAGGCTTTTTTGTTCGTTAGGATTTTACTGGTCGCTAAAATATCTCTGTTTTAGCAAAAAAGAAGGATGCTTCAAGTTGAGCATTTTCGTCAGAATCAGAACCATGAATGGCATTTGATTCGAGCGAACGGGCAAATAGCTTGCGAATTGTGCCTGCATCTGCATTGGCTGGGTTGGTAGCACCGATCAATTTGCGAAAATCGGCTACTGCATTTTCTTTTTCAAGTACAAAAGCGATAATTGGACCTGCACTCATTACATCTTTCAATTCGCCATAAAATGGCCTTTCTTTGTGCACTTCATAAAATTCGCCAGCTCTTTCTTGAGAAAGTACGGTTTTTTTTATGGCTTTGATCTTAAAACCTGCTTCTTCGATCATTTTCAAAATAGCTCCAGAATGCTTGTCGGTGACAGCATCGGGCTTTATCATGCTAAAAGTGATATTTGTTGCCATGTTGTTGATTAATTTGTTTTCAGCACAATGATACTAAAAATTTCTTTTTTACTCGTTCATTTTGTTGTTTCTATTGATAATGTTTCGATTTGCCAATGGAATATCACCAACAAACGTGTTTCTGTTACGCAGCTTAGCCTCAAATTTTCCGATAACCCAAAAGCATATTGGTGTTTATATGCCACCTCACCTAATCTAAATCAATTAATTTATCTTAAAAATTTAATCCTATTTTAATTGCAAATTAACTTACTAATATAAAATAGTTTTACTAGCATAATTTGATAAAATGGTTTACATTTGCGTGGTTATGAATAATGTAGTATTACTCATTAATTGTCGTATTAACAGAATCCTACTTCAAGTATTTAGCTAATCAACTGATTAATAATCTTTTGAATAGTTTTTAAACTATTGTAAAAATAAACATAAAATAAGAGCGCGTAAGTTCTTGTCTAAAAATCCTTTGTAAAAATTTTGACTAATTCATTTTTGAAAAAAATATTATTTTTCGTCTTAGCAGTACTTTTAATCAATTTTGATTTGTTGGCCTCTGCTGGTTCAAATGCCACTGTTTGCGGCTCAAGCTATCAATTAAACGCCACACCATTAGATGCAAATGAAGTTGGAAACTGGACAAGAATATCGGGAGCTGGAACGTTTACAAACACCGCAAGTCCAACGTCAAGTATTACTGGTTTGGCACAGAACGCTAATATTTTGAGGTGGACGGTTACTAACACCGTTACTTCTAATGTGGTGACTGCTCAAGTAGCAATCACAAACAATAGACCCAATACACCGACTACCACACCTGCCGTATTTACAAGTTGTGAGTCAAATTTCGCAATTAGAGGAAGTGTTCTTGCTGCAAATGTAACGGGTGTATGGACAGTACTTAGTGGAGTAGGGTCATTCGTAAGCCCGAGCCTAAGGATAAATACCGTGGTTGGATTATCTCAAGGACAAAATTTATTAGGATGGATAGTAACGAGAGGAGAATGTTCATTGATGGCCACAGCTGATATCTACTACAACAAGCCAGCATTCGGAGGGTCTAATCAAGAAGTTTGCGGTAACATGGTGGTAATGAATGCGTTAGATAATGGCGTTGCCTCTCTTTATTATTGGGAAGATGAATCTAATAACTTGATAGGTGATGATCCTTATTCTAGTACAACTACAATTCAAGGTCTAAATTCAGGGTTAAATGTATTTAAATGGGTAACGGAAGACAATGATCGTTGTGTTTCTCAAATTTCGATCACCAGCAATATCGTGACTCCATCCAATGCAGGTTCAAACCAAATCCTCTGCTCAAATACTACCACTTTGAGTGGCAATAACCCAACGTTAGGCACAGGTTTTTGGAGTATTCTGGGTACAAATTCTGGCCATACTTTTCTAAATCAATCTGTATCAGGCACTGCCATTTCCAATATCCCCGAAGGCAATTCTGTATTAGAGTGGAAAGTCTCGAAAGGCACTTGCGAATCAGCAAGCACAGTAACCATTACCAATAATGCACCTACGGAAGCTCAAGTAGGCGCAGACCAATTTATTTGCTTAAGTTCAACTACGCTTTCTGGCAATGTACCTACACAAGGCGTTGGCCGGTGGCACTTGGTGTCTGGCACGGGCACTTTTTCCGATCCTTTTGCTGCAAACACCTCTGTTTCAGGTATTTTGGTCGGCAGTACCAATCAATATATGTGGTCTATTTCATTTCCAGGGTGTGCGCCAAGCTCCAAAACAATTACAGTTACGAGGCAAAACCCTGAAGTAGCCGCCATTCAAACCAATTATTTTCAGATCTGTAACACCAATATTGTTTCAATTACGGGCTTAAACACCACTGTTGGCATTGGCCTTTGGCAAACTGTGACTGGTTTTGGGACGATCGCCAATCCAACTTCAGCGCGAACTACTGTTTTGCTAAATGGAGATGGCAGAACAGAATTGATTTGGACAATAAATATTTCTGGTTGTGCCTCTACGTTCGCTACCTTAATAATCGATCACAATACAGTGACACTCGCAAATGCTGGGGCAAACCAAATATTATGTACCGATCAAGCTATTTTGAATGGCAATACGCCCACCAACGGAACAGGAAATTGGACGTTGATTAACACCCTCTCTGGTACAGTATTATCTCCATCTGCCGCAAATGCTACTGTTACAGGTCTAAATCCAGATATTAATGTATTGCAATGGGAAATCTCTTCTGCCCATTGCTCAAGCACTTCATTGGTAACCATCACAAACAACCAGCCAACCACAGCTGCTACTGCTTCTAACCAAACATTGTGTATCAACCAAGGCAGTTTGGAGGGAAACGTACCTTTGCAAGGCGTTGGTACCTGGACTGTAGTGTCTGGAGTTGGCACCATTGTGGGAATAAATAATCCTACAACATTAGGTAGCAATTTAGCTAATGGCAATAATACTTTCAGGTGGACAATTAATAAGAATGGTTGCATTTCTTCAGCCGATCAATCATTATTTAACAACACACCTTCGATTGCCCAATCAAATAGCGATGCCGTTGTTTGTACGCCAGAAGCGATATTGGTGGCTACTTCACCCTTACAAGGCACGGGAACTTGGAGCAAAGTGATTACGAGCACCACTGGCGTAATAGCTAATCCTTTGGCGATAAATACCTCTGTTACAGGCCTTTCGCAAGGGATCAATTTATTTCAATGGTCGGTAAGTACTACAGGCTGCCCTG
>JBJXGB010000170.1:0-3036 GCA_046152935.1 Cytophagales bacterium
ATTCGATTATTACTTCATTCAACAGAAATTTTAGTAAACGTGCAGATGGTAATCCAAATACGCATGCGTTTGTGGCTTCACCTGAAATAGTAACTGCTTTGGCCATTGCTGGAGATTTGACATTTAATCCTTTGACAGATTATTTGACAAACGAAAAAGGTGAAAAAGTAAAATTAGACGAACCAAAAGGATTCAAATTGCCAGCCAAAGGTTTTGCAGTAGAAGATGCTGGTTATCAAGCACCTGCGAAAGACGGGAGCAAAGTTGAAGTGAAAGTAGCGGTTACATCTGATCGTTTGCAATTGCTAGCTCCGTTTGCCGCTTGGGAAGGTGTTGATTTGAAAGGATTGAAGTTATTGATAAAAGCAAAAGGAAAATGTACCACTGACCATATTTCTATGGCTGGCCCTTGGTTGAAATACCGTGGTCACTTGGATAATATTTCGAACAATATGTTAATTGGTGCCATCAACTTTGCCAACGACAAACCAAATACTGTTAAAAACCAATTGACTGGCGAATACGCAGAAGTGCCAGCTGTGCAACGTGCTTACAAAGCTGCAGGGGTTGGATCTGTAGTTGTTGGAGACAACAACTATGGTGAAGGTTCTTCTCGCGAACATGCGGCTATGGAGCCACGTTTCTTGGGAGTTCGTGCCATATTGGTAAAATCATTTGCTCGTATTCACGAAACAAACTTAAAGAAACAAGGTATGTTGGCATTGACATTTGCCAACCCTGCCGATTACGATAAAATTCAAGAAGACGATTCAATCGAAATTCTTGGGTTGACAACTTTCGCTCCAGCCAAAAATCTTCAAGTGGTATTTAACCACAAAGATGGCTCTAAAGATGTGATTGAAGCTAAACACAGCTACAATGCAGGCCAGATCGAATGGTTCAAGGCTGGAGGAGCTTTAAATATTATTAGAGCTAATGCTGCGAAGTAATCTGATTGCAAATTAATTTACTTAGCCCACGGTTTATTAAACTGTGGGCTTTTTTCGTTGATAATTGTAAAAAGTATAGTCTATTTCATATTTCACTTTTCAATCCATAATTATTAACTTAGCTAAATATCCCCCTCTGCTATCCTGAATTTGCAACTCAAGATTCAATATTAATAAGGAACGTCCTGAGTATTAAACTCAGGACAGCTCCTAATATTGCTTCGCAAACTACCCCAAGCATCTCAATTAATTATCAACTTTTTGATAGTACTGCCTACTTTTAAGAAATAGATGCCTTTGGGAAACGGAGCTGAGATTTGATTTTCTCCCACATTCAACACACCTCTAGTTTTCTCTACCCCATCAATACTTAAAAGTTTGAAATCAGCTGCATTATTTACAAAGATAGTGAAAGAACCAGCGTTTGGATTTGGAAATACGTTGATAGAAGTTTCCGAAAAGGCCAAATCGACCTTAGAGATGAGACCACTCATTGAAGTAGTGACGACAAAAACTGTTGAAGTAGGCAATGATTGATTGTAGTTCTCATTTCCATTTTGGATTCCGGTCACCGTGATGGTTCCAATTTTATACACATCTATTAAGTTTCCAGAAATCGTGGCGATTTGCATTGGATTTGATTGAATGAAATAAGAAACAGGCAAACCAGAATTTGACGCACCAATGATAGAAACAATTTGGTTAAGTCCACTTAGTGTCACAGTGTTTATTCCTGCTATGCTTACTGTTTGGTCGGCACGAATTATGGTTAATGTACCATTTAAACTATACAAATTGTATTTATTTAAGTCTGTTCCAGTTACAGTGGGCACAATGCTTGTCCCAACCAATCCAAAAACTACCTCTACGTTGTCGCCAGTAACCAAGCCAATGATATTTCCTGAAAAAATAGGGTTTTCTTCACCGTACACTTTGCTTGCGTTGAAAGCTATTACAGTCAAAACGGGTTTTGGTGGAGAAACCATTCCTGCTACTGTGGTCACCAGGGCTGGGTTTGAAACAACTTGACCGCAAGCACCAGAAACTGTAACGATATAACTGCCTGCAATAGAAGTCAGTATTGTATTTGTTTTCGCATTGGTATTCCACAAATAAGTCAATTGAGCTCCAGCAGCCGTGACACCAATTAAAGTACTTGCACCACCCGTCAAAGTAACTGAGGCAGGTTGTGCCAAAATTTCGGTGGTAGGTTGAAACAGCAGGGTAGAGGTATTACTGATTCTGCTGCTACAATTTCCAGTTACTGTTACAAAATATTTTCCAGGAATGGACGTATAAAATCCTTGATTCTTATTGTTGTTATTCCAATTGTATTTTAGTCCAGATCCACTTGCCGAAACATTCATAAATGCAAGTGCTCCACCGCAAAGCGTTGCAGAAGGTGTTATACCCTGTATGAGAACAGGATCGTTTATTTTTACAATTTTGAATGAACTATCGATAAGGGTTTCACTCGGATTAGACACCCTTAACTTCACTTTGTAAAGCCCTGACGTAGTGTATATGTGAAGGGGGTTTTGCAATGTAGAAGTAGTTCCATCACCAAAATTCCAAGCATAATTTGAAGCATTTGGTGTAGAATTGTTTTGAAACAATATGGTTTTACTGTAGGAACAACTGTCAGATGGTGAATAACTAAAGGTAGAAAGAATGGTGCTGTTAGCAAAAACCGTTAAAGGCAATGATAAAGAACTGGTAATTGTGCCACTAAAAGCAGTTAAAGTAGTGAGATAAGTGCCAGGCGTGCTATAAATAAAGCTAGGATTTTTTTCTGAACTGGTATTGTTTGGACCAGCAGATGGATCTCCAAAATTCCAAAGGTACTTATCTGCATTGATGCTTAGATTTTGGAAAACAACTTCTTCTCCTCCAATTGGAGTCAGAGGCAAAAAAGCATAAAGTGCTGTAGGTTGGTAATAAGTTTTCTTATCAAGGTAATCTATAGATTGAGTTATTTCTATTCCTAAAACTTTTTGTGTTTTTACAACCAATACAGGATATTTTTTAGTTGGCTCAAACCATTTGTATTCGTTTGTAAATAAAGTATCAGCTGGCAATGCTATGC
>JBJXGB010000197.1:0-15738 GCA_046152935.1 Cytophagales bacterium
GTGCATCAAGACGGTTTGGTACACGTAAGCCAATTGTCTGACACCTTTGTAAGCGACCCAAAAACGATAGTGAAAGTAGCGCAAAAAGTGATGGTAACGGTGACAGAAATAGATGTGCAACGCAAAAGGATAGCTTTGACTATGAAAGGCGGAGGAGCAGCCACCCCTCAACAACCAAGATCACAAAGTTTAAACGCTGCTAGTTCAAAACCTGCCAATAAATCTGTTTCACAACCTGTAAGCACTCCACAAAAAGAAGAAAGCTACGAAGACAAACTGGCTCAATTGAAGAATATGTTTAAGAAGTAGGAAAGGTTCGTTTTCGATTCATGAAAAAATTTTACGTTTTAAAAACGACTTCATCTCAAATTGGAGTAAGCGGATTTGACAAATCAAATTTTGATTTTGATTCAGGTTGTCAACGATGTGGAACTGGTTCAAAATTTGTTGGTAATCTAGTTGTAAAACAAATTGAAATTGTAAAAAAAGACTTGTTTGCAACTTTCAATTTTGATATCCTGATTTCCGAAAAATTATATAAAATAATTAGTGCAGAAATACAAAATTTCACTTTATCACAAACTATTAATCCGAAAGGAGAATTATTGCCCTATTTTCATTTGTTTTCTGAGAGTGTTTTCCCTAAAATGAATAAGAGCTCAGAAGGAACTCAAAGATTTAGAGGTACACCAAGTTGCAAAGAATGTGACAGAGACGCTTATTTCGATAAGATAATTTTTCAGAATAATGGAGAACCATCCATTATTGTTGATAAAAAATATAACTACACAAATATTTCAGAAGATTTCATAATGAATTCTGAAATATTTATGACATGGGAAGGATTTGGAAAATCAGTAATGTCAAATGACACATTTTACATTGCACGACCTCAAATCATAATATCGGAAAAAATCAAGTCAATTTTTGAAAAGCAAAAGATAAAAAAAGTGACATATGGTGAAGTTGTTATAAACTAGATAAATTGGTGTTAAAAAAGCCTAGCCGTTCACTGTAAATACAAATTTATGCCCAAACTATTTGAGTATTTCGGCTTCATTTTTATGTTCTATTCCAATGAACACAAGCCTATTCATGTACATATTCAATACAATGAATTCGAGTCTATTGCTCAATTTATGTTAAAGGATGGCAAAATAATCGGATTTAAGTTTAAAAATGCCAAAGGCAAATATCCAATTCCAGAATCTAAGCTAGTAGAAGTTGAAAAATTTTTGGAAGCTTATAAACAAGAAATTGTAAATTTATGGATCGAATATTTTGAATTAGGCAGAAAGCCTAAATGTATTAAAATCACGAAGAAACTATGAAAATACTAGATGCCGTACATACCAACGATTGTAATTTAAGAATCACTTTTCTAGAAAAGAACAAGAAAATTGTAAAGGATGTCGATCTGCAACACTATCTAAAAGATCATCCCAATATTCACACCAGAAAAATGGCAAATGAAAAGATACTTTCTGATATTGACATTCATTTGGATTACCTGTCGTGGAAAGGAAATGTACTTGATATTGATGTAAATACCCTTTACAGATTATAGTTTATTAATGTGTGAAACGCAATTTTGATTAGAAGCGTCTTCAGCGTTATAGATTCTTATTCGGCCAAAGAAAAATATGCAAGAGCAAAAAAATAGTAGACAGGGATAGAGAAAAGCTTCAAGAATTTGCCGACCAAAAGTTGGCTTCAAAGCTATAATTCAGATCAAACTTTGTACTCGATAGTGCATCTTTCATTTGCAAGCAATTGTGTCGCGTTTGTCGCTTCAATTTTCGACCGTTCATCGTTCATTTTATCATTCATCTTGCTTTTGATATCCTTCATGTGCATCGATTCGATAAATCGTCTTACCTGCTCTTCGTTTTGCAGTATCAATGCAGGCACACGCGTTGGTTTATCGTTGTCGTCTTTGGCCACCATCGTAAAATAAGATGAATTGGTGTGCTTTACTACGCCAGTTTTTACATTTTCCGATTCCACTCTTATGCCAACCACCAACGATGTATTGCCCACATAATTGACCGAGGCATGCATAGAAACCAATTCACCAACTTCTACGGGCTGCAAAAAATCTACTTTATCGACCGTCACAGTTACGCAATATGTTTCTGCATGTTTGCTGGCAGTGGCATAGGCAACTTTGTCCATAAGTGAAAGCAAAATGCCTCCATGAATTTTTCCCCCAAAATTGGCGTAGGCTGGCACCATTAGCTCTGTAATGATGGTTTGAGAAGCTTCCACCGGTTTTGATTCTTGGCGCATCGTTTTATTTTAAATTTTCATGTGTGAGATGATACCAGTATACGAGCAAGTGAAATTTAGTTCCATAATTTCGGTGCAGGCCTCCTTCGATTTGCTGCACCAATTGCTCCTCTCGCACCCCAAGGCGATTGAAATTTGTTCCAATTTCCGTCCATTTGAACTAAATTTAGTTTGGCTCAAAAGATAGAAAGGCAGACCACCATTGGTTTCCAGTTCTTTATCTGAGCTAAATTCATCATTTAACACTATTTCCCAACGTTATTTTACATTTGTTTTGATGGTGGCAAATAAAAAAATCACATATCTCAGTAGTTTACCAAACAAATTTCGCTTTATGCCGTAACAAGCTTGCAAATACCTTGTAGAAAATTACTATTATTATTGACATCAAACTTTCACTAACCCTCCCATTTTCCCCATGAAACGTATTAAAGCATCCATCGTCTTATTTTTACTGGTTTTTTTCTTTTCTAACTTCTTTGCTCAAGCCCAGCAAGGCAGTGAAGGGGATAAGATACTTGGCTTGTGGGAAGTAGGAAGCAAGAAAGCAAGAATAAAAATATTTAAGTCAAACGATCTATACTATGGCAAAATAGTATGGCTTAAAGAACCAAATTACGAAGACGGAACTCCAAAAATTGACAAAAATAACCCAGACGAAGCCAAACGCAATGTTCGTCTTTTGGGCTATAACAACCTTAAATCGTTCAAATATATAGGAGATAATAAATGGGAAGAAGGCACAATCTACGACCCAGAAAATGGCAACACATACAGTTGTGCTATTGCTTTGACAGATCAAAACACTTTAGATGTTCGAGGCTTCATTGGTGTCACCCTTTTTGGACGAACCGACACTTGGATTCGTTTGGTGGTGAAAAAATAGTAGAATTGACAACCATTTTCCTACTGCATGTTTGTGATCCAAACATGCATTTTTTGCCCTCTCTAAGTACAGCATTAGCCTTCCAGTCCCATAAAATAAGTTTTCAACAATGAAATTCAAAACCATATTATCAATAACCCTGCTCACGTTTTCAATGAAAGCATTGGCTCAGACTGATAGCGTTAAAACCGATGTTGCTGACGATGAAGACTTTTCTCAATATGCAGATGCTGCACCTTCGGCTGGTACCAAAGTGTATTGTACCTCGAAAATTTTCGGGTTAAGTCCGCAAAAGCTTATTTCTATTGGTTACGATGTGCAAAGTGGCTACAAATTGTCTCCTGGTGTGATTGGTAATTCTGACGCCACAGATGCTACGGTCAATGCCACACACGGCTTGCGACTGCTCGCCAATTTTCCAGTAATTTCAAATACCAGATGGTTGCTGAATGTAGGAGGCACTTACTCAGAAAGCAGGTACAATATTTCTGGCAATTTGCAAAATCCACTTTCTAAAACTTTGAAAGACAATGGGCTTCGCACCATGGGTATCAATGCCACGCTTTTTAAGCCATTGAACAGTAAATACTTCATTTTGACTCAATTAAGTGGAGATTGGAATGGCGATTATACTTTCGACAATTTACCTTCAATGAATCAATTAAAATTATCAGTAGTGGCGGCAGTTGGTATCAAAAAACACGATCGATCGATGTTTGCCTTGGGTGTATCGAGAACCTACCGAGGGGGTGGCATTTTATACATACCAGTGTTATTGTACAATTATACTTCGCCAAATCGCAAATGGGGATGTGAGATATTATTGCCAGCCAAGGCATTCATGAAATACAACGTGAATACAAGAAATATACTCTTCGCTGGCGTAGAATTGGAAGGCGCAGCCTACAGGCTCAACACCTTAATGAGACAAGATCCAGGTCTTTTTCAGAATATCGAGCTAAAGCGTTCGGAAATTCGCGCTAAATTGGCTTATGAGTTTTCTGTTTACAAATTTATTTGGCTTTCTGTCAATGCTGGGTATCGTATCAATTACAGATTCAAGGGCGATGAGGGCGATAATTTTAGAAGTTTTACAGATAGGTCAGCTTACACGATCGAAAGTAACATTACCAATGCCTTTTTTGCGAACGTCTCTATCAACTTAGTGTCGCCATAGTGGCAATTTGGCTGGTTAAAAGTAGAGAAGAATTTGGTAGTCAGACCAGATATTCTCAATTCCCTACCACTTCAAATACGATTTCATATTAGTCGTTGAAATTTCAATTTGGTGCATTCCCTTCGGTAACTCATTGGTTGTTAAATGGAGGGAATGTACACTATCGTCTAAATATCCATCGAAAGCAGAAAGAAAAGTAGAACCTTCGAGACTCAAAATCCTGAAAGTTACCATTTCTCTGTTCGACCATACAATTCACAATGCGACACTTTCGTTGCATATATTTGGACATACCAAGCATCTGCTGTCTTCTTTTAATTCATTATTTATTCTTAATACGACATTAGCCAAATGGCTTAAAAAGCCATTTGGGCTTCTGTAAGGGCTCAAATTTTGCCATTTGGTGCATGTGCCAGATCTCAAAAACGCGCACAACCGTGCAAGCTCTTGTTGCCAATGCTTTTTTGTCATCTGCAATCAATATCCATTGCAAATGCGTTGCAACAAGGGCACCTGCCAACACATCTGCTTCATTGGTAGTTTGGTTATTTTTTATACAATCAAAGGCAATGCGTTGATTGTCTTTTTGGTGGTTCACGGTAACCTAATGAAGTATTTGGCACCCATTATTTCAACTTCGAATATTTAGGTTTACCTTCGATTCAAAATCATAAATTAGTAGCATTCTAACCTGAAAATGCACTTTTTGATCCTATTTTCACCAATGTATGCTTAAAAAACTAGCTTCGCAAACAGCCATTTATGGCCTCACCACCATCGTTGGCAGATTATTGAATTATTTGCTTACGCCTTTGCATACATCCATATTTCCAGCGCACGAATATGGTGTGGTTACCGAAATGTACGCTTATGTAGCCGTTTTGAACGTAATTTTTACTTACGGCATGGAAACTTCATATTTTCGATTTGCCACCAAAGACAGTTCGCAAAGCATAAAAGCATACAACAATGCGCTTACTTCTATCTTTTTTTCTAGCCTGCTATTTTCTGGGGCCATTTTTCTGTTTTCCAATCAAATAGCGGCATTATTAAATTATCCCGATAAGGCCGACATCGTGAAATGGATAGCGGCAATTTTAGCACTTGACGCTATTGTAGCCATTCCTTTTGCCAGAATCAGGCTTCTCAACAAGGTTTATTTATTTGCAGGTGCTAAAATATCCAGCATATTTCTCAACATATTCTTCAATTTATTTTTCTTGATGCTTTGTCCTTTGATATTGCACGAAGAGTGGTTTCCCTCTCTTTTGCCATTTGTGAAATCATTTTACAATGAAAAAAACACATTAGTTTATGTGTTTGTAGCTAATTTACTATCAAATCTCGCCTTTTTGCCTTTTTTAATTCCTGCATTTAAAGGCTTGAAATTTTCTATCAATGGCAAATATGTAAAAGAGATGCTCGTTTATGGCTTGCCAATCTTAGTAATGGGCATTGCTGGCACCGTCAATGAAATGTTTAGCAGAATAATGTTGAAGTCGCTTTTACCCGCCAATTTTTATGAAGGGCAAAGTTCAGAAACGGCTTTGGGCATATTTGGTGCGTGCTTTAAAATGGCAGTTTTCATGACTTTAGCCATTCAGGCTTTCCGATTTGCATCTGAACCGTTCTTTTTTTCCAATGCCAAAGAGAAAAATTCACCAGAAATGTTCGCCAGAGTAATGAAATATTTCGTGCTCGTCTGCATGATTATTTTCCTGTTTGTTTCAGTAAATGCAGAGTGGCTTTCCAATATTCTTATCCAACGAGACGAATACAAACAAGGATTGGTGATCGTGCCCGTTCTATTAGTAGCCAATGTATTTATGGGCATTTACTTTAACTTGTCTATTTGGTACAAACTAACTGATAAGACCTATTGGGGAACGTACATTACTATTTTTGGTGCCATAATCACGGTGGTTGGCAATTATATATTGATACCTCTATTTGGGTATTATGGCAGTGTTTGGGCAAATTTGGCTTGTTATTGCTCCATGGCAACGATAAGCTATTTGATTGGCCAGAAATACTACCCTATCAATTATGACATTGTTGGTATTTTGGGTTACATGGGAATAGCCGTTTCCTTGTTTTTGTTCTTAGATCGCTTTCATTTGCATGGCTTTCAAGCACTATTGGCCGGCAATGGTATTGTTTTGGCGTACATTATCATTGCTTTTTCTACTGATATTTACTTGAGAATATCAAAAAACAAGAAGCCTTAGGCCAACATCAATCAAAAAACAATTCACTGGCTACTTTATCAGCATAAAATTTGCCTTTTGACGTCAATTTCAAGTAATTACCATCTGTAATTGCCAGTTCAAGTTCAATATATTTAGCAATACCTAACTCAAATTTTTCTTTTTTGAGCGAATGTAGCTGATCTATTTTTTCAAGATCAAGACCCCAACTAGTCCTCAATCCAGTCATTATGAATTCGTTGGCCTTGTCTTTTTCGGTTAATATTTCAATCTCAAAGGGTATTTTATTTTGCTCAATGGCTTGGATGTATTTGCCGTTGTTCGATACATTAAATTGCCTCGATGTTCGATTGTAAGAGTGAGCACTTGGGCCAATGCCTACATATTTTTTATCAAGCCAGTAGGCGGTATTGTGTTTTGAAAAATGCCCTTCTTTTGCAAAATTTGATGTTTCGTAATGAATAAAATCATTTGCAACAAGCCTGTCGATTAGCATTTGCATCTGCACAGCCGCAAATTCATTTGAAGCCTCTGCTAATTTGCCATTTTTTTGCAATTTGCCAAAAGCAGTTTGTGGCTCAATAGTGAGATTATATGCACTTATGTGTGGAATTTTGTACTTTAATATAGTATCTAAATCATTCTCCAAAATAGAATGATTTTCAGCTGGCAAACCGTACATTAAATCAATTGAAATATTTGCAAAACCAGCATCAAAACACGAATGCAAGGCTTCGATAGCTTGTTGTGCATTGTGAGCACGATTCATCCATTTTAAGAAATTAGCATCAAAAGTCTGAATTCCAATGCTCAACCTATTGATATTCAATGATTTGAGCAGTAATAGCTTTTCTATATTGATATCGTCTGGGTTGGCTTCTAAGGTAATTTCCGCATTTTGAGCAACATTAAAGTGGCAATAGAGCGAGTTCAGTACCAAAGCCAATTCAGAAATATCGAGCATTGACGGTGTGCCGCCTCCAAAATAGATTGTTTCCACTATTTCACCATCAAGATAGGCTTTTTGCAACCCAATTTCCTTGACTAAAGCATTTACCAAAGCTGATTTTGTGCCAATACTTGTAGAAAAATGAAAATCGCAATAATGGCAAGCTTGCTTACAAAAGGGAATATGAAGATAAATTCCAGCCATTAATTCTTTATTTTTTGATGCTAAAGAATGTAAAAATGAGGATTTTTGATAGTAAAGCAACAATTCACCAATCAAAATACTTTTAAAAAGTATCTTTGCCAAAATCTTAAAATAAATGAAGTTCTCTCAAATTATTTCGATTGTAGTAGCTATCGCTGCCATTGCATTGCTCTATAATCTGCCCAAAGTAGTTATCAACAAAACCGATAAAGATAAATTGGGCGAAACCCAATCTTCAACCAATTTGCCAAATGGAGCTGCCGCTAAAGCTACCGCTCAAATTTCTGCTAACACGTTAATTTCCATCCAAAGACTAAGAAATAGTTTCCTTAATGCTTCGGATAATAAAAAAAGGTGTACTTTTGCAGACTCTTTAGCCGACCTGTTTATTTCTATCCAAAAAATGGATAGCGCAGCAGGGTACGCAGAGCAATTAGTTCTTTCAAATTCTGACAACAACACGCGCAAAACAGCAGGAAATATATATTTTCGACTGTTCTCATTGGCGGATGAACCTACTGCTGCAAATAGTTTTGCAGCTAAGGCACAAGCTCAATTTTCGATTGTACTTGACACAGATCCCGACAATGCGGAAGTGAAGAATAACATGGCTATGACCTACGTTACTTCCGAAAACCCGATGAAAGCCATTGCACTTCTACGTGAAGTGATAGCTAAAAATCCAAATGACGAAAATGCTATTTTCAATTTAGGATTTCTTTCTATACAATCGGGGCAATATGCAAAAGCTGTAAGTAGATTTGATAAACTAATACAAATGAATGAACGCAACTGGAAAGCTCATTTATACTTAGGTATTGCGCAGCAAGGACTTGGCAAGCAAGAAGAGGCTGCAAAAGAGTTTGAGTTAGTTGCAAAAAAGACAAAAGATCAAAATCTAAAAGCACAAGCCGAAGATTTGTTGGGTCAAAAAAATTAAATTATTGTTTAACAACATTAAAAAATCAAAATTATGCCTTGCGGTAAAAAAAGAAAAAGACACAAGATTGCCACACACAAAAGAAAAAAACGTTTGAGAAAAAATAGGCATAAGAAGAAATAGTTTATCACTATTCGTAAACTTGAGTTCCAATCAGCAGGTTTCCTTTGGGAAAATTTGAAAGGAGTTATTAAAATAATATTCAAGTTTATGGATAAGTTGTGCACAATTATTTTATTCTAATATGCTGATACTGAGCCCTTAAATCATTATTTTGGTTTAAGGGTTTAGGTTTTTTATTTAGTCTCAACTTCAAAACGTTTACTCCATTGAGCAATGAATTATTTATAAATTCTACTCCCCAAGGGAATAGAATTTCGCTAATGCAGGAGAAGCGACTGGTAGAGTATCACTTCGAAAGCAGTGGAAATACCTTTAATGTAGGCGATATTTACTTAGGTACAGTCACAAAAGTTGTACCAGGATTAAATGCTGCTTTCGTTGATATTGGCTACGAAAAGGATGCTTTTTTGCATTACCATGATCTAGGTCCCAATGTCCGTTCTCTGAACAAATACAGCAAAGCGGTTCAAACGAACCAGCAGCAGACCTATAAACTTAACGGTTTTAAAGGCGAACCCGAAATTGAAAAAGCGGGAAAAATTGACAAAGTCCTTACCAAAGGTCAGCAAATACTAGTACAGGTTGTAAAAGAACCAATTTCAACAAAAGGGCCTCGTCTTTCTTGTGAAATTTCTATTGCTGGACGATATTTGGTATTGGTTCCCCTCTCTAACTCTGTAAGCGTTTCAAAAAAAATCACTGAAAAGGAAGAACGCCAGAGGTTACAAAGACTTATTACTTCGATAAAGCTCGAAAACTTTAGTGTCATTATTCGCACTGTGGCTGAAGGCAAAGAAGTGGCAGAACTTGATCGTGATTTAAAAAATCTGGTCAAGAAATGGGAAGATGGTTTTTTGAAATTAAAAACCGCTAAACCTCGTGAGGTAATTATTAGTGAAATGGATAGAACCGCTTCCATTCTTCGCGATATGCTCAACGCCAGTTTTGACAGCATCACCATTGACGATAAGGCTTTGTATGACGAAATCAAATCGTACATCAAAACCATTGCTCCGGACAAAGAAAAAATTCTGAAGTTCTACCAAGGCAAAGAAAAAATATTTGAAGGAACAGGTATTGAAAAACAGATCAAAACTTTGTTTGGTCGTACGGTGAGCCTTCCTGGAGGTGGTTATGTAATCATTGAACATACAGAAGCCATGCACGTGGTAGATGTAAACAGTGGCAACAAATCAAATACCGAAAGCGATCAGGAAAAAACAGCTTTAAATGTAAATCTTGAAGCTGCGAAAGAAGTAGCGCGCCAGTTGCGTTTGCGAGATATTGGTGGAATAATTGTGATCGATTTCATTGACATGAAGGATCAAGAGAACAGAAATGTGCTCTTCAATCGCATGAAAGCTGAAATGGAAGGCGATAGATCAAAATACACTATTTTGCCACTGAGCAAATTTGGTGTAATGCAGATTACACGTCAACGTGTGCGCCCTCAGATGAATATTGCCACTAGCGAAGTTTGCCCAACTTGTAACGGAACAGGCAAAATTACAGCCAGTATATTGGTTACAGATCAAATCGAACAAACCATCGATCATGTATTGACCAAGCAAAATGAAAAAGGCATTACTATTGAAGTTCATCCATTTGTTTATGCCTACTATACCAGTGGTCTAATTTCCAAACGATTATTGTGGTATTTCAAATACAAAACTTGGGTGAAGCTTGAAAAAAATACGGCTTTAGGTTTGGTTGAATATCGTTTCAGAAACAGAAATGATGAAGAAATAGAGGTAGGAGGCAGGAAAAAAGAAGAAGTAGTCATCCTAGATGAAGACGACAATTAATCTTTAAATTCTTTAGCTATGAATCAAAAAAGCCAACCTTGCAAAGGGTTGGCTTTTTTGATGAATTGTTGATGGCATTCGACTAAGATAAACCAATCAAATCATGTTCTTTATATCCCCAACCAATTCTTGAAAAATGGCCTTTTTCCTGATTTCAGGATTCCATGCCAGATCCATTTCAATTAAATCTAAGGTTCTGGTAATGGTAGCGCCCTTCTTACCATCTTCATTGGCTAGAATGTAAACCGTATCGGAAATAGCCATGGCACTTTCGGCATCGTGGCTCACAATTATCAAAGTATTCAATTCATTGATGGTAGAAACTTTATTCAGTAAAGCCATTACTTTATCTACCATCAAGCTGTCAAGCCCAGAGAATGGTTCGTCTAACAATATAAATCTGTTTCCTGTTAGCACTTGCTGAATAATGCTTACTCTTTGTCGCTGACCGCCAGAGAGTTGCATAGGAAACTTTTTCAAATGGTCTAGTAAATCAAAGCTCTTACAATATTCGTTGATAATCTCTTCCTTACGTTTTTCAGTATTTTTATCTCCACAATTGTTCAATCCTATTTTCAGATTCTCAAGTACAGATCGATGATTGAAAAGCACATAATTTTGAGGAACAATGCCTACTTCTCCTGCTTTTACCAAATGCTGGTCTAGCCCAATCTTTATGTTGCCGCTTGTCGGATTTATTAGCCCAGCTAATATTCTAAAAAGTTGTGTTTTTCCAACACCGCTACGGCCAATCAATGAAACAACCTGGCCCTGTGCCATCCCCGGTCTTGTGATGTTGTGAATAACAAAGTTCACATCCCTCAATATTATTTTTTCATCATATTGTAGATTAACATTATTGGCCGTCAAGATAATATCTTCCTTTTTATACATTATTTGCGTACGTTTAATTTAGTATAAGGAAAAAACCAAAATCTAAGCTGACCCAACAAAATATCGAAAACGATACCTACAAAGAATATAATGACCAAAATGCCAAAAACAGTTGACAAATCGATATACTTGTTTGATTTAATGAGCATTGCACCCAAGCCACCTTCCGACATGCTCAGGCCTTCTACCATAGTTATCATCATCCAAGCTATAGCAAAATTTTGTCGCATTACTTCAAATACTTGATCTAATCTTCCGATTACCACTACTTCAAGTAACGTTTGCCAATTGCTCATTCGCAAAGTTTTACACAAATCGTATTCTTCTCTATGAATGGAGTCTAAGATAGAAATTAGTGAAGTGACGAAAAAGGGTACAATTCCAAAAATCAACAAGCTGATTTTCAATTGATGTCCATTTTGAGTAATCAAGGTAAACAAGAAAATCAACCCTGTAAGTGTCAAATAGCGACACTTCATCATGAATTTTGCTAAAGGATTAAAGAAAGGTATTAAAGACAGATAACTGATAATAACTGCAATTATAATCGATATTCCCATTCCTTCTAAGGTGAGAAGGAGGCTACTGAAGAAATTGTCGTAAAAATCGTAGCTGGTAACTATTCTTAAAAGTCCTTCAAATACTTTCAAAGGTGTAGGAATAAGTCCATCGCCCCCAACTTGCCAAAAGAATAAAACTAACAGAATTTGGGCAATGATCAACGACACATATATATTTCTTTTAACAGAACTTAATGGTTCGAAAATTGACTTCAATATATTCATTGGCTTCATTATTAGACAAATTAGGGAAAATTGAAAGATTTCAAACTATTCTCCAAGCACAATTTGCACTCTTCTATTTTGAGCTTTACCAGCTGTTGATGAATTATCGGAAATTGGTTGAGAAGCTCCAAAGCCTTTGGATTCTATTCTGCCAACTGAAAGACCTTTACCAATCAAATAATTTTTAACTGATTTGGCTCTTTCTTCAGACAATGCTTGATTTTTAACATCCGAACCAACATTGTCTGTATGCCCATAAACACCTACTTTCAAGCCCTCAGCAACTACAGCACTTTTCAAAATCTCATCCAGCATCTGATACGAATCTGCTTTTATCACAGAACTTCCTGTTTCAAATTGAATTTGATATGATTTTGATGATACTTTTGAGGTGATTTCAGCTTTATATTCAATGGCTATTGCTTTGCCTTCCAATAGTTCAGGATGGTTTACCAACACCGATTGTAAAAATGATTTATCGACAACTTTAGCGTAGGCAGGATATGTAGCCATATATTCTGGATACATTTTTGAAATTATGTCCCCAAATGTATTGTAAACAATTTTATAACGATCCAAACCGTCTTTTCCCAAACCGAAAATATTGGCAGCATCTAATAAATTAAAGGCCATTGATCCTCCCAAGCTTACATCAAGTCCAGTTGCATCTTTTTCAGTTAATCCATTATAATATTTCAACCAGTATTCGCCATTTTGTTCGTTGTAAACTTTGGCAGAAATGTCGGCAGCAAATTTCTTTGCTTGATTAAAAGACCTGATTTGATCGCCAGATTGCCCTAATGCCATGATAAGGTTCTCGATATCCGTACGGTGATCGTAAGCGAATTTCTTAATAGTGATGGTGATATTAGGCATTTGAGAAGCATATTGTTTGGTAGATGCGATAGTAATCAATCCACCTTTTTGCTTGGCTACATTTACATCACCTGGTGTCCAAGTAGCAACACCATCTACTCCTACTGTCGTATCTCTGCTGATTTTTTTACCGTTTACTACAATTTTGCGTGTTTCTTTATAATTAGTTATGTATTTGTTAGGTGCATCTAAGAAATCATTTGCTGCAATTAAGTTTACCGCATCTGCATCAAAAGTAGTTTCATCAGGATTTACTTTTAATCCATTATCACCAGCCCATTTTAAGAGAATATTCATATCACCATCTCTCAATACACAAGCCACAGTTTTGCCCAAGGCATTTCTCGGGTTTGTTTTCCAATCTTCAGGTGCCATCAATTGATCTTCACCGTACGATTTTCCCATCGCATAAAATGCAATGGGTTGGTATTCAGGACCAAGTGGCTCTAATTCCTTTGACAGTGCTGCAAAAAATGGAGGCATACCATCTCCCATAAAAGAAGCAAAAACGGCAGGCGTTTCTGGGTTTTTCTTATATTCTTGAGCAAATTTAACCAAATCAGCAATTGATTTGTTGCAATCATCTTGTCTCACCAATTCAACTTGCAATTTGGCTTGGTCAATCAATGAATTTTTAGTGGTGTTGATACCTCCATTTGCATACATCAAAGGAAATTGGCTGTTCCAAGCCATTATTTTCCAAACAATTTTTGTTCCACCATTTACAGAAACTTCGTCTGAGGGAATGGGAAGAAATGTTGCATTTCCCTGTAAAGAGGCTTCTGGAGCATCTGGGAGCATTACTTTCCCCACATCGTGCGATTGTTTTGCATCTTGAGGCCTTTTATCCCACCACAATACTTTTGCAGCAAAAATAGCTCCTATTAATAAGACGATGATCAAGACTTTACCTGATGTTTTGATTGTAACTGCCATAATTTTTTAATTTTTAATTGTGCGTAGAGGTATATTAAATTTATTGTGTAATTATCTAAGTAAATCGTTATAGGAAGAAGTGTCAATTGAACCGCTATTAAAATTAGGATTTGATGATTTTAAAGTAACAACATTCTCACTTCTATTTTGGATTTTGAAAGATTCATCTGAACTAAAAGAATCAAGCATTTTCAGCCCTTCTTTTTCAAATGTGGCATTGTCTAAGTCAATTCCACGCATAAAGTCTGCTGAGTACCCAATGGCTTTTTTCATGTTTGCTAATTTACCAGCAATATCGTCTTTCAAATATTCCATCGATTGTTCTACCAAAAGCTTCTTCTCAGGATCACCTTTGAATATTTTCAATGCTGAACTGAGCGCTTTATTGCCCGAAGAAACCGATTTGTACAAATCTTTTTTTAATTCCAGTTCATTTTTAGCATCTTCAATCATGTAAGCGCTATTTTTATGAACTTTTGTCAAATAATCTCCAATTCTAGCCAGATTATCTCTGATGGGTGTCAGTTGTTGAATGTATTCTTTAATTCTTCCGATCTGGCGAGTGGCATTTCCCAATTCTGGCATCATATTGCTTTCCTTAGCTGCTTCTGCTTTGCTCACAAGCTTATGCATTTCCTTCTCTTTTTCTTTAATTTTTAAATCGATTTTTTCTTTTTGTGTATCTACTTCTATCGATTGTTCATAGAGTTTTTCTCTCTGTTTTTCCATATCATTGATATAATCTTCAGCAATGATGAAAGGATCTAATTCGATAACCAAACCGACTAGTTTTTTCATCAAAATCTCGTAAAAATAGTAGAAACTAAGCCTAAGTTTTTTATTTGTTATACAATAGAGAAACACGCCTAAACAAGTCAAAGCAATTCCAAAATTCAGCGTATTCCAAACCACAGCCGACAAAATGGGCAATACATAATATCCAATGGCTATCGCGATGCCAATTGCAGCTACAACACCGAATTTGCCGCCTGGTCTATCCCAATACGATTTTAATTTTTGCGAACTATCGGTGGGGAAAATTTGAGTTTCCATAATTATGTTAATGTGGATTGAATTTTTTGAATATCTAATGTTAATTTGTTCAACATCGCATCGCAAGCAGTGTTGTAATTGCCTTTGCTACTTATTAATTTTCCTTCTATTTCTTGCAATTCTTTTTTCAAAATAGCTATCTTAACTTGAGCTTCCGAAATCTCATTGGTAAGCGTATTGATTTGGTTAGAGTTATTTACAATCTTCTTATCCAGCTCAGCCACAGAATGTTTTCTAGCATCCAACTCAGTTTTGCTTCTTTCAACTACCGCCTTCTCAAATTCCGATTTGTCTTTTTCTATTACCGTTTTATAATGCGTTACACTCTGAACCAATATTTCTTTGGTAAGGCCTTGAATGCTCAAAGATGAAAAAACAGCAGAAATTCGCACTTTTTCATCTGGAATATGTGCTTCTAGCGTTTCCATCATTTTCCAAAATTCGAAATAATCTGGCCCAGGAAGGTTGGCTTTGGTAAACAATTGTTCAAAATGTTTTTCGAATTTTTCTATTTCACCTTGATTGAACGAAGGTTTGTAGTTGGAAACAGTTTCGTTTTTTGGATGCGATTGGGGTGCTTCATGCTTTGATGTGTTCGAATCAGCATGAACTGG
>JBJXGB010000205.1:0-4464 GCA_046152935.1 Cytophagales bacterium
AAAGGCTATGGGGTGTATGTAGGTGCTTTTGAGAACATTATGAATGTAGATTTGCTGTGCAAAAAATTGATTAAAGATGGCTTTGATGAAATTGCCATACTGGTAGGTATGACAGACCAAATGAACAAAGTATATGACTTCAACCGCAATTTCAAAATCCATAAAATAGTGATTGGTAGTTTTGAGAAAGAAAAACAAGCCCTGCGAGCCAAAGCAAGGCTAGAGCTTGAAGGTTACGATGCATTGATCGTCAAATATTGATTTCATCATTCGTTCATTTGGTATAACTTTGAATATGGAGAAGCGAGTTTTGTAGATGGTTATCTTTTTTTATTCGTTAGCCAGTTTTGCAGCCGATGGTTTCACCCAAGCCGACCGAGACCGAGCCATACGCACAGAAGTGACATTGCAAGAGTTTGTGAAGTCGACCGACAAGCGGTTTGAGGCTGTTGATTGGCAATTTGAAGACATCAACAACAGAATTGAAGATTTGAACCAATTTTTACCGATCGTGATTACAATATTTGCTGCCGTAGCAGGCGGTGTTTTTATTTATATAGTATGGGATCGTAAAACATTTATGACCGTTTCTCTTCAAAATGCCTGTGAAATGGTAGATGAAAAGTTGAAAGCGGTTCAAAATGAGGGTAATGTCAACGATCTCATCAAAGCCTAGCGCGAGTTGGCACACGAAGATGCCAAAATGAAGACAATACTATCGAGACACAATCTTTTGTAGGTAGCAAAATCTACATACCACCTACTACAAAGAAATATTCATTGCATCGAGAGAGCCTTTAAGGGTTTTTTGCAATGTTTTTTGTCGAAATTTTCTCGATCCTCCATTTTTTTTCATAATAAATCTTCAAACAATGAAACTTTTTTACTGCTATGTAAGTACAATGCAACAAAACTGTATTTTGTACAATTATCTAACCAAAAAGTATAATTTAAACAAGTAAACTATGCAAATGAAAACTATTTCAAAGTATTGCGATGAAAATCTAAGGCGAGCATTCCCTTTTTACAAGATCAAAACGAGCCACATTGCGGCCACCGCTCTGTTGGCACTCGCTTCTGCTGGTGCAAATGCTGGCGGTTTTATGGTAAACTTGCAGGGTGCGAAGCAAACTGGAATGGGACATGTAGGAACAGCATTGAAACTTGATGCATCTTCCGTGTTTTTTAATCCAGGCTCGATGTCTTTTTTGGAGAGCAGGTACAATTTTTCTGGAGGTGTGTCTGGCATTGCTTCCACTGCAGCTTACAAAAGCAATGATGGAAGCATTACTTCTGAAACTAACAGCCCTTTCGGAACTCCTTTTAATGCGTATGCCTCTATCAAGATTACTGAAAAATTTAGTGCAGGTATTGCCGTATACACGCCTTTTGGCAGCGGTCTAGCATGGAAAGAAGATTGGGTGGGTAGATTTTTATCGCAAAATATTACCCTACGCGCTGTTTATTACCAACCTACTGTATCGTACAAAATCATTCCTCAGTTGGGTGTAGGTGTTGGCCTTGTATTTGCTACAGGTTCTGTTGAGGTGAATAGAGCTATTCCAGCAGGCCCAAATGGCACTACTAGTTTGAAGGGAAATACATCTGCTTTTGGTTTTCAAGCGGGTATATATGCCGAGCCAACAGAGAAACTTTCTATCGGTCTTACCTACCGCTCGCAAGTAACAATGGATGTACAAGGGGGCGATGCCACTTTTAATGTGCCTTCTTCGTTAAAAACTAGTTTTCCAGAAGGAAACAAATTTTCTGCCAAACTACCTTTGCCAGCTTCGTTAAATCTTGGTGTTGGTTATAAAATAACTGACAAGTTTCTTTTAAGTGGTGAGTTCAACTACATATTCTACAGCGTTTACGATTCGTTGAATTTTGATTTTGAGAAAAATACAGCTTCGCTTGCCGATTCTCGCAACCCAAGGTTGTATTCAGATGTATACATTGCCAGACTAGGTGGCCAATACAATATTACTGATAATTTTACCGTGAGGGCAGGCGGATATTTCGACAAATCGCCAGTGAACAATGAATACTACAGCCCAGAAACTCCAGATGCTGACAGGATCGGTGTTTCAACTGGCTTTTCGTATGCCTTTCTATTTGGCAAACCTACTGGCACAGCCGAAACATCTGGAAAAACTTATGGCTCAAAATTGAGCATAGATGTAGCTTTTCTATACGTTCACGGGCTTGAGCGAGCTACTTCGTACAAACCATCTAATTTTTCAGGAATCTACCGTGTAAATGTATACGTACCTACTGTAGGTTTAAGTTATAATTTTTAATTCTCATTAAATCAACAAAAAAAATATGAAACAAATAAGATTAGCATCTATTGCGACTTTGCTTGCGTTAGTTGGCTGTAAAACGGCTTACGATGTAACTACGCCTTCAAAAGGCCCAAACAATTTGGACGTTAGTAAATATGTAGCTATTGGAAATTCGCTTACCGCAGGCTATGCCGATGGTGCTTTGTATAGAAGTGGACAAGAAAATTCGTATCCTAAGCGATTGGCAGAACAATTTGCCCTCATTGGTGGTGGTGAATTCAAACAACCATTGATGCAGAGTGAAAATGGAATCGGTATATCTGGTGTGAATTTGGTAAACAAACTAAGTTTGAAGCCTGCTACCAACTGTTTAGGTGTTACTTCTTTAGCACCTGGTACTGGATTAGCAGCTGCATCTGATCTGGCAGATTTGGCAAATATTGGTAGCCAAGGTCCTTTCAACAGTATTGCAGTACCTGGCGTAAAAGCTTTGGAAATTCTATCTCCACAGTTGGGCAACCCTGCCAACGGTCCAGGTAGGTACAATCCATATTATACCCGTTTTGCTGCTACACCTGGTGTTTCAAGTATGATAGGTGAGGCGGCAGCACAAAAACCAACGTTTGTTAGTATTTGGGCAGCCAACAATGATGTGCTAGGCTACGCTACTGGTGGTGGTGCTGGCGCGGTCGATTCAGTAACTACGCCTGCCAATGTTGGCTTCGCCATCAGTACTATGATTGCAAGTTTTAAGGCTGCGAATGCAAATGTGAAAGGTGTAATCATAAATGTGCCCGACATCACAAGCATTCCGTACTTTACCACTGTACCTTTCAATGGATTGGTAATAGATGAGGCCAGTGCAACTGCATTGAGTGCTGCTTACAAAGCGTTGGGCATCACGTTTAAGGCTGGAGCTAATGGTTTTATCATAGCGGACAGCAAAGCACCTGGAGGTTTGAGGCAAATCAAAAGTACTGAATTGGTATTATTGACTGTACCTCAAGACTCAATCAGATGTAAAGGTTGGGGCAGTCAAAAACCAATCCCTGCAAAGTTTATTCTAGATGAAGCTGAGATAGCAAAAGTTCAAAATGCTGTAGTAGCCTACAATGCTAGCATGAGATCGTTAGCAGAAACCAATGGTTTTGCTTATGTCGATATGAATGCGAAGTTAGTAGAACTTAAAAAAGGCCTTGTTATCAATGGTGTGAATTACTCTGCAACATTTGTATCAGGCAATTCATTTTCTTTAGATGGTGTGCATTTAACTGCACAAGGTTATGCTATTGTAGCCAACTATATCATTGAAGCGATCAATGCCAAATATGGTTCTACAATTCCTACTGTTAATCCGACTAAGTATCCAGGTGTGACACTTCCATAGTACAAAGGAATACTACACTTGTGGTGTATAAAATCAAACTAACGCATTCAGAGTTTTAAACACTGAATGCGTTTTTATTTGTATCTTTTTTATTCGGCTTTTTTACTACGGCCGGCAAGCAAAACATTGTATTTTTCGCTAAGGGCGTTGATGTTTTTTATCAATTGGGCATAGCCTGTGGTATCATCTCCCAAATTATCTTTAATAGTAAAGTACGATTCTATCACAGATTTTAGTTTGCTGTACGCCACCATCGATTCCTGCCTTTTTTCTTTCATTTTATCGTCATTTTCGGCACCTGTTTCTTTAGTACGGTCTATATATTTGGCATTGAAGGCGTTGTTGGCCTCATTTAATTCATTTTTCCAGGCAGCTAGGTTTAGCATGGCAATGGCATCGGCCAATGGTTTTTTATTGTTCCAATCGTTGATGATGGTAGTAAGAGTAGCTGTTTCTGTCGGATAATTTTGGCGGGCAATGCCACTGCCATACGAATTGATGTAGTCGAAAATAAGTGTTGCATTCTTGCTCATTTGTTCATCAAAATGATTGGTGAGCCCTTCTACATACAGCAATATGCCATTGATGGCTCGGTCTCTGCGGGCATCTAATTGTATAATTTCATCAGTAATGCTGCTGCCTCGATCTGATTTAAAGAGCGATTCAAGCACTGCAGTACTTGCTTTAAAGGCTTGAAATGGCTTGTCAATTTCAAGTGTTACTGGGTTTGCAGAGGCTATGATGGTAACTACATCTGAAGAATACTGAAAATACTCAGGGTTACGTAAGCGA
>JBJXGB010000206.1:0-4483 GCA_046152935.1 Cytophagales bacterium
TTCAAATCAAGCTGAGAAATGTCGGTGATGGGCATGGAAATAGTGGTTTTAAAAATCCCAAACCTTATTTTTACGGATTCTATAATATTTTCTGAGGTTCATTAAAAAGCCAAGTGCCATATATATAATTATGGGCGAACCTTTGGCTATGAATGAGGCATAAATGAAGAAAATTCTTATTTTACCCGATGAAATGCCCCAAATATCACCCCAATAGCTGCATATTCCGAACGACTGTTGCTCGAAGTAACCTATGGTTTCCTCTACTTTTTTCATTAAATTCATCTCTTGTGAGTGTTAAATGTAGCTACAAATATATAAAATTGTAGCAAAAAATTGTATATGTAGTAATTGAGTTTTAGATTTGTTACATGATAAACTTTTAAATCAAACCACAGATGAAAAAACATAGTAAGATAATTATCAATCTAACAGCTACAACATTTGCAGTATTTTTAGCAGGATGTGCTGGCTTAGATTTGAATAAATTAGCAAAAGAACAACAATTAAAGACCAATCCTAGCCCTTTAGAACTTCATGGCGACTCAGTAAAGTTTGATATGTCGGCCATTGTACCAGTAAAAACACTTAAGAAAAATAAAATTTACACAGTCAATGTGGATTACAAAGCATTTGAAAATAGGGTGAATGCTGGAAAGATAGTTTTCAATGGCAACGATTTTCCACAAGCGGCAACTGAAACACCTACTATGTCTGGTAAATTTGGGTTTGCTTATGCTGACAACCTGAAAAAAGGAATCGTTGTTGTCGTTGGTGAAATGGCCGACCTTAACAAACCTGGGAAAAAAACACCTGAAATAACGGTTACAAGTGGAATAATAACCACTCCATTACTGGTGCAACCAGTTTATCCTACTGCAATGGCAGATCATGGATATGACAACAGAGAAGAATTGCAACCAACAGTTGTAAATTTTTACTTTCAAAAAAGAATTGCCAAACTCGATGCGAAGGAAACTAAAGGATCTAGAGCCAAATTTTTTGAAAAATTTATTGCAACCAAATATGTGACAAGAACTGTAAACATAGTTGGAACTCACTCTCCTGAAGGTTTTGAAGCATATAACGAAAAACTTTCTGAGCAACGTGCATTGACAATCGAAAAATACTATCGTGAAACAATGAAGAAATTCAACTACGGAAAAGTGGCAGATTCTATCACCTTTGTAGTGAAAGGAAAAGTGAAAGATTGGAATGATTTTAAGATGCAATTAGATTCACTCAAAAAACTGAAACCAGAGCAAAAGCAAGAAATTTTGTCTATTGTAGACGGTGAGGAAGGCACTTTCCATCAAAAAGAGTTGAAATTGCAAAAATTGAAGTCATATAGAATGATTGAGAAGGAAATTTATCCTAAACTGAGGAATGCACAAACAGAGGTATTGACAGTGAAACCAAAAAAATCTGATGCTCAGATTTTTATTATGGCGAAGAATATGGTGAGTGGCACTCCGGCCAAAGGAGACACATTGAATGCAAAAGAATTGTTGTACGCTGCCACTTTAACGCCATCGCCTGAAGAACAAGAAGCAATTTTGACAGCCTCGTCAAAACGCGATGACAGCTACGAAGCTTTCAACAATTTGGGTGCCTTGTATTTGGAAAATGCAAAAAAACAACCAAACAGAGCTACTCAACAGACTATTGTAGACCAAGCATTGACAAAATTAGAAATTGCAAAAAATAAGAAAGAAGGTGCTGAAGTGTATTTGAACATGGCTTCTGCCAAATTAATGAAAGGTGATAAAATGGGAGCTAAAGATGCTTTGGCATCTGCTGCCAAATTTCAACCAAATGCTGAAGTGAATAAGGGCTTGAAAGGCATACAAGGTGTGCTAGATATCAAAGCTGGTACTTACGATGCTGCAATTCAAAATTTATTAAGTGGAGGTTCAGATGCTCAAATTACTTTTGATCGTGGTTTGGCATTGCTTTTGAAAAAAGATAACCAATCGGCTAAATCTGCCATTGATGAAGCGATAAGCAAAGACGCAAATCAAGCGGTATTTCATTATACTGCTGCTATAGCTGCGGCCCGCTTAGCAGATATTGATGGTGTGAATACCAATCTTAAAAATGCTTTTAAATTAGACGATTCCATGAAAAGAAAGGCATTGGACGATTTGGAATTTTTGAACGTAAAAGAAAATGAAAAATTTAAGGATGCTTTAAAATAGTCTTCGTTTGATTTTCAGCAAACATTGCTAATTGAAGACCTCAGGTGAATATCTGAGGTCTTTTATTTTTTACAGTAATTCAAAAGTCTCCTTTCCTATTTTTAGTTTTACCCACCATTCCTATTTAGTTTTGTATTTAATATCTAGATAGAAAGTTAATTGATGTCCTTACAAAATAATTTACTAATTCGAGCCGCAAACGGAGAGGAAACTGAAAGAACACCTATTTGGCTAATGCGACAGGCAGGTCGTGTGTTACCAGAATACCGTGCTTTGCGAGAAAAATTCAAAGATTTTAAGCAATATATTAAAACCCCAGAGGCGGTGGTTGAAGCTACTTTGCAACCTGTGAATATTTTAGGAGTAGATGCTGCTATTATTTTTTCAGATATTTTAGTAATTCCGGAAGCGATGGGTTTGGATTATGAAATGCTCGAAAATAAAGGGCCTAAATTTCCAAAAACGATTCGAACAGCACAAGATGTGGCCGATTTAAAAATTGCAGACCCTGAAAATGATCTGAGCTATGTTACAGATGCCATCAGCCTTACAAAAAGTGCGTTGAATAATCGTGTTCCGCTCATCGGTTTTGCTGGAGCACCTTGGACACTTTTTGCCTACATGACTGAAGGCTCTGGCTCGAAAACATTTTCCAAAGCTCGCAAAATGCTTTATACACAGCCTTTGGTCTCGCATGCTTTATTGGTAAAGATTACGATAAGCACGATTGCTTATCTAAAAGCACAAATAAAAGCGGGTGCCGATATCGTTCAAATCTTCGATTCTTGGGCTGGGATTTTGCCGCCCAATCAATACCAAGAATTTTCAATAAGATATATAACTCAAATATGTGAAGCTATCACAGAAGTGCCTGTAATCGTATTTGCGAAAGATGCTTATTTCGCTCGTGAAGCATGGAATTCAGTTAATTGTGCTGTCGTAGGCATGGATTGGTGCCAAGATATTGCTGAAACAAGGGCTATTTTGCCTTCAAAAGTTTTGCAAGGAAATTTAGACCCTTGTGTATTGTATGCGGACAAATCAACAATAAAAAAAGAGGCTGAAAAGATGTTAAAGGCCTTTGGTTCAGATAGATATATTGCCAACTTGGGACATGGATTGTATCCTGATATTGAGGCTGATAATGTGAAATATTTAGTAGATGTGATTCAAAATTTTAAAGCGTAGATAAAAACATCTGAAATGAATTTGCATTTTAAAGAACTTGGCAGTGGGCAACCATTGGTAATTTTGCATGGTTTGTTTGGTTCTAGCGATAATTGGTTCACTATTGGCAAGCAGTTTGCAGAACATTTTCATGTATATATTGTAGACCAACGCAACCACGGGCTTTCGCCCCACACAGATTTGCACAATTATGAATTGATGGCATCTGATGTATATGAATTTTTATTGCAAAATACTATTGAAAATCCAGTTTTGATCGGGCACTCGATGGGTGGAAAGACAGTAATAAAGTTTTTGACTACCTATCAAATAAATATCAAAAAGGCGATTGTTGTTGATATTTCGCCACGTTACTATCCGCTACATCACCAAGCGTATTTGAAAGCCATGACAAGTCTTGAGCTTTCTACTTTGCAATCGAGACAAGCATTGGAAAATGCTTTGATTGAAAATGGCATTGAAAACATTGGTGAACGGCAATTTTTAATGAAAAACCTTGCCAGAGATGAAAATGGACAATTTTATTGGAAGATAAACTTAGAAACGCTAGTAAATGAAATTGAGAATATTGGCGAAGGAACGGCTTCAAATGCGCATTCAGATGTGCCCATTCTATTTGTGAAAGGTGCAAATTCTGACTTTTACATAAAACCAGAAGATGCAACGCTCATTCACCAAATATTCCCCAATTCAAAAATAATAGCCATCGAAAATGCAGGACATTGGGTGCAAGCAGAGCAGCCAGCCGCTTTCTTAGAAATTGTTTTAGATTTTGTAAATGACTGATTTCCTTCGGCTTAGTTGGTGTTGCCCGCCCGTGTTGTGTGTTTTCACCAACAAGCCAAGTAGGTATAAAGGCTGAATTGAGTAAATTTCGGGTAATTGATTTATTGCTTGTTGGTCGAAAAAAGACCAACAAGGGCGGGAGGTTGAAATCTGGGTGGGATGAAGCTCGTATTTCTTGGCTAACGCCTCAATAGTAGTCTGCTCTTTTAAGGATTCCAATACTACTTTTTTCTTGAAATCTGTGCTGAATTTGCGTCTTGTTGTTCCCATTAACGTTGAACTTTAGAAAGTTGAAATTAATACTATTTTCT
>JBJXGB010000210.1:0-15277 GCA_046152935.1 Cytophagales bacterium
AGGTTCTGATTTAGATGGTTTTACGCAAGTACCAGCCGATTTGCTTGGAGCCAATTTTATGGATGAGTTGGTAGCCAAAATGCGAACTGCAAATATTCCCGAAAGTGGAATTGAGGCTATTTGCTTCGAAAATTACCGAAGGGTTTTGAAAAACGGCTGGGGTTGATGAAATTTATCAAAACGCACCTCAGAATGGTTAGATGTTTAGATTAATCTAGCATGCTTTGAGGAATATTGTTTCGAACTATAGACATTGAACGGAGTAACATGGTGAAAGCACTTTTTCTGGACAGCATTTCTTTTAATTTTCTATTTATAGCCTCATTTGATTTATCTCGCTTCCAATTTGTAATCAATTCCGAAACCTGAATTGATTTTTCATTTATTAAAGCTTGCAAATTTTTTGCTTTCATTTTTGAATCTTCATTTTCTCTCCCATTGTGCAAAGTCATCAATAAAATTACTGTATTTTTAGACTTAGTATTAATGGGATTCTTAGCTTTAAAAGTAATTTCACTTGTTATTGAAGAATAAGAATAAATAATTTCAGATTCTACATCATCATAACAAGGATTTAAATAACCTCCTTCAGGAGTCTTTTTAGGTTTAATTTTATTCGCTGATTCATAAATGGGGAACAAATTAGTCCATTCATAAGCTAATTCAGGTGCTTCGCTTTGTGAGATAAAATGATCTACTTCAAAAAAATGTGAATTAGCTGGTGCTTTATATTCAGTCAAATAACATTTGGAATGAAAGTCTTCATCAAAAGCCTGAAGAATATCGGCTGCTCGATAAGATGGATTTTGTCTCAATAATGAAGCAGGAATCTCTTTTCTTCTTTCAAGATTAATCATTTTCCAAATCCATTTTTAGCGATTCCACTTCAAGGTTTAACGAATCAGTGATTAGCTCCTTATTTTCTTCAACAATTTTCTCAAAAGCATCCTCATCTTTCTTTTTTGTTGCATCTTCAAGTTTGGCAATAAATTTCCTCGCTATAGCTGAGTAAGGACTTTCCAGACCAAAATGACTCATCATTAACGAATTGATACTATCACCAGCTGCATCTTTTCTAATTTCTTTAGTGGATAAATCAAAAACTGTTGCATTTGTAATACTCGCAATTACTATTGGTGAATGTGTTGCCACAATAAATTGAATATTAGGGAATAAACCAGTTAAAAATGGCAATATTTTTTCTTGCAAACTTGGATGTAAATGGTTTTCAATTTCATCTACTACTACAATTCCTGTTGGATTTTCGTTAACTGAATATTCTAATTTTGAGGATTCAATTGCAAGCCAAATTTCAGCAGCGATGGATAAAAAGGAAGAGAAACCATCTGGAAGGCGATTGAGATCAAATTTTTCTTGGTTTGGTAATTGAAGATAAAAACTCAATTTTTCATTATCAAACTTCAATTTTAAATCTGGTTGCTCAAATATCTCACCCAGATTGTATCTAAATTCTTCAAACCATTTTGTTAATCCTTCAGCTTTTTCCTTTTCTTCACCAGCAATGGCTAAAGCTTGTTCTATTTTTCTATTTACTAAAAATTGCAACCATTCAGATGCTAAATTAACAACTGGTAAATCTGGAAGTGGTGAGCCACTTTCAATTAAACCAGAAAATATTTGTAATTGTGAATTATAACCATTTAACGAATTAATGGTGTTTTGTCTTTGAGATTCATAGCTTTGTAATTGATTGTTTAATGAAATATGAGTATTGACATCCAAATCACTAAGAAGTTGTCGTTTTGTATCTTTTATTTTGGTTTCTAAATTGATTATATGTTTTGAAGTTGAATCTATTTGAGCTTCTAAAGACATTCTTTGCACCAACAAATCTTTTCTCTCTTTTACTTTTATAGCATTTTGATCTTTATAAGTCTGATAATTAATTTGCTGATCTCGAATAGCTGGTTTTACAATTAATTTTCTAACACTACCCAGTGCCACATATATCCATTCCTTGGTATTTGGCAATTTGGTATACTGAATTTCTACTTTGGGTTCAATTACTTTTGGCAAAGGCTCACCATTATTTCTTTCAGGATTGAAATAAAGAGAATCAATCAAGGTATCAGTAAAAAAACTATTCAGCTCTTCATTTATGCACTTCAAAATAGTAGTTTTACCACTTCCATTTTTGCCAGTTAAAATTAAGTGTCGAAAAGGTTTTTCAGCATTACGTTCAGCCTCAAAATTGATCTCAAAATGCCTGTCCGCGTAGCTATTATACACATAAATGGCTTTTAAATAAGGTTCAGTTTCCATAATGCGAATATACAATTTTTATCTTTTGTTTCTTGGCAACTAAATTTAGGATTTATCACATAGCATTAATGGATGCACAAAAAAAGCCGCTGAAAAATTTTACTTTCAGCGGCTTTTTTTATTTTTCTACAATCGGAACTATTGATTTGCTCCAGCCACTTCCAGATTTACTCTGTGGCCTTTGATGGTGTTTTCATTCATTTTGTCCATCACCGTACCTACAAGGTCTTTAGGAATGAATACAAATGAAAATTTATCTTTAATATCAATATCCCCAATCATTTTTCCGTCAATTCTAGCTTCACCAGCTATAGCACCTACTATGTCGCCTGGACGAACATTTTGGTTTCTACCAACATTGATGAATAATTTAACCATATTGGCATTGCTAGCACTTTCGTTGCGGGCTCTTGGCTCTCTTCTTTCACCTCCTTCTCTTGAAGCAAAACTAGAACTGCGTTCTCTTCTTTCGCCACCACGATCGCCTCTGTCGTTTCTATCAAAACGGTCACGTCCACGGCTTTCACCTCTGTCGCTTCCTCTGTCAGATCTTTCGTAGCTTCTGCCTTCGCTTCTGTCTCCACCACGGTCTCTTCCACCTGTTGGTAAAGCGAAATCTTCGTCCGCATAATTTTTTACAATGCTACCAATTTGCAATTTCAATAAGGCTGCAACTACATTTTTAGCAGCTGGGTGAGCTTCCAAAAGCGCAGTAGCCATATCTTGGTAGTCATTCAATTTATCGGCATAAATAGTGTTACCTACCAATTCAACAAATTGTTTTTTTCTAAACTCTCCAATTTCAGCCGCAGTTGGGATTTCTCCTTTGGCAATCGGTGCTTTGGTATAATTGGTTACGTCACGTAGTTTTTGGATGTCTTTTCTTCCAGTAATGAAAGTAAAAGATTTACCTAATCTACCTGCACGACCAGTTCTACCTATTCTATGTACATAATTTTCTTGATCTAAAGGAATATCGTAGTTGAATACGGCATCAAGACCAGATACATCAATACCACGAGCAGCCACATCTGTAGCTACCAACATGGTAATAACACCAGTTTTGAACTTAGCCAATACATTGTTTCTTTGTGTTTGACGCAAATCACCATGTATTCCTTCTGCCATTACATTACGCATTTGTAGCTCTTCTACCAATTCGTCAACGCCTCTTTTGGTATTGCAAAATACAAGCATCATTTTTAGACCGTACATGTCTACTAAACGAGTCATGGCTTCGGTTCTTGCACCAGATTTTACTTCGTAATAGAATTGTTCGATGTTAGAAACAGTCAATTCTTTTTGCGTAACCTTCACTAATTCAGGGTTATTTTGGAATCTTTTTGTAAGATCCAAAATTGGTCTTGGCATAGTAGCTGAGAAAAACACTGTTTGTCTTTCTTCTGGAATGGTTGTTAAAATATTTTCAATATCTTCAATAAAGCCCATGTTTAACATTTCATCAGCCTCATCTAACACGATAGTTCTTATTTGTGTCAAATCCAAAGTACGTCTTTGCAAATGGTCGATTACACGACCTGGAGTACCAACGATGATTTGGCTACCAGCTTTAATATCAGAGATTTGTTTTTCGATAGAAGCGCCTCCAAAAACTGGCGTTACTCTCAATCCTCTTTTATATTTGGCTAATTTCTTGATTTCTTCAGCTACTTGCATAGCTAGTTCGCGCGTTGGACAAAGGATAATAGCCTGTGGTTTACGATTGGTTACGTCAATATCTTCTATAAGAGGAATACCGAAAGCGGCTGTTTTACCTGTACCTGTTTGTGCCTGTCCGATCACGTCACGGCCTTCCAACAAAATAGGAATAGCTTGGGCTTGAATAGGAGATGGCGTTTCAAAGCCCATGTCTTTTAGGGCAGATTGAATTTCTTCAGACAAAGACATGTCTGAAAACTTAATTTCTGTGGTCATTAAAATATGTTGTGTAAATTGAACTGATGTCTTTCAAAACATCAAGGCTTGCGTGACAGCAAGGGGGGGGATATTTCAAAAGTATTTTGCAAAAGTAATTGAATTAATTGGATAATCTCAATAATGTACAAATAAACTGGGAATAGGCATAGAATAGTTGGCTTATTGGCACTTTTGCAATATAAAATGGTATTAAAAGCTGTTTATTTGTAAATACTATATACCTTAACGCTGATTAATGCTCTCAAAACATCCAAACTAATTTCGTTTAAACGAATAGCTGTAAGCCCTCAATGAATGTAAAATCCTTTTTGTTGAGCGTAAAAAGTTTGGCATTATAGTATATGGCTGAAGATGCTATCAACATATCGGGTATGCTAGGCTTGTGACTTAATGAATATTTCTCAAAAAGTTGGATAAAAATATTGTCAGTTTCGACATTAGAATGCAATGTTTTAAAATTTTGAAGAAGCTTTTTGGCTTGAGGCATAGTTTCCTTATTAAAAACACCATTCAAATATTCTACATAAATTATGGAAGTAATGAAAATTGTATCCCTATTATAGTTTGTGATTTTATGTATTATTTCCATATTGGATTTTGACATTTCAATCAAAATATTGGTATCCAAAATTATTTTTTCCATGGGTCGCGCCAAGCAGTTTTTCTTATCTCTTCAATACTTGGGAAATCGGGAATATAAGGCACATCTTTCAACCAGTCATTTTTAAGCAATTCTTCGGGCAATACATCTGCCAACGTTTTTACTTCTTTACCAATATTGCTTTCCTCTTTTTTATCTTCTATGACTACTTCTTTTCCGTACATTTCTTTGGGAAATTCATAAGAAGGATTTTCAGAAGTGGGCGTAAATGTATCTCTAAACATTATAAGAATTGATTGTTAATCAAAATACGCGAATTTTGACTAAAAAAGCAATAATAAATCGATCGGCAATTCTCCAACTGCGGAAGGGAATTGTAATTTTTGATTCGAACTACCAGTAAGCGTCAACCTCAGTTTATTCCAAACAACACCATAATAAAATATTATTTATCATTCAAATCTTTACTAAAAGCTAAGAAACTGATACCTCATTAGTATAATTTGTCCATTTCAAATAATATTTCTTATAATTACTTCATAAATAAACTTCATCATATATGCTGTTAACCAGCGAAGCACAAATTGACCAATTGGTCGTCCATTTTGTAGGCAATAAATCACAAGAAGAGGGTTTTAAATTGTCGAAATCTACTATTTCGATAGCAGAAGATAATCTCTCTGAATTACTCAAAAAGTATTTTTTGCAACCATTTAAGAACCAAGAATACTTTCATTTCAAACATGAAACTGATTTGAATCTCAATGAGATTTACAATTATTGTGATAAAGTATTTGCTGATCCAGATTCATTTTACTTGCAAACCATCAACATCACCAAGCATTTGTATGAGCAATCTACGCATCCAAATGTAAAAAGTGGGGAGTTTTATTTGGTTTATTTCATAGGAATAAAGTTAGATGACGAAACTACTGATGCCATTGGCTTATTCAAATCTGAAACTAAGGAAACTTTTTTAAAGGTAAATCAAGTGGTCGATAACTTCGATATTGAAACCGATAATGGCATCAATATCAATAAGTTAGATAAAGGATGTTTGATCTTTAATACAGATAAAGAAAAAGGGTTTAGGGTCTGCATTGTTGACAATCTGAATAGAGGCTCTGAGGCTCAATATTGGAAAGATAAGTTCTTAAATGTAATTCCCAGAAAAGATGGTTACCATTATACAAACAACTATTTAGACTTGTGCAAAAACTTTGTGACAGAGCAAATGCCTGCTGAGTTTGAAGTACAGAAAACAGATCAAATCGATATGCTAAATCGTTCAGTAAATTTTTTCAAGAAAAAGGAAAACTTTGACTTCAATGAATTCACAAATGATGTAATTCAAGAGACTCAATTGATTGAGTCATTTAAAGACTACAAATCCAGATTTCAAAAAGAAAGAGATGTATCTATAGTGGATGAATTTGACATTTCTGAAAGAGCGGTAAAAAAGCAAGCCCGTGTTTTTAAAAGTGTGTTAAAGCTTGACAAGAATTTCCATATCTATATACATGGCAATAAAGAATTGATTGAAAAAGGAGTAGATGAAACTACAGGAATGAAATTTTATAAGATTTATTATAAAGAGGAGAGTTAATTTTAATTTTATTTTGCTAAAGATGAAAATATATTTAATTTTGCATCCCGTTTGGTATAGCCAACGCAAATTAGCTGCGGGCGTGGCGAAATTGGCAGACGCACTAGACTTAGGATCTAGCGGGCAACCATGGGGGTTCAAGTCCCTCCGCCCGCACAAAAAAAGCCCTTCAATTGAGATTGAAGGGCTTTTTTATTCACAAAAATGTTATCACTTCAATAAATCTGTGATGTCGCTCGACATTGGGTTTACACCCGATTTGAAAAACTTAATTAATTCTCCTTTTTCATTCACCAAATACTTGCAAAAATTCCAAGTTGGCTCGCTATCATTCCAGCCATTTTGGTCTTTACTCGAAAGCCACAAATATAATGGCGAAGCATCGCTGCCTTTCACAGATACTTTCTCAAACATTTGAAATTTTACTCCATAATTTTTGGTGCAGAAACTGGCAATATCTTTGTTTGTGCCAGGCTCTTGACCCCCAAAATTATTGGCTGGAAAACCTAAAATGGTGATCTTTTTGCCATATTTCTCGTGCAATTCTTCCAAATCTTTGTACTGCGGGGTGTAGCCACATTGCGAAGCCACATTTACAATCAAAACTTTCTTACCTTTATAAACAGAAAAATCGATGGGTGTACCATTGATGTCGTTCAATTTGAATTCATAAAAAGATTTCATGGGAGCTGCATTGGGATTATTTGGTTTAGAAAAGCCATTAAGAATAACAGCTACAGAAAAGAGTAGGGAAGTGTAAAGTGTTGATTTTGACATACTTATAAAATTTAGAGTTGAAAATATTTTTTTACATTCTTTCGGGAACATCGATACATAACAACCGCATTCCAATTTTGATTGTTTTGGCAATAGCAAAAGAAAACGAAATTCTAAATTGCAATGCTTTCAAATCGGTTTCTTGAAAAATCGAAACTTCTGCATAAAAGCCATTGTATAATTTTGCCAATTCGTATACATAAAGAGAGATAAGTGAAGGCGAATATTCATCTGCGGCTTGTTTTAGTACTTTTTCATAATTGAGCAAATATACCAAAGCTTCACGCTCCGTTGGTTTCAATTGATATTCAGTACCTTGCAAATTACTAGCCACAATATTTAGAGTGGCGGCTTTTCTTAAAATGGCACCTATTCTTGCATAAGTGTATTGTATGAATGGTCCTGTATGTCCATGAAAATCAATCGATTCGGCAGGGTTGAACAGCATTCGTTTTTTAGGGTCTACTTTTATGAGAAAATATTTTAATGCGCCCAAGCCCACTGTATGATACAATGCCTCTGCTTGTGCCTCTGTAAAACCATCAATCTTACCCAATTCTTTCGTCATTTGCTCGGCCGTATCTACCATTTCTTGCACCAAATCGTCTGCGTCCACTACTGTTCCTTCTCTCGATTTCATCTTTCCTTGGGGCAAATCGACCATGCCATACGACAAATGGTAGATGCCATCTGCGTAAGTTCTACCCAGTTTTTTCATAATGTGTTTCAATACCACAAAGTGGTAATCTTGCTCATTACCAACTACATATACGGATTTGTTCAAATTAAAATCTTTGAATTTCAAATCGGCTGTGCCCAAATCTTGAGTGATGTACACGGAAGTGCCGTCAGCTCGCAATACTAATTTTTCATCAAGGCCTTCGTTGGTAAGATCGATCCAAACAGAATTGTCTGGTTTTCTAAAAAATACGCCAGATGCTAAACCCTCTTCAACTACCTCTTTACCAAGTAGATAGGTGTTAGATTCATAATAATATTTGTCAAAAGAAATGCCAATATTTTTGTATGTAGTTGCAAAACCATCGTATACCCATCCATTCATCTTTTTCCATAAATCGATCACCTCTTTGTCGCCTTCTTCCCACTTCAAAAGCATTGCTTGCACCTCAATCAACAAAGGATGTTTTTTTTCTATGTCTGTTTCCGACCAGCCTTTTAGCACCAAATCTGCTGCCAAATTTTTAAGTTGTTTGTCGAATTCTACATAATATTTACCAACTAGTTTGTCACCTTTTGTGCCGCTTGAAAGTGGAGTTTCGCCATTACCAAATTTCTGATATGCCAACATTGATTTACAAATATGAATTCCACGATCGTTGATTAAATTGGCTTTTATTACTTTATATCCATTGGCTTTCAAGATAGCAGCCATCGAATCGCCTAAAAAGTTGTTTCTCAAATGCCCCAAATGCAAAGGTTTATTTGTATTTGGTGATGAAAATTCTACCATCACAGTTTGTTCATTATCAGGCAATTGACCATACGAATCTGCCATTGCCACGTTATTGAGAAACTGAATGAGTATTTCATCTTTCAACACAATATTCAAAAAGCCTTTTACTACGTTGTAGCTTTTTATTTCCTTTGCATTTGCTATTAAATAAGTGCCTACTTTGTTGCCAATTTCTTCTGGAGACAGGCCGCTTTCTTTCGCTAAAGGAAATGTGGTAAAAGTATGAGAACCTTCAAATTCTTTTCTTGTAGGCAGCAATTTAATATCTTCAGCAGCCACACCAGACGAAAATGTATGTTCTAAGGCTTCTGCGATCCTATTTTGAAGTATTGTTTGAATATTCATGTAACCAATGATTGTATAAATTGACTGCAAATGTACAAACTGAAAAGCAATAATAATTGAGTGTTTCTACTCATATACTTGTACCAGATCAATATAATATTACAATTTTTTTGCAATTAACATACATTGCAGCCCATTGTACTTAGAAAATTTATATTTTTATAACTAGAGATATTTTATCGTATCATATTTTTGCAGAGAGCTTTATTCTGCAAAAGCAAAACTAACTCATTGTGGAAAATTGTTTGGTTGAGACTAATACCGAATTTGATTTAAAACAGGCACTCGAAAAAATTAATTTTCTTGAAAAGGAAAATGCGAATTTGCGAGTAACCATTGGTGCGGAGCAAATAGCCTCCCAGTCGCTTATCAATGCCATACCAGATACTATTTTAATCATAAGTGGCGAAGGAAAGTACATTGATATGCTTTGCGGCAATGAAAAAATATTGGTAAAGCCTTTCAATGAGCTTTTGGGGAAAAATATTGCCGATTTTCTCACGGCTGAACTTGCAGAAAGATGCCTAGTTGTAATTGATAATGCATTGAAATTTAATGATTTACAGTATTTGCAATATTCGGTAGAAATTGACAATCAATTGGTGTTTTTTGAAGCCAGAATTGCACCTGTCTACCACAACCAAGTGCTGTTTATTATCAGAGATATTACTGATACTGTAAATAGACGAAATGAGATACAAGAGAAGGAGGATTGGTTTAGCACCATTTTCAATGTAGCCCGCGATGGAATGGCCGTGGAAATGAATGAGAAGATAATCTATGTCAATGATGCCTTTGTGAAGTTGTATGGTTTCAGCGACAGACAGGAATTAATTGGTAAGAATATTTCTATTATTCAGTCGGAGGAGTCTGATGCAATGATGCGCGAGTTTGGAGAATTAAGATTGCTTGGCGAACCTGCTCCAGGTGTATACGAAGCTGTTGGTAGGTGCAAAGATGGCTCCAAAATCGATATCGAAGTAACAGCATCTGCTTTTGAAATGAATCATCAAAAGTATATTGTTGATGTGAATCGTAATATTTCGGAAAGAAAGACATTTGAAAGGCAGCTTAAAGAGCAGAATGAGGAATTGCAAAAAATAAATGCCGAATTGGATCGATTTGTTTACAGTGCCTCGCACGATCTTCGTGCCCCTTTGCGATCGATGTTGGGTTTGTTACAGCTTTTCAGAATTGATGCCGAGGAAGAAAAAAAGGAGCAGTATCTCAAAAGGATGGAGAAAAGCATCAATAACTTAGATAAATTTGTACAAGACATAATCAATTATTCTCGAAATTCAAGAATGGAGCTTGAAATTATGCCCATCAATTTATTTGATTTGATTAATGAAATTATTGAAGATATCAGATATGAAAATCCCAAAACGATCCCAATTTATGCCAATTATAGTAAGGATTTCGTTTTGAGTACAGATCAGAAAAGAGTTGCAATTATACTTTCAAACCTGCTTTCCAATGCCCTTAGGTACCATCACGCAGATATTGACAATGCCTTTGTAAAAATTACAGCACAAGATATTGATAATCAAAGTGTTATTACGATTGAAGATAATGGAATTGGTATTGGTGTCGAACATTTAGACAAGATTTTTAACATGTTTTACAGAGCTCACGACAAAAAAGTGGGTACAGGTTTGGGGCTTTATATTGTAAAAGAAACGGTGCGAACTCTGAAGGGTAAAATTGAAGTGGAATCTAAAATTGGGATTGGAACAAAATTTACACTTTTTATTCCCTGCAATTAACTGTAAATTTGTATAAAAATGTAAAAAATCATTTTCGTTCAAATAAAAGAAGATTTGAGTTTTTTTATAAAAAATCTTACGATTAGCCAAAAACTTATTTTTTCTTATTTGTCGATTGGCATTGCCATGCTTGTGGTTGTGTATTTTTTTTATTACCAATCCACCAAAAGTGCAATAATTTCTCGCACACACGACCAACTAAGTTCGGTAATGAACCTTAAAAAAGGCTGGCTGGAAAGTTATTTTTCAAATCAGAAAACCAATATTGCTCATTTTAACTCATTTTACTCTACAAAATTGACTTTTAGTGAATTAGACTTTAGTTTGAGAAATTATGGAAGCAAAAGCAAAGCCTATTCAAGTACAGATTCTTTATTCGGCAATTCATTTTATCAATTTAAAGAATCAAACCATTATCAAAATGTGTGGTTGATAAATAAAAAAGGAGAAATTATTTACACCTCTGTTCAAAATGGCTATTTGGGTAAAAACATAGCAGATACTGTTTTTTTTAATCCAAAACTCAAAAAAACAGCAATAAATAGTTATCTAAAGCCTACACTTAGCGATTTGTCTTATTTATCTAAGCAAAATTCAAATCCATATGTCATTATTATCGCCCCAGTATTTGACTATGGCGAATCGTTGATGGGATATATTTTAGTGAAATTCAATACTGATGAAATAAACAATATTCTTACACAGCGATCTGGAATGGGCGAAACTGGCGAATCGTATGTAGTTGATAATGAGTATAATATAAGAAGTATTTCGAGATTTATAAACGATGCTGCCGAAAAGAAAATATTAGTTTCTACTCCTGGTGTCACCAGTGCATTAAATGGCAAAGGTGGGAGAGGAATCTTCAAAGATTATAGAAAAATTGAAGTTATGAGTTGCTTTTCACCACTAAAAATAGATTTTTTAAATTGGGTATTGCTTTCAGAAATCGACTACGATGAGGCCATGCGGCCTGTGCAAGCACTGCACCAAAAAATGATAGCAGTTGGGCTAGTAATGTGCATTTTATTGCTGGCCATCACTTTATATTTATCGAGTAAAATTTCAAAGCCTATTTCAGATATGAACTTGAAAATGAGGCAGTTATCGCAAGGAATATTGCCAAATGAAAAGCTAGAAATTGAATATAATGATGAGATTGGCCAGATAATTATTTCGCTCAATTTGTTGGTCGATTCATTGAAAAAAACTGCTGAATTTGCCCGTGAAATTGGTTCTGGCAATTTTTCTGTACAATATTCACCGCTTGGCAATGATGATATTTTAGGGCATGCATTAATAGAAATGAGAAATCAACTGCAAAAACTTTCTCAACAGGTTGAACATCAAAATATAGTAAAAACCATTTCATTGATTGAGGGGCAAGAAAATGAACGCAGGCGAATTTCGATGGAATTGCACGATGGCATTGGTCAAATGCTAACGGCTTTAAAATTTAAAGTGCAGGAATTAGATGCTGAAAATGCTGTGGTGAAATCTACAAAGCTGTTGCTCGATGAAGTAATACAAGAAACGAGGCGAGTGGCGGTAAATTTGGTGCCCAGTGTGCTATACGATTTTGGAATAAAAGGTGCCATAAGAGCATTGATCAAAAATGTAGATTTGGCGATTGAATTTACATTTACAATGTCGGATTTTGCTAATGAACCAAATGTTGAGAAACGAATATGTTTGTATCGCATTTCGCAAGAAGCCATTCAAAACATACAAAAATATGCCAAAACTAGCCGTGTTAATATCAATTTAACCATAAAAAGAGAACAAATTGTGTTGTGTATTGAAGATTTTGGCATTGGATTTGAAGTTGAAAAAATACTTGAAAATAATATTACTTCAAATGGGTTAAGAAATATGAAAGAGCGGGCTTTGCTCATTGGTGGTACTTTTGAGGTAAATTCTCAAATTGAGGTTGGCACGAAAATAACGGTAAGTATTCCAACTTAAAATAGAATTTTAAATCTTAATATGGAAACTATTAAATTGATAATTGCAGACGACCACCGTTTGGTACGAGATGGTTTGAAATCGCTACTAAATTCGGAAGCCGACATTGAAATAGTTGCAGAGGTAGAAAATGGATTAGAACTTTTGGAAATATTGCCGTCTACACCAGCTCAAGTGGTTTTGCTCGATGTTACCATGCCCAAAATGAACGGAATTCAAACTGCCATTGAAATAAAAAAACAAAATTTCGATATTAATATAGTGTTTCTTTCTATGCACGAAGAGCCCGAATATTTGTTGAATTGCGTGCAAGCTGGGGCATATTCATACTTATTTAAAAATGTTGAGAAAGATGAATTATTAGTTGCCATAAGAAATGCGGCTTTAGGTAAAAAATATTTTAGTCCAATAGTATCCGCTCTTTTGGCACAAGCTTTGGTGGAGTTGAAGGATAATGAAAAGGAGAAAATAGACCTAACGCCACGTGAATTGGAAGTATTGCAATACGTAGCTGACGGACTGAGTACCAAGCAATTGGCCGATAAATTATTTATAAGTGTTCGTACCGTAGAAACCCATAGAATGAATTTGCTTAAAAAATTTGAAGCACAAAATACGGCTGAATTGATAAAGTCAGCAATTGAAAGAAAATTGCTCAACGAAAAATAGCCTAAAAACGAGTTTTCATTTTTGAAAACCAAAATTAAATACTTATTTATAGATTATTTCTCATTTTAAACCATATATAAGTATAAGTAAGTAGAAATACGTAGAGAAAAACCAGCATTTTTAATGATAATTGTTATTGAATAAGCTTGTAAAATTGTATCGTCAATAAACAACAATTTATACAACCATAAATAATAAAATTATGAAAACGCTAAGCATTATATTTTCAACAATTATTGCAGCAAATGTGGCATTTGCACAGCCTAAATACAACTCTATGTATTCGACACATAACTACAAAATGCCAAATCATGCAAAAGTGGCAAAGGAGAATAATTTGGATAAAACCCAATCTTTCAATCACAATGACGAGGTAATTGTTGGCGAAAATGCTGCAAACTACAAAAATTCCTTCGCAAAAGTGAGCAATAATGGTGGATCTTTGCCAATATTGCCTGTAGAAATAGTAGTACATCCAATGCAAGCAAGTGCGAACTACAAATCGAATTTTAAAAGTGTAAGAAAAGTAGCTAAACAAGAGGCAGCGCCAATCAAAGAAGAGATAGCCAAAACCGTTGCTGTCTCTGTTGATACAAAACAATAATTTTCAGAAAACAACGACAATTATGTAGTTTGAACTAATAAGTCGTTTCTTTTGCTTATTTTTAGCTTGTGAAAGGCTGCGATATTTAAGTATTGCAGCCTTTCTTGTGTAGTAAATCTAGCAATACAAACTTTCATTTTGCCATGAACAAAAAATCTAACACAGCTATCAAGTGCTTTTTCTTGGCAATTATTTTAACACTATTCATTTACAATTGTGCGAGAAAGAGCAATGTTTCAGTTAGTGATAGTTCGGTAAAAGATTCGGCTAATTCTAGCACCAAACTCCCTTTTTTGAATTTCAAATTCAATAAAGTAGCTGAAAAAGACACCATTTCAGACTCATTAATTAATGTAAGCATCAATTTGGTAGGTGATTTGATGTGCCACAAGCCGCAGATGAATAATGCTAAAAAAGACGACAGTACTTACGATTTCAACCCTAGTTTTCAATACGTAAAACCGTATTTGCAAGATGCTGATTATACCATTGGAAACTTAGAAACCACCTTTGCAGGCAATAAAGTGCCTTTTGCAGGCTATCCAGCTTTCAATTCGCCCGATGCTTTTGCCACAGCTTTAAAAAATGCGGGTTTCGATATGCTGGTGACTGCCAATAACCACAGCATGGACACCCAAGAAAAAGGCATGATGCGAACCTTAAAGATAATCAAGCAAAACCAATTGGATTATACGGGCACATTTATTTCCGAATCTGATAGTAGAGATGTAAGAATAGTGGATATTAAGGGATTGAAGCTTGCCGTTTTGAATTATACTTATGGCACAAATGGTTCTTATCCAACAAAAAAACACAAGTTTATGCTCAATGTTATAGATTCTGTAAAAGTAATAAATGAGATAAAATTAGCAAAAAGACAAGGAGCGGATGCAGTATTGGTTTATTATCACTTTGGGCTAGAAAATGAGAGAGATATAACAAAAGCACAGAAAAACGCGGTAGAATGGGCTAAAAATGCAGGGGCTTTACTGATAATTGGGGCGCATCCGCATGTGGTGGGTAAAACCAAGTTTACAGTTTTAGATACAATTACCAATGATAGTTGTTTTATAGCCTATTCATTAGGCAATTTTATTTCTAATCAATATTGGCGATATACTGATGCAGGGGTGATGCTTTCGATAAATTTAATTAAAAATAAACTTAGGAATAAAATTGCTATAAAAAATGTAGAATACTTACCTACTTGGGTTTATCGTGGGCAAAATGCAAAGCGTAAGCAACATAT
>JBJXGB010000218.1:0-7106 GCA_046152935.1 Cytophagales bacterium
CAAGGCACTTGCATAGAAAAAGAGAAAGATTTTATCAATATCCATTGCCAATCGTTTGTAAAAATTAGCCTAAATGACAAAAACCAAACCCAAGAACGAACCATTGGATTTATCGACAACCAACTTGGATTAATTTCTGATACTTTGGCTGTGTTGGAAAACCGAATGATACTGTACCGTAAAAAATTCAACAGCTCTAATGTAGAGGTCATTGCAGAAAAACGGTTTGTAAAATTGGAATTGTTGGAAGAGGAAAAAGCCAAATATGCTTTGAACCAACGCTATTTCGACTATCTGAAAGAATATTTGGTGAAGCAATCAGATTACACCGATCTGGTAGCTCCATCAAACATAGGCATTACCGACCCTAATTTAAACCAGCTTTTGGTGCAATTGGGCGAGTTAAAAATGAAGCAAAATACTGTTTTTAAGACTGAAAATCTGCAAAGCCCGTTTAGAATCGACAACGAAAACAAAATAAACCAGGTAAAGAAAAATATGATCGAGGTAATAAAAAACATTGAAAATTCTAATCAATTGCTGTACAAGGACATCAACAATAGAATAGAGCAAGTGACCAAACTCACTTCTAGTATTTTGGATAATGAGCGAAACTATATCGACTTGAAGCGTAAATACAAAATAAACGAAGAGTTGTATAATATTTTGCTGAAGAAAAAATCGGAATTGGCGATCACAAGGGCCGGAAACGTGTCTGACACCAAAATAATCGACTTGGCGTTTGTAAGTGGCGTGCCTTACCCGGTGGCATCAAAAGTATATTCTACTTATTTGATATTAGCTTTGATGCTGCCGCTTGCTTTTGTATTATTCAAATATATTAGCAACTACCGCATAATGGAAAAAGATGATATTATAGCGGTCTGCAATATGCCGTTTTTGGGCTCTATTGGTCATATTTCTGATGAAACAAAGATGATAATGGTAAATAAGCCTAAATCTAGCTTGGCCGAGTCCTTTCGATCTATAAGGGCAAATTTGTATTATTTTTTGCCCAAGCCTGATCAGAAAATCATATTAATTACCTCTTCGTTGAGTGCAGAAGGCAAGACATTTTCCTCGGTAAATATTTCTTCTGCCTTGGCTGTGTCGGGCAAAAAGACAATCTTGATCGGTGCCGACTTGCGCAAGCCAAAAGTATATCTGGACCTAAACACGCGCGGACAAATGGGTTTGAGTAACTATTTGGTAAATAAAGCTACCATGGGTGAAATAATAATGAATACTGAGGTAGAAAATTTCTATTTTATTTCTTCTGGTCTTATTCCACCCAATCCTGCTGAGTTGTTGGCTTCGCCTCGCATGTTCGAGTTAATAATGGATTTGAAAAAAGATTTTGATTATATCGTAATTGATACTCCACCGATCGGGCTGGTGACAGATGCTTTGCCGCTCATGCAGTTTTCCGATATTAATATTTACATCGTAAGGCATGGCTATACCCAGACTAAGTTTTTGAAAGATCTCAACGAGATGGTGCAAAATGGCATTGTCAAAAATCTAGCCTATATATTTAACGACTATGACATCAGCAAAAACTATGGTTATGGATACAAATATGGCTATTATCGCAATTCTAAATATGGCTCCGGCTACTACGAAGGCGATGAAACGGAGTCGAAGGGATGGTGGTCGTCTTTGAAGAAGGTGTTTAGGTCGAAAAAATCAAAGGTCGCCTAGCTGAGGGCGTATCAATATTTCTTCAATATTGGCTGCGGGCGAAAGTTGGAAGGCCGAAAAAATAGTCTCTGCCACATCGGTAGCTTGTATAAAACGCTCTTCTGGCAAATCTACACCATCCCAACTAGCTGTTTTGGTGGGGCCTGGCAAAATAGCTGTTACTTTTATATTGTAGGGTTTCATTTCTTCTCTCAGCACTTTGCTCATGCCCAACATGGCAAACTTCGAAATGCAATAGGAGCCGCCATTTACATAGGGCGTAATGCTTGCAGTAGAGCAGATGTTGAAAATATGTCCCTTTTTGGCTGCCAATAGGTTCTTTATCAATGCTCTGGTGAGATGATACGCACTGTAGAGATTGGTATTTAGCATCAATTCTAGCTGGCCGTCTGGCTCGTTATGTATTTGTCCAGGTGTGTAAAATCCTGTATTATTTACCAACAAGGCTATTGGCTGGTTTAATTCTAAGATAAAATCAGCAAATTTTGTCACCTCAGTTTTGACCGATAAATCGGCATTGATGTAGTGCACATTTACGTTGGCATGCTTGGTTTCGATCGTTAATTTTAGCTGCTGCAAATCTTCGATATTTCTGGCTGTGGTAGCAATATCAAAACCGTGAGAGGCAAATTTTTCAACGACTGCTCTACCTATTCCCTTTGTTCCACCTGAAACAACTGCCAATTTATTCATATTTTTTATCCATTTTGGTGCCCGTGAGCAGGCCTACTTTCTTATCCAACTAAAACGTTCGATATATCACTTAGTTTAAGAAACTCGGAAAATTGAGGCGCCTAACTAAGATTGCCGTACAAATTTAGCAGCGATTCTTCAAAGGAGAAAACTTTATTATTGTCCGTAATCCAATTTGCGGTAGCTAAGTCAGACCTCAAAGTCTTTTTGGTCAAATAGATTTTTCTATTCTTTCGCCTCAATTCTTTCATTGTTTGGCTAATGCAAATGCAAAAAACACCAGCTTTGTGGTCGTAATCTTAGCTTTTCAAAAGCAATTTTAGGTCTAAAATTTTATATAGTGGTGATTGAAATTTGCCAGCGATAATGTATTTATCAGTCCTTATTAGTCGCTGCTTAAATCCAAGTAATCATAAATGCCTCTTGACTTCAGGAGCACAATACGCTAGGTCAGCTACGATTCAAAACCTTTAAGTCCCGCTCAAATTCAGATAAATTTTTGCCTCTGCTACTTTTCACAACAATCTTGAGCAAATAATGAATTATATTTAAAAAAAACTATTTTCTACCCTTGAACGCCCTCTCACAAACCAACAAATACCTATTCAAGTACAAATGGCGACTGCTTTTGGGTATTCTTTTTGTCACTATTGCCAACACATTTGCCATTATTCCTGCACAAATGGTGCGAAATACCTTCGATTTAGTTAGAGAAACGATCGATCTGGTTTTCATTTACAAAGGTACTAAAAATGAAGATGCTGTTTACCAAATGTTTACCTACAATATTATTCTATATGGTTTAGTGATTTTAGGAATGGCTTTATTGCGTGGTGTATTTATGTTTTTCATGCGCCAGACCATTGTGGTAATGTCTCGTTTGGTAGAATATGACCAGAAAAACGACATTTATAACCATTACCAAACCCTGCCTTTGAGTTTTTACAGAAAGAACAATACGGGCGATTTGATGGCGCGCATTTCTGAAGATGTAGGTAAAGTGCGAATGTATTTTGGTCCAGCCATTTTGTATGGCCTGAATTTGATTACTATGTCAATTCTTTGCGTGACCGTCATGCTTTCTATCAATGTGAAACTCACGCTATGGACATTACTACCACTTCCCATATTATCACTTACGATCTATTTTGTTAATAATCTTATCGAAAAGCGATCACTTGCCATACAAAAAAGCCTTTCTGATTTGTCTACTTTCGTTCAAGAAGCCTTTTCTGGAATCAGAGTAATCAAAGCCTTTGCTAGAGAAAACGACTCACTTGAAAATTTCAGCAAGCAGAGCGATGTGTACCGAGAAAAGCAATTGTCGTTGGTGAAAATACAATCTTTTTTCTCTCCTGTGGTAATGGCATTGGTGGGCTTGAGTATTGTAATAGTGGTGTATGTTGGTGGAAATGAGGTAATTGCAGGAAATATCACGCCAGGGAATATTGCTGAATTTATTATGTATGTCACCATGCTTACTTGGCCTTTTACTTCACTTGGTTGGGTTTCGAGCATCGTGCAAAGAGCCCAGGCTTCGCAATCGCGCATCAACGAATTCTTAAATACCAAGACTGAAATTGTTTCTGAAAAGGAAATAGATCATGCTATCGAAGGCAATATTGTATTCGATAATGTGGGTTTTACATATCCAGATTCTGGCACGGTGGCTTTGCAAAACATATCTTTTGAAGTTGAAAAAGGAGAATCAATCGCTATTTTAGGCACAACAGGTTCGGGTAAAAGCACGATTGCGAATTTAATTTGCAGAATGTACGACCCAACGGAGGGTAAAGTTTTGGTAGATGGTTTGGAATTGAAATGGCTGAATGTCAATACATTAAGAAGCCAAATTGGCTATGTTCCTCAAGATGTATTTTTGTTTTCAGATTCCATTGAAAATAATATTGCCTTCGGGATGAATGAAATTGACAGTGCAGTATTATTGAAAGCCTCAAAAGATGCAGATTTATACGAAAATATCATTTATTTTCCCGACAAATTCAAAACCAAATTGGGCGAACGCGGAATCACACTTTCTGGTGGACAAAAGCAAAGGCTTTCAATAGCAAGAGCTTTGGCAAGAAATCCTAAAATTTTGATTTTGGACGATTGTCTATCCGCAGTCGATACTCAAACGGAGAACGTCATTCTCAATAATTTGAAGTCGATTATGAAAGATAAAACGACCATTATTATTTCACACAGGGTTTCATCTGCTAAATTAGCCGACAAGATTATTTTGGTTGATAATGGGCAAATAGTAGAGTCGGGTAGCCATGAAGAACTTCAAGCTTTGGAAGGAAAATACAAAGCCATTTATGACAAACAGATGCAGACTGAAAGCATTATGTAATTTATTGATAATCAGATGAATAACCTAAACTTATAATCACACCATGCGTAAAACCATTAGCATTTTCCTGTTGAATTCTATCATTTGTTCAGCTATTTATGGCCAATCTGCCAACGATTCCTTCAATAAAGGAAATACTGCTTTTGAAGTAGGCAATTATCAATTGGCAGTAAACTTTTTGACTGATGCTATTGATTTGAAGCCTGATTGGGAAAAAGCTTTGTTTATTAGGGGCAAAGCGCTTCTGGAAGTAGGAAGCTATCACGCGGCTTTGGATGATTTTAATAGAGTATACCTCGCAAACCCTACTGAATCCGAGTATCTGTACTTTAAGGGTAGGGCAGAGTGGCGATTAAATAGAATGAAAATAGCCATCGTGGATTTAGAGAAAGCACTCGTTTATAGTCCAAATCATTTTGAAGCCTACCAGACATTAGGAGATTTGTATTTGGAGCTTAAAATGTACAGTAAGGCGAAAGAATATTTCGACAAAGCAGTAGCTATAAATCCAAGTTTTGTACCCAAAGGGCTTTCTTCAACCAAAGCAATGCGGAACAAAGAGGATTATAAGGAGGCCATGCAGGAATTCAATACCGAAATTGAACAAAATCCTAAAAACGCGGAGGCCTTTTTCAATCGTGCGTTGCATAAAGAGATGGTATTTGATTATCAAAATGCGTACAACGATTTTTCACAATGTATACAAATTGATACAGGAATGAAAATTGCTTATTATTATAGGGCCATTATTAAATTTGATTTGAGAGAGTACAAGTCTGCTTACGATGATTTAAGCATCTATTTGAAGAGATATCCAACCGATCCAGAGGCTATTAACCACATGGTTTCCATAAAAAAAGCGATCAAAGGGAAATAGCGCATTTGCTTCTGGTTTTGAATAAAGCTTGCCATCGCATTAAGTGAAGTCAGGAGCGCCCTCCCCACTTAGTATAAAAATTGAAGTAATTGCGAAGTTTTCCGTTCGGTTTGAGCTTTATTTTAGTGCAGACAAAAACGGTGGCTTCGAAAACATAGGCAGCCCTGGAATCGATTGTAGGAAATTATGCTAAGTTCAATTACTATTTTTTTGAGCAATCGTAGCAGCTTTTGCAAATTCCTAAGACCAACACACCCATTTCTTTGGCCAAGAAGCCCGTTGGTAGCACAATATTAGGCATTATCACTTCTTCTATACAATTGGTTTGCAAACAAACTTCGCATTTAAAGTGCACATGATTGTCGTGATGGTGGTGCGATTCGCAAGTTTGGCTACACAAAGCATATTTCGTTGCGCCTCCCTCATCAGGCACTTTATGAATAATTCCTTTCTCTTCAAATGAATAGAGTGTTCGATAGATAGTAACCCTGTCGTGCGATGCTTGGAGCAAATCTTCTAAAAATGAGTGACTAATAGCAAATTTTCGTTCCAAAAATGCCGAAAGTATCTCCTTTCGGGCATTTGTAAGCCTCAAGCCATGTTCTTTTAATATACTTTCAATTTCCATTCACAAAAAAACACCTAGTTTAATTGGCAATTTCGGCAATACTTAGTTGTAATAGGCTTCTTTCTCGCTATTATTTATTAAGAGACATGCAAAACTCTTCTATTAAATCGTAGCGAATTTTTCTTGTGGTGTCTAGTGTTGCCACCTGACACTATTCCCGCCAAGAAACGCTTCGCTTTTCTGAGGACAAAGCGCAAGTTGAATGTAATGGATGCCGACAAAATGCAGTTGCCTGCCAAGATGTTCACCATTTGGTAGATGAAGTCTACGTTTTACATAAAAAGTATGCAGACGATGATTTGATTGAAGTAAAAACCTTGTCTGATTTGGTGATAGACTTCAAAGATATATTTTTGATGAAATATGAACAAGATTAAATTGCGGTTGCACAAGGCTTGATGCCGATCTCCTTTGATGCCTCCTTTCACCAACAAGGCATATTCAGTTGCCAGCGAAAACTGCCGAAAGGGCAATGGGGCTCAATCCAGTTTCTTTTTGTAGTACTTCGTATTTTGCACTCTCTAATTGACCTTCGTTTAATTGGAGCAGAAGGTCTGTTTTTAAGTTTTTGCGCAACTCAAACTTAACAGACCTTTTTTTATTTCTAAAATCTTAGACACACTTCAACGGACGGTATCTTCTTTTTTGTAGCTTTAGATTCATGGTGCTGATAGCCATAGAAGCAAAAAAGTCGCTTTTGGGCGACTTTTTTGCATACTAGGACAATCAATACCTTAGAATGAAAATGGGAATAGAGAGTATTTATTAGAGAGCGGTAAATGTCGATCTGATATCGACTCCAGAAAGGAGATGTTCCAGCCGCACCTTCCGGTACGGCTACCTTGTTACGA
>JBJXGB010000221.1:0-2861 GCA_046152935.1 Cytophagales bacterium
ACAGCCAATTGAACTGCAAAGAAAATTAAGGCATTTTTTACCACCCCTTTTTGGTCCTCTATCCGGTCCCAAACTAATCCTGCCGCAATTCCCATCATAATATAAAGCATTGTCCAAACGGGTGCAAAAATCAAATTTGGTGGGTTAAAGCTCGGTTTTACTAATGTTGGATACCAAGTTGTTATAGCTGAACGAGTTACCATTCCAGAAAAATAACCAATCACCAAACAAGTGGCGACCATCACTAGAATTTTAGAAATTTTATTCATCATATATTTTTTACAAACTTAATCAAAACTTTGACCAAGACCACAAATGAAAGAAATCAGTATATCCTAGATTACGCATTAGAGATTTCAAAAGGATAATTCATTTGATAATTCCATAAACCAGAGAACCAATTTCTTCGTTTTTTATTGAGCGCTATTTTTAGTACAAGTTTGTCATTTTGCTTTTCAAAATAGGCTCCAATTGCAAAAGTTCTGTAGCGTAGCGTAGTTAATGTTTTTTGTGTTTTTTCTTGTAACACAAACGTTCTAAATAATGACATGAGATTATAGGCAATCATTGTAAATATAAGAGCTGCTTCTGTTGGAAAAAAACCATTTAGATTAAAGCTGTCAAAGCCAAAATCATATTTTAATTCTTTAATTCTATTCTCTGCATCACCTCTACCACGGTACATTCGCCATATTTCCGATGGAGCAAATTCTAAGTTGGTAAAGTAGGCAGAATAACGATAATTTCTATGGATTTCATCTTCAGGAAAGAGGCTCAACATTTTTCCTGGAGCATCAGGTCTTTCTTTAATTTTTTGACGAACAACTACCAGTCTACGTGGTTTCTGCCAAGATTCACTTTGGTAAGTTTGTTCACAGATTTCTATGCCGTCGTCTAATAAAACCCAGTTATTTGACTTGTCAATTATTCTTTGGATAGGATGATTAAACTTGGCTGCAATGATATAATTTCTATTGGTTTGCTCTAAATAATCCAGTATTTCCTTTGAGAAAAAACCACTATCTAAACGAATTAGACTCACGTTTTTATTCTTTAATTTGGATAAAGTATCTTCTAAAAACGAAAGAAAATTATTGGCAGAACTACTATTGCCACTGCGAAGCCACATATTGGCAACCAATTTTACATCATTGACAAATGCAATTAATGGGTGGTGTGATAACCTTCCCTTTTTTGCTGGATTATATCCTTTTTTAGCTCCTTCTTGATTGCCATACCTTGTCATTACGGAAGAATCTACATCAAGTGTGAAGTTGTCAAATTTAAAATTATCAAATATCCAAGAATAAAAATAATCGCTTACTTTTTGATTGGTTGTTTGATCAAATTTATTAAAAAAACGTTTATAGGTGTCTTGTGCAGGAGTGGTTTGCCAATCAAATATCTTTCCCAATGCTACATCATGTCGGGTTACTTCGGTATGCATAAATCTATTAGCACCGCACCAAATACTGGCAATAAATGCTTCTAAAATAACACTTACTTTATGTCCTCGATTCGATTGCGGTTGTGGCAAATCTTCACATTTTAAAATCTGGTCTTTAAAGCCAATTTTATCCAACATTTGCTTCAAAAAAACCATACCGCCCCAAGGCGTAATCTCTTTATTGGTAAAGGATACATCGAATTCCATAGTGTTGATTTTTCTAATGCTACGCATTAGGATTTTGGACTCAAATTTAGTTGTTTTTTTCTAATGCGTAATTTGGGTTAAAACTTTTAAACCATTTTAAACTTCTAAACTAAAAATCTATCTTTGCCGCTTAATTTGAAACATACAGAATGAGTAAATTATTGATTGTTGGAACCGTTGCTTTCGACGCTATTGAAACGCCTTTCGGCAAAACAGACAAAATTTTAGGCGGTGCCGCTACCTATATCGGACTTTCAGCTTCTAATTTCAATCTCGAGTCCGCCATTGTTTCTATCGTTGGCGATGATTTTCCACAAGAATATTTGGATTTATTTATTGATAAAAACATAGATATTTCAGGTCTTGAGGTCGTTACAGGCGGAAAAACTTTCTTCTGGAGTGGTTTGTATCACAATGATTTGAATACCAGAGATACTTTGGCAACCGAGTTAAATGTACTAGCCGATTTTCAACCAAAAGTACCCCAAAATTTCAAAACTGCCGATGTAGTGATGCTAGGAAACCTACATCCATTAGTGCAAAGTAGTGTTTTAGACCAAATGGAGGTCAAACCTAAACTGGTTGTTCTTGATACTATGAATTTTGGATGGATTGTGATTTGCCAGAATTATTAGATGTAATAAAACGCATTGATGTAATTACCATCAATGACGAAGAAGCAAGACAACTTTCAGGCGAGTATTCATTGGTAAAAGCTGCAGCAAAAATCCACGCAATGGGTCCCAAATATGTAGTGATCAAAAAAGGAGAACACGGCGCATTGTTGTTTCACGACCAGCAGATTTTCTTTGCACCCGCTTTGCCTTTAGAAGAAGTTTTTGATCCAACAGGAGCAGGAGATACTTTTGCGGGCGGTTTTGCAGGATACATTACACAAAGCGGTAACATATCTTTCGAGAATATGAAAAATGCCATAATCTATGGTTCCAATCTGGCTTCTTTTTGTGTTGAAAAATTTGGAACCGAAAGAATGGTACATTTAGGAAAAGAAGAGGTTATTGATAGACTAAAACAATTCAAATCCTTAACCCAATTTGATATTGAATTATAAAAATACGCCTCGAAATTTCGGGGCTTTTTTGTTTAAAAAATTAGCCACGAATTGCGCAAATTTGATTTAATCTAAAATATACCTAATACATTATTTCACCGTCTCCCTCTCCTTTGGAGAGGGTCGGGGTGAGGA
>JBJXGB010000231.1:0-9803 GCA_046152935.1 Cytophagales bacterium
GAGTGAAAGATTAGAAAATTATTGCGTTATCAACCTAAAGGAAGGATATTTTGTAGATCAATTGTGGATGAATTTGGTACCAATTTATTTTGAAAAATACACTAAAGTTCTATTTCACAAAGGTTTGAATGTTGCTTATTGGAATCTACATGAAAGAAATATACATTTAAACGATCAGTCAAAATATTTTATTGAAACTTATCCTTTAGTTTTTTTTCATTTTAGTGGATACAATCCCATAAAACCAAGTATAGTAGCCAAAAATCAAAATAGAATTAATTTTATTAATAGACCAGATATCCTGCAACTTTTTGAAGAATATAGAAATGACTTAATACATAATGGATATGAAAGCTATTCAACCATTAAGCCCTATTATACAAATTTAAGAAACGAGTTCATATCCAAAGAATTACGAAAAAAAAAATCTACTTTAAAGGGTTTTTCAAGAATAGTTATTTCTGAAATAGCAAGAAGTTTACGTTTTTACATCAAAAAATTAGGTGAGTAAATCAATAATATTTATTTGTGAAATGCCTCCTGTTAACACAGGAGCTAGTTCTGTTGTATTCTATCGGCATTTGAAATTGCTCGAACAAGATGGCTATAAGATCAGCGTAGTTGTGAATGAAATTGGACTGAAGAATGCAAATTCAGAAATACCCAAATCATGGAATACCTTTGTATTGCCAAATAGAAAATGGTGGTATCCACCATATAAACCCACTGGTCTATTAAAAAAAGTTAGATATTATCTTATATATCTTAAACTTTTCAGCTTCATAAAATCAAATAAACCAAATATTGTTATTGGCTGTCTTTATGGCATTTACTTAAGTGGTTTCTGTGCTTTTTTGTCTCAGTTTCTAAATATCAAATTATTTATGTTTTATCATGATAGGGCTGAACTGTTGAATTATCACGGAAATCAGCAAATGCAAAAAATTATTGAGATACATAACTTTGAAATCATCAATCAATCCACTAAAATCTGGACTGTTTCTGAACAATTGGTGTACCAAAAGAAAGGTTGGGAAAATAAATTCCAAGTTATTTATCCAATTCCAGAAAAACTGAATTTTGCTGCTCCCATTTGGAAAGAAAATTTTGCAATTGCTCCCATAATTGGTTATGCAGGAACACTTTACAATGAAGTTGTTGAAATCATGATTGTAATTGCCAAAATTTTAAAACAACTCAATGGAAAATTACTTATCCTTACTAATCAAACTGAAAATGTAGAGAAAATTAAAAAGCAATGTGACAACATAATTTATGAGCAAAAAAGTACTACTTATGACGCTTGTAAATACATTTATGAAAATTGCAATGCTTTTTTAGTTGCATATCCAGAAAAAACTGAACAAATGCCATGGATAGATTCATGCTTTCCTAGTAAATTCACACAGTTTATCCATACCGGTTTACCAATTATAGTGGTTGCGCCAGAAGATGCTGCAATTTCAATTTGGTGTCAAAAAAGTAAATGGGAAGGTTATTCAAGTCAATTTGAAAGTAAAAAGTTAAAAGTTTTTCTTCAGCTACTCAGTCAAAAAGAGAATTGGTTGAAACTAAGTAACCAATCTCAGGCGGTATCACAGCATTTTTTTGATCCTGATAAAATTCACACACTTATAAGCAAAGACATTCTCTGATGAAATTGGCAATAAGAAATCTGGGAGAGGTGCTTGTTTTTTCAAATTTCAAAGCTGAAAAGAAGGTTGTTGATCTTTATCCTAGTTTTTCACCCGTAGGTGCAGGTATGGCCATTAGAAAAAATGCTTTGAAATTTTATATCAACGAAATTGAAAAACAACTCCATACAATTTCCGATCGAAAAGGAAACGATTTGAGCTCAAGTGGCGATAATGATATTGTAATGCATGTTTTAAAAGCAGGTTATGAAGTTGGGTTTTCTCCTTTGCTACAATTAACGCATCTCATTCCTGCTTCAAGGCTTACGAAAGACTATTTTGGAAGATTAAATTATGGTATCATGAAGTCTTGGACACAATTTTTACGCAAACACGGTATTTGCCCTTGGCAAGCTATACCTATTTGGACCTTGATTTTTAGAATGGTCAAAGCATATTTTACTTACAAAGCTTGGAAAAACGAAGTAAATTTTGTGAATTGGAAAGGTGCATGTGGAATGTTTGAAGGATTAACAGCGTGATTCAAAGAATAATCTACACCCTCTACCATCAGCCTCCTAGCCAATTACAAACCTGCCAGAAATTTTTTCGTATATTTATAGAGTTAAAATTAAGATGTATGTTATCAATAAGAGGCAAATATCAAAATGGCATATTACAGTTAGAAAAACCTTTTGACGCAAAAGAAGTAGTAGAGGTCATTGTTACATTTTTAGAAATTGAAAATTCAAAACTGAAGAAGAGAAAATCGTTATTGGAAAAGCTTAAAAATGGTCCTGTTATGTCTGATGAGCAATATCAAGAGTATCTTGAAGGGAGAGAATGGTGGAAAAATTCTAGACTTTCTAAATGATATTGTTAGACACATCTGTTTTACTAGATTATTTTAGGAAGGTAGATAAAGAAAAAACGCTTTTCCATAATCTGGCTAAAAATTATTCAACGCTGCGCATTTCGCAAATCTCTTATTTTGAGATTTTAAGAGGTTCAAATCAAAATCAAAAGTCTTTTTGGATTGATATTTTTGAAGATTTAGATTTCCTTGATTTTGATATCCAATGTGCTGATTCTGCTGTTTTGATTTACAAAGAATTGAAATCAAAAAATCAACTCATAGAAACAGCAGATTTGTTGATTGCTGCTACAGCTATAGCCAATAACTTGCCACTTGCTACATTTAATGTAAAAGATTTTCAAAAAATAAGTTCATTAGAGTTAGTTACATTCTAGATGTTCCAATCCATTATCAACACCCTTTACCGCCAGCCTCGAAGCCAATGGCGAACCTACCAGAAATTTGGAGGCTATTTTGCTTACCGACACATGCAAAAAGCAGAAGATGACATGCGAAAAGCTTCTGCACGCATCAAAGTGTTAGCCCCTGCCAATGATTTACCTCGTTTGGAAGTAAGCTTTCTTACAGGCAAAAAATACTGGCACCAAACCGTCTTTTGTGCTTATTCTTTGCAGAAACATTCTACAAACGCAATAAGATTTGTATTTTACGATGATGGCAGCTTTACTCCCGATCTCTTAAAACAATACCAAGCCCAAATACCCAATAGCCAATTTGTAACCCTTTCTGAAATAGAGGCAAGATTGGCCCTAGCCTTGCCCAAACGCAAATACCCTTATTTGCATCTTAAAAGAGAGGTGTACAAGCACATTCGCAAGCTTACCGATGTGTATGCGGGCAACTTGGGCTGGAAACTGATGCTCGATTCGGATATGCTTTTTATGCGGTCTCCTCAGCTCATGCTCCAATGGCTACAAAACCCATCGCAGCCCTTTCACATCATCGATTCAGAAACTTCGTATGGCTATTCACTCCAAACCATGGGAGAGTTGTCAGGCTCTTCTATCAAAGAGAAAATAAATGTAGGCGTTTTGGGTTTGCATAGCAGCATGGTAGATTTTGATAGGCTGGAACATTGGGCAAAAACGCTAGAAACCAATCATGGTACGAGCTATTATTTAGAGCAAGCCCTAAGTGCCATGCTGGTAGGTGATCAGGAGTGTACGGTAGGCCCTTCTTCCGATTATATTGTGTATCCCACCCAAAACCAAGTGGAAACCAAGGCTGGAGTTTTGCACCACTATGTAGATGTGAGCAAAAAATGGTATTTCGAAACGGCTTGGAAATATTTTAGGCAATCACTTGATTACTTATGGCAACCAAAAACGAAGAAAATGGTCTGAATCACCGATGATACATATGTCAGGATTACACGGATGGTAGATCGCAATTATCCCTACTGGATTGTATTTTACACTTTAGATTGAAAACGCAAATTTTTACATTTGATAAATAGAATAGCCGATATCGTTATCGTCTGTTTGAAAAGACCTGCCCCAACCACAGTAAACAGTAGAAATGCCTGGGTAAAAATATTTGATGGCCACTTACTTCAAATTGGAAATCAAATAGTGATTTCCTATATTTGATTATTGCAAGAAAATGTATAGTAGTATGGAAGCACTCAAAGAAAAATCAAAAATTAAATCTGTAAAGTCAAGAATCGCCACTCAAAAAGAAAAATTTGTGAAGCCACTGTACAGTGGGCTTGAAATGGACTTGGAAGAATATCAAGTTTGGAAGCCCGATATTATTGATAGCTGGAAGTATGAATTAATTGATGGAAAATTAGAAGCGAATGAAGAAAAAATGAAGCAGAAAGAGGCATTTATTTTAAAAAACATCACTAGAAATTTTAGTAAAACAATCTATTGGCAAAACGGAGGAGAACTATTTTCAGAAATGAGATTCAAAAGTAATATTTCAAACACTGTACGTATCCCAGATTTATGTTTTTTGTCAGAAAGTCAGATTATAGATGCAAAAAACGAAATAAATATAGTTCCTTCGTTCATTATCGAAATTGTGTCTACTTTTGATCAAACTAATGGCTACGAACAAAAACTGAGAGAATATTTTCAAAATGGTGTGCAATGCTTGTGGTTGATTTATCCAATTTTTAAAGAGGTGAAAGTGTACACCTCAATTAGAGACATTAAAATTTGCCTTGAACAAGATATTTGCTCGGCATCGCCCGCTCTACCCGATTTTGAATTGGTGACAGAACAAATATTTGAATAGCACATCTTATTGAAATTTAAAATTAAAAATCTAACCGTAGAGTTCGCTGTAGCGGCTCTACCGATTTGTAATGAATCGTAGTGTCTCTGACACGGGTTATATGCACAAATCTATTGATATTGCCTCAATCACCGAGACGGAGTCTCTGCATTTAATTAAACATCCGTAGTATCCTGCGGAACACAACGGATAGAAGGAGGCAGGGCCACAAACTTTCTACCTAGTGTAGTACAAAAAAAATCATGGCATGAATAAAATTCTTGCCATGACTTAAAATTAAGAAAATCGGTGCCTTATTTCTACTCCTTGCTACCGACAAAAAAATAACTACAGTGCAGCCTTTCTGGTGGTCAATGCCAAAATATAAGCATCGGTTTCTTCTAGCTCCTTTTCAATACGGGCAATATCATGCTCTTTTTCAAGTAGGGCTACTACGCCATAGTTATCTTGGCGATCTTCCAACAAAAACTTCCGGTACTCCAGTTTTTTTAGTTTTTTCGCATTATCGTCTTTGGCATTGCCATCTGGTAATGAAGCTATCACGGTGGTAAGCGATGCTATTTCCGCATTGGTCACTTGCAGTTCGGCATTTATTTCGGCCGAATTTTCAGAATAATTCACTTGATTTCTGGAAAGCGATGTTTTTCTAAAATTCAAATCATCTTTTTCCTTATTGGACATGGTAATCAACGTGTCGCAGTCTGCTTTCGTTGTAATCAAATTTACTGAGTAACTCATGATTTTAAAATTTAGTAGGTGGATAAATAATTTGATTTCAGAACCAAAACGGAGACCGAAAAGAAATTATTGCACCAGTTCATCCATTTAATAAAATATTTTTTTATTACGCTTAGCTATAAAATATATTCGATAAATAATACAATAAAAGCCTATTGAACAGCGTCTTAGGAAATTTTTTTTGAAATCAACTAAGCATTGCCTTTAGTTCCTGTATTTTGAAATCTATCGCCTTCTTTTCCAATTTTAATTTCGCCAGTGCTACAGCATGGGTTGGCGTCAATAAATCCGAAGCCTCTAGGGCTAAAATCTCCAGCCAAAGTCTTGTCTTCGGTAGCAGGTTGGGTTGGGTCAGTTGGAAATAAATCCATTGCAGCCTCAATTCTGCCTTTTCATATTGTTCTTCTTGTTGGTTGATTTGCTTCGACAATTTGAGGCTTTCATGTGCTAAGTTGGCCAGCTCCATATCAAACGCTTTTTCGATCGCATCATCATTGTCCTTGAGCTTTGAATTTATGGCTTCGTTGGATGTTTTTCTAGGGTCATTGAAAAATAATTCCATCTCGCTGAGCTTCAAAAGCACCGCTGTTGGTAGGGAGCGCTTACCAGTTTCAGCCATGGCACAAACCGACCGAGGAATGCCTAGCAAATTTGCCATCTGCCTTTGCGACAGTCCCAATTGCAGCCTGATTTTCTTGATTATCGTCATCGAAGTTCAAGTTTTGTGACACTATATTTTACAAACGAAAAGACTGTCACAACATTGTAATAAATAATTGGTGACCATTTTTTATTGAACAGCAAAAATGGTCACAAAACAAGCGGTTGCTTAGCAGGCGCACCAAGTAGTAGTTTTTAGATTTTATTAGCGAAAAGTTAGACAAATAAGTCTCTTCATGTAGCTGTAAGTGTCAGGTACCAAACGAAAACGACTGTTTGAAGTTCGCAAGCGGAGCTCTACGAGACCACTGGAATAAATTAAACAACATATTGCAAAGTTCATTGAATCTGCGAAATCCTTTGATCCCATCTATCCGTGTTTCTGAAATATTGTAGTACGCATCACTGATTATACTGATCAAAGGATAGCACAGATTATTTTGGCAGTAACTTACCATGTTTTACAGCATAGGAAACCTTTGCAAACGGTCAGTTAAGTCTGATAAACCTTTATAGTTCAAAATAGGATACACTGCATCCACTGGTTTAGTTCAATAAAATTTAACCATTTAAGGAATTTAAGAGCATATAAACAACCCCTTAAATTTCTTATAAACCTTATATCGTTCAAAATAAATTGTCGGAAAAGAACTCCAGCCACTATGTGAAATTGTACGTTGAATTTAGCATTAGGGGAGAATTTGGATGAGGTTTTGGTATTAGGCTAATGACATTGTATGTTAAATAGAGATAAACGCCACATTCGGATATCTATTCTTCGATTTAATTTTTTAATTTTGACTATAAATTAAAATGCAATGAAAACTTCCCTGCTTCAAAATCAAATTGCAAATCTCTTGCCCCAAGTAGAGAATAAAAAAATATTGAAAGCGGTTCACGATATTTTAGCCGAAGAAGCAATGCCGCACAAACTTAGCCAAGCGCAAATGGACGAACTTGATAGACGAGAAGAAGCCTATTTGAAAGGGGAAGGCAAAAGTTATTCGTGGGAAGAGGTTCAAGAAATGATATTAAATCGTAGTAAAATTAAATGAAAGCGCATTTTCTTGAAATAAGGGAAGAGGCTCAACAAGAACTGCAAGACGGTTTTGATTGGTACGAAATTCAACAAATTGATTTGGGAAGAAGATTTATTTTAAAGGTAAGAGAATACATCAACACCCTTAAATTATTTCCTGAACAATATCAGATGATCTACAAAAAGAAACGAGCCGTATTTATCAAAGAATTTCCTTTTCAAATTATTTATTCAATCATAGGAAATACTGTAGTAGTCTTTTCTGTATTTCATACCAAACGAAATCCTAAAATTTGGAAAAAGAGAAAATGAATTCCAAGCCCTTAGTTTCTGTAATAATGCCCCTCTACAATGCTGAGAAGTATGTAGGTGAGGCCATACAAAGTATTATCGACCAAACCTATACCAATTGGGAACTGATTATTGTGAATGATGGTAGCACAGACAATAGCCTTGCAATAGCCAAGCAATACCAATCAGATAAAATAAAAGTATTTTCTCAGGAGAATAAAGGGGCAAGTGCAGCTCGAAATTATGGTTACTACCAATCATGTGGAGACTTTGTTAAATTCTTTGATGCAGATGATTTGATTTCTTCAAATATGCTTGAACAACAAGTTAACAAGCTTGTCGGACATCCAAATAGCATAGTTTCTGCTCAATGGGGTAGATTTTACAACAATGATATTTCTACTTTCAAATTAAATATTGAGGAATGTTGGAAAGATATGGATTCAATTGATTGGATTTGCAGCAGCTGGAGAAGTTCTCAACCAATGCTACAACCAGGAATTTTCTTAATTCCTAGAGAAATAATTGAAAAGGCGGGAGCCTGGGATGAAAGATTGAGTTTAATTGATGATTTTGAATGCTTGACAAGGCTCATTTTAGCATCTCAAAATATTAAGTTTGCAAACGAAGCAAGTCTCAAATATCGCTCAGGTGTTTCGAATGCATTATCAGGTCAAAAATCGAGAAAAGCAGTAGAATCTGCTTTTTTGTCAATTTCATTAGGCGCTTCAACACTACTTTCTATGAAAAATAATTCATTAACTAGACTTTGCAGTGCTAATATTTGGCAAGGTTTTGTTTATGAATTTTACCACCTGCAGCCAGATTTAGGAAAATTAGCAGAAAAAAAATTAAGAGAATTGGGAGGGAGTGATTATAAATTTCCTAGTGGAGGTATAACGAAAATTTTGGCTAGTTTACTGGGGTGGAAAATGACATCGAAAATTAAAAGTATTTTATTTTTAAAATCCTTCTCATTAACGACCCCGGTATCCCTGTGCCACCCAAACTCTATGGAGGTATTGAGAGAATTGTATTCCAGTTGGCAAATGAATATATAGAATTAGGGCATGAAGTAGTGTTATTAGCTGGTCCCGAATCACACAGTAGAGGCAAAACTATCACATTTGGGATAAACTCACTTCGTAAATCGAAATGGCAGGTTTTTAAAGAAGTATTTTTCGTATGGAAATATCTTTGGCTACATCATAGCGAATTTGATGTGATTCATAGTTTTGGTAGATTAATTTACTTGTTTCCTATATTAAATAAACCAGTTAAGAAAATAATGAGTTACCAAAGAGAAGTAACTATTAAAAATATTCAATTCATTCACAAATTGCCACATCGCAATTTGTATTTTACCGGATGTAGCGATTACATTTCAAAAAAACAAGGCTTGGTAGGCAATTGGAATACGGTTCATAATTTTGTTGATTCAACAAATTACACATTTGTAGACAAAGTGGCGGAAGATGCCCCATTTGTTTTTTTAGGTAGATTGGACAAGATCAAAGGCTGCCACAATTGCATAGATTTTGTAAAAAAAATGAGTAGAAAACTAATAATTGCAGGCAATATCTCACACATACAAAGCGAAAAAGAATATTTTGAAACTGAGATTAAACCCCATATTGATGGCGACCAAATCACCTATATCGGTTCTGTAAACGATGAGCAAAAGAATGAATTGTTGGGCAAAGCCGCAGCTCTGCTGATGCTTATTGAGTGGGACGAACCTTTTGGGATTGTAATGGCGGAGGCTTTGGCTTGTGGCACACCCATTATTGGCTTTCCAAGAGGGGCTGTGTCCGAGGTTGTTCAACAAAACAACACAGGTTTTGTCGTCAATAATATTCGTAATGCTATTTTGGCTGCAAGCAACCTTAGTAGCATAACTAGAAAAAACTGTAGAATTAGTGTTGAGCAGCAGTTTGATGTAAGTATTTTATCCAAAAAATATTTGAATATTAATTGAAAAAAATTGTTTTAATATCTTCTGGTCAACCCTCTGCTAATCCTCGTTTGGTAAAAGAGGCTAATGCACTTTATAAAGAAGGTTATGTGATCTTTGTTATCTATTCGTATTGGACGGATTGGGCTTTCGAAGCAGATAAAGTATTATCTAAAAGTATTAAGTGGTCACCTATTTTAGCAGGTGGTTCTCCGGTTTATAAACAGTGGTTATTTTATTATACCAGAATTAGATTAAAAATTGCCAAATTTTTATCGAGTAAAATTGGGTTACATTTTTTATTTGCTGAATACTCAAAAACTAGAGCATATTCAGAAATATTGAAAGCGGCTAAATCTGTTAAAGCCG
>JBJXGB010000240.1:0-14592 GCA_046152935.1 Cytophagales bacterium
CTACTTTTTTCTTGAAATCTGTGCTGAATTTGCGTCTTGTTGTTCCCATTAACGTTGAACTTTAGAAAGTTGAAATTAATACTATTTTCTCTCTTAACTTTCAGTCCTAAATTTGGGGGGCATTATATTAGTAAGTAAAGTTTTGCTGCATCTCTTCTTTTACCAAGGTAAAGTTCGTTACGCCTTAATGTGTTTTCAATGTTTACCACACTTAAAAATCCGAATCTTTCTGCAAAATCAAAAATTATAGAAACAAAGGATTTGTTTGTGTTATTTCTGTAGTCAAGTTGCTCTAAAATGAGTCTTTTAGTTTCTATAAATTCTCGAATGTCTTCCTTTTCGGTATTTATATTTGTAATAGTTGAATCGTGCAATTCATAGAACGACTGAATGTTTTGTGAAAGAAAAGTATTTAAGGAATCAACGCTTGCTGATGAATTAATTAAGCTGCGAAATAAAGTCATGAGTTACTTGCTACCGTTCTTAATTATTGAATAACTCATCATTGTTTACCTGGTTCTGTTTGTAAAAATTTCCAATTAGTTCCTTCGCCTTTGGCATTGCTGTTTGCTTGCCAATTGATTTCAGCAACCTTTGGTAATCTCTTATTTTTTCTTTTAGTTCTATTAGCTCTTCTTCAGTTGTTTCTTTACTTGTTTCTTTAGCTACTGAGTAATCTACTGTAGTTTCTTGTAAGGTAGATTCAGTTGTTACTAATTCTTTGTGCTTTTCTTTTTCTTTTGAAACTTTTATTTCATTCAGTTCAATATTTTTTAGTTTTTGTGTCAAGTCTGAATTTTTATCTTTCAACAGCTGTATTTCAGAATTTTTATTTTCAATCTCTAACGAAAATTCATCTTCCAAATCTTCCTTTATTTTTGTAAAAGCTTGAAGTAGAAAAGGCTTGAATAGTTCTTCTTGATTTTTTTGAAAAAAAAAGTTTAAGAATCTTGACCACCATTTTGGGTCCCCTACTCGAATTCGTTCAGTGATAACTAACTTGTCCAAAATGTAGTAATCACTCTTGGATTGCTTCTTATTCTTAATATCATCTGTTGGAATTATTGAGTCAAGATATTGAAATGAATTGCTATTGGCTGAATTGATAGCGTATTGATAAATGCTTTCGATTGTATAATAATCAAGTTTGCTATTGAGTTCAAACTTTACTAATTGCTCATTTGATTCATTTCTGTATTTGTTATTGAAAACAGAATAGCCTCTATTCAATCCGTAACAAAGAGCAATCACTTCCGATTTATCAATCTTGATATTTTTATGAAAGTTATCTAATATTAAACCATCAACTTTTGATTTTCTGCCTTCATCACCGACTCCAAAAGAGTAAAGCACTGCTATAATGTATGTTGCCCTGTCCAGTGAATTGAAATCTATTAAGCCCGTGATTACATCTTTCTTAATTTTTTGATTTTCGTTTTTTGCAATACTGTTTAAATCATCTTCTGAAATTACTTTTTCCAAGAACGGTTTTAATGACTTAAAACTGTCCTTGCCAATAAAAACATCATGATAAATAGTTGCGACCTTTCTGCTTTTTGAAATGTCTTCTTCAATAGCTGAATTAAAAAATGAAAGAGTTGAAAAGTAATTGTCAGAGAAATTCATGTATGGTTCTCTTGCAAGTTTCATAATTGCAAAGCCACCTAAAATAGAATTGTATTTTTTTAGCTCTTCACTAAAGTCAGGCGTTTTATCTACTGAAGGCAAAATAATTTTTTCTATTTCAATAGGTTTTTCGTTTTGAAATGTTTTTAAAATATTTTTAGGAATAAAGGCAGTGCTTAAATTAATAAGTGTTGAAGTTTTATCTTTTAATTCTTCGGTTTCAAAATAGACTGAACTAACCCTGGAAATTGGTATAGGGAATGGAAAGAAAAAGAAATCATCGTTTGATTGAGCTGCAAGTAAATGACTGACTTCATCTTTTGTCAGAATTAATTCAACCGAACAATCTGAATTAATCGAACTCTTTGCCCTTGATAAAAGAAGGTAGTCTAAGAAAGTGGATTGAAAATCTACTGACCTTGATGCAAAGTATTTACTTGGTTTGATACAAGCACAACCAAAGTAGTGCGCAAGATTTACTGAATTGATATGTAAATAAAATTTATTTTCCATTAGAGTATGACTTTGTCAATTAATTTCTGGGTGCCATTATTTGGCAAGTTATTAAATGCTGGATTACTAATCATAAATAAATTGCTCTTTGTTCTTGTAATTCCAACATACCAATCACGCCAATCAACAATTCGAAAAATGTCGTTCAGCAAATGAAACTCTGGCAAAATTACAACATCAAATTCAAGTCCTTTAGCAGACTTGAAAGTTGTTATGTGAACGTTTTTTATTTGTAAATTCCCATGCCTACGCTGTGTGTAAATAGAACAATCTATTCCTGCTTGTGAAAGCAAGTCATAATAATAATCTGCCGTAGCGTTTTCACCGCCACCGAAAGGAACATTTTCAAAAGGAACAAGTATTCCTATATTTGTTGCTGCATTTTGTGCAAACTGATTTACTATTTGCAATACTGTTTGGTTGAGCTGCTGGTTATTGTTTTTGATTATCAGTCTTGGGAACTCACCGACTGTTGTGCATCTTTCAATTAATTCTTGTGGAATGACTGCTTGCGTAAGCAATCTTTTAGCGAATTGCAAAATCCTTTTGGAATTCCTGTAATTTTTTGCTAGATGGTGCAGAGAATTGTTTGGAAATTCTTGAATCAAATTTTCTTCAGGTGAGCAATAATTCAAATTGTAGCTACCGTCAGGATTCCGAGAATTCCCTCTTATTGTCTGTTGGTTGTCTGCTCCGTAAGAAATTCTATCACTGAAGCCCTTTAGCCGTTGATTATATGCAATTGGTAAGTCCTGTGCTTCATCGTGAATTATTTCTGCCCTTCGCTCGCAGTGGTTGGTTTTCCAATTCAATGAAGAATCAATTTTTTCTGATGCATTTACATTATTGTTTCTGCAACATCCTTTTAAGTAATATGCAAGTGAAGTTGTATAAGTAATTAACTGGCTATTTATTGGATTTTCTCTGGAATGATTTAAAATATGTCGTAAAATTGAAACAACACTTTTGCCAGTTCCTGGACCTCCTGAAAGTGCAATCGAGTTTGTGTCATTAATTGCTTCATTTTGACTGGCGCTTAATTCAAGTGCAGTTGGTAATCTAAAATAATATTCTGGCATAGATTTATTTTTGTTTTCATATTAGGATATACAAAATCATTTTATGACTCTGAATGTTAAACTAATTCTTTCTGTTTTTAATTCTTTCGTTTTAGGAACCTGATGTTGCCAAAAATGCTGCAATTCGCCTCGCATAATTAAGAGACTACCATGTGTTAATTCAATTTCAAGTTTTTCATTTGTTTTTGTATGTCGTAATTGAAATTTCCGAGTTGCTCCGAAATTTACTGAAGCAATTATTGGATTTCTGCCAAGTTCCCTTTCAGCGTCTGTATGCCAAGATATTGAATCATTGCCATTTCTATATCTGTTGAGTAATACGCTATTGAATTTAACTAATGACTCTGGTTCAATTTTGTTTTTTATTGCAATTAGATCATCAGTCCATATTTTGGGGCTTAAAGTGATGCCAGAGAATGAATATGGTTTGTCGTTATCACCATACCAAGCTGTTAATCTTGGAAAATTCACCTGTTTGCCATACATATTCATGCTTTCCTGCTTCCATTCAATGTTATTTTTAAGATTATTAAAAAAAGTATCACTTTCGCTCTTTTTAAAAAAATTGGGAATAAATTCATATTCTCCATTTTCAATCATAATGAGACCCTTAGATAGATTTGTTTTTTTTGCAGGGGAAACTACGTTTCCGAATAGATCCAATTGATTCATTTTGTACAGTTAATTGTATTGCTTCTAAAATTAGGAATCTGCTATTTGAAAATTTACTATTTTGGCATTCAACTACGGGGTTAATAATAAATAGAGTTTTATATTTGCATACTTCTCTATCTAATTCATTTATTTTTCAATTTAATAACAATTAAAGTTAAGTTTTTTTCAATAGATATCAATTAACTAAAATTAATTATTGATTTCGGGCTGCGTACTATGTAGGTGTTCCATCAGGCCTAAACCTAGAATTTGTAACAGAGCCAAATATATACTTTTTTGAAAATAATGAATTAACTTAAAATGAAGATTTTTTGATTCTAAGGCGTTCTGGGCAGGCATAAGGTCAAGTATTAGAAAAAATTTCTGTTCACGCAACTACAGTTTGAAAAATCAAATTAACTGATGGAATTCCAATTGATGGAATTGCAAAGTAATCGTACAGGCAAGAAAAAAAACAATGGGTATAGAAACTTATATGGTAAAGGTGTTCTTTTCAGGAGCACATCACCAAACTTTCCCATACATTTCTTCAGGATCTGATAATCTGTATGGTTTAAATCTGCCATCTATCGCAGTTAGACCTCCTACTTTTTGATAGTCAATAGGAATGTAAGTATCATTACTTCTGGTTTTGCGGTTATACATCTTATACCAATTGGTAGCATAAGAGGGCACTTTCCCTTTTACTTTCCAAAAGCAAAGACAATGCCCTCCGAATTTTGAATACTTGCCAAAACTCGCTACATATGCCGTTTCTCCATAGAATCTGAGCAAATTGCAAGTAATTATTGCAAAATCTTCGCAATCACCGCGACCTTGATTGATAAACTGATCGGGATTTAGAGCAACTACATTATTCTTATACTTATAGCGTTTGCATAGATCATTTTGAAATTGCTGCAATTCGAAAACCTCTAATTTGTTATTTTTATTCAAATCTGCGTTTTGATACCATTTAATTATTTTTATACTTGGAGAGTAGCTTGCTAAAAGAGGCTGTTGTATATACGTGCTGTCAAAATCTTCTTCCTGGGCAGTTTCTGGCATTTCTTCCAATGAGTTTTTGAATTCTTCAAATGTCAAATCTTTTTCGCTTAGAGTATCGTTTTGAGAAAATAAGCTCTTAAATGCAATTAAATTAATGATTATTATGAATCCGAATTTCATACTGATTTATATTTTTATTTAAAGATAGATATATTGTTTTGTAATTATTCCAACAACCATAATCAAAGATACTTTAAGAAAGGGTTTGGAATGGGGTTCTGCAAGGTTGCAGAAAAGGAATTGATTAATGATTTTTAAGTTTATTTTCGAGTTTTAATGATAGCAAACCCAAGTAAACAAACGTGAGATTTGGCTATTGATGCTAATCAATTACTCTTTTTGCCAATTTTTTCGGTTTATTGCTAACTTTGATTGAAAATAATGCGTATTTTCGGTAGTCAATCCAATAAAATGAGTGGTAGAATAAAAAAAGAAAGAGCGAATGGTACAAAATCTGGAGCTTATTTGACTAAAAGAATAATAAGGACTATTTCTAAGACTTCCATAAAAGAGGCATTTGATTCTTCTATGGCCGCTATGGGCTATGCGATTATTGCCGAAAATGGGTCGTTGGTTAAAGTAAAAGCTGATGGCACAAAAGAAGTAATTTCAGAAATCAAGCATAAAAAACGAACTACACCTATTGTCCTCGATTAAGGAATCACTAAGAATGAGGGTGTTTGCAGGGCCAAACGGTTCAGGCAAAAGCACAATAATTGCTGCAGTAAGAAGCTATGAAGTAAATGAGAAAGCTTTAGATTTTGGTATTTACATCAATGCAGATGATTTAGCAAAAGCATTAATGAACAATGGTTTTTCTTTTGCTGATTATCAGTTAGAGACATCAGAAACTGAGTTTGTTTCTATTTGTCTAGATTCTGGTTTAATCAATACTTCATTTGACCTAGATACTTTTCAAAAGAGTTTCAAGATTGATGTTGATAAATTATTTATCTTTAATAAAGAGCATGTTGAGAGACTTGCTCAAATCCTTGCCCATTTTTTAAGGAAAAAATTATTGGCCGAAAAACGAAAATTATCGTTTGAAACTGTTTTTTCTCACAGTTCGAAGCTTGAGATCATGCAAGAAGCCAAAGAAGCGGGATACAAAGTATATCTCTATTTTGTATCAACAGAATCGCCTGAAATAAATAAATTCAGGGTAGAAGCAAGGGTTAAAAAAGGCGGACACGATGTGCCACCAGACAAAATAGAAAATCGATATTATAACTCATTGGACTTATTGTTTGATGCTGCTCAATTGGCTTACCAGGCATTTTTCTTTGATAATTCAAAAGATGGAGCGGAGTACACCCTTTTTGCAAGTTTCAAACAAGAAAAAGGGAAAAAGACATGGGATATTCCAGATGAAAGTAAAGTTCCTGAGTGGTTTAGGTTGTACTATTTAGATAAGGTTAAACCAAAATAAAGATTTTTAACCTACGCCCTTTTTTCTTCCTTACTTCACCGCCAGCCCTTTTTGTATAATTAATGACAAATAGTTGCGATGGGCTTTCGTTTTCTCGTCAGCGCCAGGGTTCGATTTCATCATCGTCTCTATTTTCCTCAGCTGATAAATGATGTTGGCTCGCGCAATGTGGTCATATGGCAAAGCTTCATTTTTTGCCGCTGTTGCTAATCTTGAAGTATATTCTACTTGTAAGTTTTGCCTGAACGTAGAAGTAGATAGTGCTAAATCAGCTTTGAAAATGGCATCAGTGATGTTATTCATCATTTCGCTCAATGAATATTGATTGCCGTATAATTCTGAGTCTGTTAATCTTTTGAGCACATTTGGGTGCAACCAATGATCGAGTATTTGTTTTTGTACATTTAAGACTGTTTCGTGAATTTTTGGGTCTTCGTTGCCACCATACAATCCAAAGCCTCTTCGTTGCATTTGCAAATAATTATACACTCCAGTATTTATTTTGAATGCCTCTGGAGCAAAAATGTACTTTGAAATTGCTTCCATTGCGCGTTTTTGGTCAACCAAAGCCACAGGCTGAAGTGGTTTCTTAGTAGTTTTCTGCCCAATTACAGATCTATCTACATAAATTCCACCAACATATCGAGAAATAATGGTGCTGGCAGTGGCTTTTTCAGTCATCACCAAATTGTAGCTATTTCTCAACTCTTGGTACGATTTTCCCTTGGCAGTCTGTTTGTTGGCATATTTCTTGAGCAACTCGTTTGAAATTTTATTCACAAGTTTCATTCGATCGATCGAGTAGCCAATGGCATCGCCCGATAGATCATTTATCATCACTCTGGGGTCGATATGCACCCCTGGCGAGCGCATATCATCTGCATCATTTCCAAAAGTCAAAGCCGGCTCCGTTGATCTATTCAATATTTTCTCTAATCCTTTCGCTTCTTCGGTGCTATCTTTAAATTGTCGGTAGCCAAATTCGATGGCCCACTTATCGTAAGGCCCTGGTTTATAGGTAAAATAATCACCTTGTTTAGCTTTGTCAAGTGCAATATTTGCCGCAGGATAATCCATCACTGAGCCAATCAGACCCACTTTCTGGGTGATGGTTTTGTTGTTTATTTCAGAAGGCAAATGTAATTGGCTTGCTTTCATATTGTGGTTCAAACCAAGGGTATGTCCCAATTCATGCAAAACCAAGTAATACATGGCTTGCTTCATAAAAGTATCTTTCTCGATTTCGATGCCAGCCGATTGCAAAGCCAAAGAGCCAAACATATTTTGTTGCTGCAAATATTCGCCCAACGCACAGAAGCCTGCGGCATGCAATTCATTAAAAAATTCTGATGGATTATGATTTGTATTTTCTGGATCAAAAAACTTTTCAGCCCTCATCCGATTAGTAACAAATACATATTCGAGCATAATATCAGCTCCCAATATTTGCCCCGTTTTGGGGTTTACAAAACTTGGACCATAGCCTCCAAAAATTGGGTTTGGCGATGAAGTCCAGCGCATTACGTTGTACTTTATGTCGCCAGCATCCCATTTGGCTGTGTCTGGCTGCACAAATACTTGCATGGCATTTTTAAAGCCAGCCACTTCAAAAGCTTCATTCCAAGCCAAAGTGGCCTTTTTTATCGTTTCTCTATATTCTTTTGGAGTAGTATTTTCAATCCACCAAGTAATAGGCACTTTAGGTTCTGAAATTTCGGCCAGCGAATCTCTCTTTTCCAATTGCCAACGTTGAATAAAATCGTGAAATGGCGTGGCAGAAGGCGAAGTCATATCATTTTGTTGGGTGATAAAATACCCAATTCTGGCATCGTCAAACCTTGGTTTGTAGTTGTTTTTTGGAATTTCGATCAGTGAATGTTGAATGGTAATGCTCACATTTCTTTCATCGGCCACTTCTGCTCCGCCACCAACGGAGGGATGTGCATTTTCAAACACATAATCGACCAAAACATCAGTATTTTGCTCGTAATTTCGTATTTTAAGAATTTTTGATTTTTCTTTACTCAATGAACCTAGTGAAAAAAAAGCATCAGCAGGCAGTCCTTTAGGCGCTTGAGGCTTCAATCTTTGCAAATATTCTGAAAGAAAGATATCATCTGCATTTATCAAATATTCGCCTTTTTCTTTATCGGTATCCAGTATTTTGCGAGTAAAAAGCACAGAATTACTTATATTAGCCTCTGCCGACTTGCTTATGGCATTGGTTGTATCAAAATAGTAATGTGTGTTTACAGTTATGAATTCTAAGCGATTAAAGTATTTTTTAATAGTAAATACTTTATTGTCTCTAAACATCCCTCGTGTAGTGCCACCACTTACAAACCCATTTTCTGAATAGCTGAAATAGATATATTCCTTATCAATTTGGTCTTTTTTAATAGCCATCAACAGACCGCCATTTACAGAATCTTGGTAAATTTTAAATAGACCAGAAAACTTCTTAGAGGTTTTTAAAGAGTCGTCAAACGATTTTTTCTTTTTGACAACTACAACCTTGGCTGTGTCCGATTTTGATTTATTGTCTTTGCTTTTTGTATCTTTTTGCCCGAAACACGCTTCGCTTGCTATTAAAAAATTGATAAATAGACTTATTACGGTAATAAATTTAAGTATATGTAGATTCATATTGCACTAATTAATATCTTTAAAACGCCAATTTATATTATTTCATTGTATAATAAATTTCATACGTGCAAAAGTTCAGTCAATTTCTAAAACATCTCATTTTTAACGATCATGTGTATTGCTCGATATTTGTAGTTTGTTTAATGTGGCTTATAAGTATCATTCCTATAAATAAAGAACTTACCGAGCCATTTGCAGAGGCTCTTGCCGATTTTGAAATTACCGATTTAGGATTTACAGTGTTGAGAGCAAAAGAGCCAGAGGCCGATACAAACATCGTATTAGTAAATACTGGACGAATGGGAAATGCAGAATTGGCAGCCATGATTAACCAGCTCAATGCCAACAACCCAGGTGTGATAGGTATCAATGAAGTATTGCATAAAAGCGATGATACTTTCGCAGACAGTTTGCTAAGAGAGGCTTTGAAAGGTACCAAAGAGTTGGTTTTCACCGCCAAACTTCAAAATTTCAACGACAGCACCAAACAATGGCAAGGCATCGAGCATTCAGATAGCATTTTTTTAAATTTTCCGCATGAGCTAAATTCTGTTCGCTATGCAGAAGTCGGGCTCGAAAATATGTTTACCCACGAGAGAGATTTCAAAACAACCCGACATTTTTTTTCAACAGCCAATTACAGAGGTGAGGAAATGAAGTTTTTTGCTTCCGAGTTGGTCGAAATAGTAGCTCCAGAGAAAGTAGAAAAATTTATGCAAAGAGCCAACGAATATGAAATCATCAACTACATCGGCAATTATGAAAAATTCACTACGCTCGATGCCTACCAAGTGCTCAATGGCGAATTTGATCCAGCTTCCATCAAAAACAAAATTGTAATAATGGGATATATGGGCGAAAACCTGCAAGACGAAAAGTTTTGGGACGATTATAAATATTATACACCTCTTAATAAAAATTATGCAGGAAAAACGTTTCCAGATATGTTCGAGACTGTTATCTACGCCAACATTGCCTCGCAAATTCTCAACGACAACCATATTTACGTGGTTAGTAAAAATGTAGATTTATTGATCAATATTATTATTTGCATTTTAAATGTGATAATGTTCTCTGCCCTTTTTCATGCCGCTGCCGTATGGTGGGATGTATTTAGCTTAGTATTCACTTTGGTTGAAATTGTGGCTTTCATGCTCGGAACCGCTCTGGTATTTAGTAGATATGGCATAGAAATAAATTTGAATCCTTCCATAGTATTTGTGCTCCTTTTGGGGCAGTTTATCGAATTGTATTACGGATTATTCAAAGTAGCATTGCAAAAGTTATCGGTAAAATACATGATTGCAAGCGAAGCTGACAAACGAGATAAACTGCAGAAATCAATGAAAAATACTACAAAGAATGCAATGAACGATTTAATGAACTTGGACTTAAATCGACCAAATATCAACACTGATTTAAATTCAAACTAAAAATCTCATTTCAGTTTATACAATGAAATTCTTAAACAAAATAATAAACGCTGACATCATTTTATGTACAGTATTTGTTTTTTCTCTCATTTTTGGTTTATCAAAAATTGAAATAAATCTTGATTTCATCGATGTGATTGGGAAAATGACCGATACATTTGAAACAACTGATTTGGTTTATACTGCACTCAGAGATGAGCCTGCGCCAGATACGCAAATCACAATGGTGAATATTGGCAATCTCGATCGCGGGGGAATTGCTCAATTAATTACCAATTTGAATAAAGCAGAGCCAGCAGTAATTGGAATAGATGTGCGGTTTTTTAAAGATAAAACAAACTTTTATGTCGAAAATGGAATGGAAAATCAAGATAGTTTACTTGAAATTGCATTCTCGCAAACAAAAAACCTTGTTTTAGCCACCAAACTTGAAAATTTCAATGAATTTACAGGCCAATGGGACAGTTTGACTACACCGCTCCCCCGTTTTAGGCAATATTCAAATGATGGCTTTGTAAATGTAATCACAGCCGAAAACGATTTTAGGGTAAATAGAAAAATTACGCCCATCGATTTTGTAAAAGATTCGATGCAAATATTTTTTCCCGTTAAAATATCGAGCCTCTATTCCAAAGAGAAAACAGATAAATTCTTAAACAGGGCAAAAAACAAACTGCTAATTGCCAACAAGCGAGATAAAACTATCAATGTGCCAGAAGATGACGAGCGATTGTTAGAGACTATATATTATAGAGGAAATATTAATAATTTTTACGGAGAAAAAGATCCATTTGGAAATGGCGATGCTTTCAATAAAATAGATGCTTTTGAGGGGCTAGAGGGCACTTTCGACCCAAATTTGGTGAAAGGTAAAATTTGCTTTCTAGGCTACTTAGGCGAAACCATTAAAAACGATAAATATTGGGATGAAGATAAATTCTATACACCACTTAATAAAAAATTTGCAGGCAAATCTTTTCCAGATATGTATGGAGTGATAGTCCATGCTAATATTGTATCGATGATTCTTAATGAAACCTACATCGAAATCATCGATCAACAAACCAATTTTATTATCAACATCATCATCTGTTTGCTCAATGTCGTACTGTTTTCATACATTCACAACTATATAAAGCTTTGGTGGGATGGCTTAAGCGTTGTAGTGGCTTTGGGCGAAATGATATTATTGTATGCAATCGTTTTAATTTGCTTTGAATATTATAGACTAGAAATTGATTTGAATTATGCAGTCGCTTTCATATTTTTGTTGGGAAATTTGCTCGAATTATACTACGAATATGCCAAACCAGGGCTGCAATGGACATTTAAGAAGGTAGTTCCGCTTGCAGCAAAGAAGTAGATAAATTTTCAAATGCTCTTTGCCAGTAAGAATTTAAGAAGCTATTCAAATGATAATTGTAATTTTTATTTGTAATTCGGATAATAATGTAGAAATTTGGTTACCTTAGTGGGAATCAATAGTATAAAACCTCGAAAAAAAGAAATAATCTAATTTAACTTTAACAATAAAATGAAAACATTAATTAATCATTCTCTAATCTTAGCCTTGACATTTACCATTTCGGTTGGTGCTTTTGCACAATCTGAAGTATTTAAGGTGCTTGCTTCTCGTGGCAAAAACACGCTTGTAGACGGATCTTCTGTATTTGCTGGAAAAAAACTTTTAGCATCAGATGTTATCAAAGTTTCTGAAAATAGCTATTTAGGTTTAATACATAATTCTGGTCGTACTTTGGAGTTAAAAACACCAGGTTCTTACAAAATTTCTGATTTATCTTCACAGGTGTTGGCTAAAAGTACAAGTGTTACCAAAAAATATTCAGATTATGTTGTAAGCGAATTAACTAAAAATGATGGTGGCGATATTCACGCCAACTACCAAAAGAACATGAAAGTAACTGGTTCGGTAGAACGTGCCATCTCTACTGCTTCTATTTCTGTTTGTTTGCCAAAAACTTCTTCTATTATTGAATCGATGAATACAGTGGTTTGGTACAAAAACCCAAAAGCTACTTCATACACAGTAGAGTTAATGAACATGTTTGATGATGTAATCTTAACGAAAGAGAGCACAGATACTACCTTCACTTTTGATTTAAATAGCATCAAATTGCCAAAAGACAACACAATAATGGTGAAGATAAAAGCCAATGGAGGTTTAGAATCTAGCCCTTATGTATTGAAAAACTTAGTTGAAGCTAAAAACCCTGAATTATTTGCCGATAGAAATTCTTTAAACAGAGAATATACAGAAGAATCTGCACTTAGCTATTTAATGAAAGCTTCTTTTTATGCACAAAACAATTTGTTTGTAGATGCAAAGAAAAGCTTCGAATCAGCAGTTCGTTTAGAGCCAGAAGTTCAAGAATACAAAGAAGCTTACAAAAACTTCCTAGCCAAAAACAATCTTTACGATTTCTATCCATATAGCAAATAGTAATTTTAATTTCCCTTGCATAAAAAAAGCCTCAAAAATGAGGCTTTTTTTATGCACAAGTTTTTTCAAAGACAAGTACTAGTAGAAATATTTTGCAACAACAGATGTTTAACAATTATCCACATTGTCAATTTCTGCAAAAAGAATCATTAAAAAACTTTTTATCCGGCACTTGTGTTGTAAATTTGTTGTTAAATGTTTAGATTAAGTCTAATCTCAAATTGCAGATGTTCAAGGAAGAAAACGATACCGATACTTTATTAGAAGAAATCACCACCTCAGAATACAAATACGGCTTTGTTACTGATTTTGAGGCCGATGAAGCACCAAAAGGCTTGAATGAAGACATCGTTCGTTTTATTTCAGCTAAGAAAAATGAGCCAGAATGGATGCTAGAATGGCGTTTAAAAGCCTATAAACATTGGCTCACGCTTAAGGAACCAATATGGCAAAATGTTCATTACCCAGAAATAGATTTTCAAAATATTAAATACTATTCTGCCCCGAAACAGAAAAAAACGGTCAACAGTTTAGATGAAATCGATCCAGAAATAAGAGCAACTTTTGAAAAATTAGGCATTTCGCTGAATGAGCAAAAAAGACTGACTGGCGTGGCAGTCGATGCTGTAATTGACAGTATTTCTATTGCTACTACTTTTAAAGACAAATTGGCTGATATTGGCGTTATTTTCTGCTCCATCAGCGAAGCCATTAAAGAACATCCAGACTTGGTGAAGAAATATTTGGGTTCGGTAGTTCCCGTTTCAGATAATTATTATTCTGCATTGAATTCGGCCGTTTTCTCAGATGGTTCATTTGTATACATTCCAAAAGGAACACGTTGTCCCATGGAATTATCTACTTATTTTAGGATAAATGCGGCAGAAACAGGTCAATTTGAGCGTACTTTAATCATTTGCGATGAAGGAGCTTATGTGAGCTATCTAGAAGGATGCACTGCCCCAATGCGTGATGAAAATCAATTGCACGCTGCGGTAGTGGAATTGGTAGCGCAAGAAAGAGGCGAAATCAAATATTCAACCGTTCAAAATTGGTATCCTGGAGATAAGGAAGGCAAAGGAGGAATTTTCAATTTCGTCACCAAAAGAGGCATTTGTGCTGGAAATAATTCAAAAATAAGCTGGACACAAGTAGAAACTGGTTCGGCAGTAACATGGAAATACCCAAGCGTAATATTAAAGGGTGATAATTCAATTGGAGAGTTTTATTCTGTAGCGGTAACAAACAACTATCAGCAAGCAGATACAGGCACCAAAATGATTCATTTGGGCAAAAACACCAAATCAAGAATTGTTTCTAAAGGAATTTCAGCAGGAAAAAGCCAAAATAGCTACAGAGGTTTAGTAGATGTGCACAAACGTGCCGATAATGCCAAAAACTTCTCGCAATGTGATTCTTTGCTTTTGGGCGATCAATGTGGTGCGCATACTTTTCCCTACATTGAAGTAAAAAATAATACCTCTACTGTAGAACACGAAGCTACTACATCAAAAATAGGAGAAGACCAAATTTTCTATTGTAACCAACGCGGAATTAGCACCGAACAAGCTATTGCATTGATTGTCAATGGCTTTGCCAAAGAAGTAATGAACCAATTGCCCATGGAATTTGCCGTAGAAGCGCAAAAATTGTTGGCTATTAGTTTGGAAGGAAGTGTGGGAT
>JBJXGB010000247.1:0-4160 GCA_046152935.1 Cytophagales bacterium
CTATCTTGTGCTATTACTGCCCCTGTCAAAGAGTACTCAGAAGTACTATCAACTAACTTTAATAATTCTTCGTAGCTTTCTTTTTCATATACATAAATCGTCAACACTGGTCCAAATATTTCTTCAACCATTGTCAAAGATTTGGGGTCTGTGGTTAAAATTACTGTTGGCTCAATGAAATAACCAACTGATTCATCATATTTTCCACCAGCAATTATCGTATTTTTAGGGTTTGCACGGGCTTTCTCAATATAATCTACAATAGAATCATAAGCTCTTTTAGTGATCACCGCATTTACAAAATTCGATAAATCTTCTGTCGAACCCATTTTGATGGATTTCAACTGAGTCTCCATGATCTTCCAAGTTTCATCCCAAATCTTTTTAGGAATATATGCACGAGAAGAAGCAGAACATTTCTGACCTTGATATTCAAATGAACCTCTCACCAACGCAGTAGCTAAAATAGTGGGATCAGCACTTTCATGAGCAACAACAAAATCTTTGCCTCCTGTTTCTCCAACTATTCGAGGGTACGATTTATAAATATCTAAGTTTTTGGCAATATTTCTCCAGATGGTTTTGAAAACTGAAGTCGAACCAGTGAAATGAATGCCAGTAAAATCAGGATGGGAGGTAACTGTATCGCCTACCATTGGGCCTGAACCATGAACTAAATTGATCACTCCTCCAGGTAATCCTGATTCGATTAAAATCTCCATAATTAAAGCTGAAGCATAGGTTTGTTGCTCAGCAGCTTTCCAAACTACAACATTGCCCATCAAAGCACAAACTGTGGGTAAATTACCAGCTATGGCTGTAAAATTAAATGGAGTTAATGCATAAATAAATCCTTCTAAAGGGCGATATTCCATTCTATTCCAAACTCCAGGAGAAGAAACAGGCTGTATTTTATAGATTTCTTGAGCGAAATAAACATTGTATCTCAAAAAATCTGCCAATTCGCATGCCGCATCTATTTCAGCTTGGTGTACCGATTTAGATTGACACAACATCGCTGCAGCATTTATTTTATACCTGTAAGGGCCAGCAATCAAATCTGCAGCTTTTAAGAAAATGGCAGCTTTTTGTTCCCAAGGTAAAAACTCCCAGCTCTCTTTGGCTTGAAGTGCCGCCTCAATGGCTTGATTTACGTGCTCGGCAGTTCCCAAATGAAAATAGCCTAAAATATGTGCTTTTTCATGAGGCGGATGTATTGAAACTTTGTTTCCTGTGCGTATTTCCTTTCCTCCAATGTACATTGGAATATCTTTTTGAAATGACTTGGCTTCTTTTACGGCAGCAAGTAATAATTCACGTTCGTTGGTGTTTGGAGCGTAGGAATATACAGGTTCGTTGATGGGTGTGGGGATGGTAAACACTAGTATTGTTATTTTGGTGATGAATTAGTTTATAAAGTTGTTTTGGTGTAAGTAGGTTTTGATTTCATTGGTTAATTCGATGGCTTGAATCAAAATTTCTTCTGCTTTTTCCTTGGTTGCTTTATGATTATAGTGATAGTCGCTGACTATTCTTTCCCACAATGCTTTTGCAAATTTTCTTGCAAATCAAGTTTTAATTAAATTGGTTTGTACAAAATGTTTTGAGAAATAAGCTGCTACTGAAGAATGTGTTTTTACAGTTATGTTAATAGTATGTAAACAGGCGGTAGCTGCATGAAACATTGCATAATAAGAGTCAGAAACAGAATCTGCATATAACTCATTTTCAAGTAATACTTTTGCAGCCAGCAATGATTTCTGGAATCTTTGAATTACCAGATTGATGTCATCTTTTTGATTCATAATACAATACCTTCGTTTCGTATATTAATATACAAAGGATGCCACCATGTTTCAAATTCATCTTTTTTGGCGGTAAATGTTTGAAGCAATACATTATCCTTCATTTGATGCTGAAATTCTAATTCAAATAATTCATCTTCTTTCGAATCCTCTTTCTCGTTTAAAATCAGCATTAAATCTACATCTGAAAATCGCTTTGCATCACCTCTTGCTTGTGAACCATATAGAATTACGGAAACCAAGTTGTCTCCGTAAAGCTGCTTAAGCTCTATTTTGAATTCCCGAAGTACTTTTTCTATTTTCTTTTTCACTGAATTTATTCGCTTGAAAATTTCATATCTGCACGAATTTACAACCTAATTTGCATATTCTAAAAACCCAATATTATTCTCTCCAAATAGGGAAAGTCAAACAATGAGTACCACCTCTGGCTCTTGAAAGTTCGTTTGACGGAATTAATATCAAGGTGTTCTCCAGGCTTTCGGCATTTAGCTCGCCCGTCTTAAATTTTTTAAGCAATATTTCTGCTTTGTATACCTTGTATCCGGCCTTTTCGATAGCCTTGGTTGTATATTTATTTCGTTCGTAGGTAACCGCTACGCCAGGCTTTATGGCAAACAAATTGCAGCCATCTGTCCATTGCTCTCGCTCTGCATGTGGTGTTTTACCACCTCCACACTCAATAAATTGCATATTTGGTTTTATTTCTAGTAATAAATCTTTCAACGATTTATAAACTACGGCTTTTTCCTTCCCTTTATGAAAACGCTTTACTTTTAATTTGTTGTCATTCAAAATTAAAGGGGCAAAAACAACGCACACATTTTCGTCTATTCTGGTAAATATCGTATCTAAGTGCATACAGTAACGTTCGCGAGGTATTTCAACCATCGTCACATCATCTACAACTCCTTTTTTGAAAATGATATCTTTGGCTTTTTCAAAGGCATACTTGGTAGTTCGTTCGCTTACTCCGATAAATACATGGCCTTCACCAAAAGTCATTACATCGCCACCTTCTATCGACAATTCATTGAAAAATGTATTGCTTAAATTTTCGATTAATTCATCTTTATCATTCGAGAGCTGAATAAGCCTGTTGTGCTCCACTATGCCAGCAAAAACACTGCTATGATGGTATACAAACCAACTTAGAATAGATTCTCGGCATCGAGCGCGCTTATTGGCTTGAGCCACCAACACGTGATTGTTGATAACCACACCTATATCTCTACAAAAGATAAAGTTTGAAATAGGTGAAAGCACAGGCTTTTTAGCTCCTTTTGGAATACCAGTGATAAGTGTGTAAGCTAAATTTTTAGCCGAAAAACTCATTAATCTTGCTTCTAATGCTGGCTTGTTTTCAAATTCACAAACTGTCTTCACAATCTCTACCTTTACTTTTTCGATTTGGCATATTTCTTCCACTAAATCTTGTATATCCAGCACATTATTGGCACCAACAAAGGCTTCGAGAACCTTGCGAAATACATCGTGCTCTTTCTTCATTTTATCAAGAAACACAATGTCCTCATACAGATATTCAACCGCTTTATCGGGTGTCACTTGTTCTATACCATCATCTGGACTGTGAACGATGATTCTTTTTAATTGTCCTATTTCTGAATTTACTTTTATCATTTTACTAATGAGTATTTTTTTGGTATTGATATTGCCTCTTCAAGCAGTAGTTCGAGTAGTTTAGTAAACCATCATTTTCATACAAAATACGCTACCGCCAGATTTCATATATTCTGTTGTGTCGGTTTCAATCACTTCAAATCCTTCTTTTTTCAATATATCGTTTGTATTTTTTGCACCTGGATGGATAAAAGCCATTCTTTTGCTGGTTGAATGATTAAACAACGTGGTGGCATTCAACGCAAAATTATCAATCGCCTCATTTACAGGAATATAATGAACTCTTTTGTACATTTTATGCAACACATCAAGCCCTTCTTGGGTAAACGCCTCTTTGGCTATCATTGCTGCATCTACCCCAAGCGAAACAAAACAGGTATCTAAATGGTAAAAACGTTCATCTTTCAATTCCACAGCAATGATGGGACAATCTAAAATTTGAGCCAATTCGTTGTAGGCATTTTTAACAGTTCTGTGTCCGTACCCACCGTACAATAATCGTTTACCCGTGTGATAAATCAAATCGCCCATGCCTTCAAACATTTCTGTATGTTGTAATTCGATGGTTTTGTAGCCAATATTCTCGTAAAAAGATTTGAAAAAAGGCACTTCGCGTTTGCGAGATTCATGTCGCATTTTGCTCAGAACCACGATTTTTTCTCCAGATTTAGCAACCCAAGGAAAAGATTGGTTGGCTGTAAAAACCATATCCTC
>JBJXGB010000266.1:0-13292 GCA_046152935.1 Cytophagales bacterium
CAAGCAACATCGCAATGCGATCGCCTGTTGTCTTAGCACAAGTGAGATCGTGGGTGATAATGATGGAACTGGTATTGTATTTTTCCTGTACTTCATTTATCAAATCATTAATTTCTTCACTTGTAATAGGATCGAGCCCTGAGGTAGGTTCATCGTACAACATCACTTCTGGCTTCAATATTAAGGTTCTGGCGATGCCAATTCGCTTTTTTTGCCCACCCGAAAGGTCAGAAGGCATTCGGTTCATTTTATCTTTTAGCCCTACAGCTTCCAACACTTCTTCAATGGCGATGGCGATATCGGCCTTGCTAAGGTGCTTTACATTCATTGTGAGCGGGAATTCCAAATTTTGGCGAACGCTCATACTATCGTAAAGTGCACTATTTTGAAACGAAAATCCGATTCTCAACCGCAAAGCATCTAAATCTTTTCCTGTTAATGTATCCGCCCTAGTGTCAAAAACATTTACACTGCCAGCATCAGGTTTTAATAAGCCGATAATTATTTTTATCAATACCGATTTCCCAGTTCCTGAACGCCCAAGTACAACTATATTTTCTCCTTTAAATACCTCAAGATCAATGCCTTTCAGCACGTGCAAGTCTCCAAAAGATTTATGTAATCCATTGATGGCAATTACTGGGTTTTGGGCATTCACATTTTGTGTATCGGTGGTTTGCATTTCTTACACTTATATTTTTCAAAAATTTAATCTACCTAGCTAACCCCAATCGGGTTGTGAACTTGTTAGAAATAATTTATCCAATTGCCGATCTGAACAATTATAATTTCTTCAACAAAAACCAAAAACATGGTCAGCACTACCGCTTCATTGGCTGCTCTCCCAACGCCTCTGGTACCTTGTGAGGCATTGAAGCCTTTGTAACTACCTACAATACCAATCGTAAATCCGAATGCCACCGACTTTGCAATGGAGGTATACATATCTATAAAGCTGATATTATTTAGTCCAGTAGTGAAAAAATTGATAAAACTGGTGCCTTCTATTTCGTGTACATTGAAATAAGAGCCTAACAGGCCTACGAAGCTGCAATACAAGGCTAATATCGGGATTGCGATGGTAGTAGCTACCACTCTTGTTACAACTAAATATTTGAATGGATTAATCGCAGATACTTCCATGGCCTCTATTTGCTCCGACACTTTCATCGAACCAAGCTCGGCACCAATGCTTGAACCTACTTTTCCAGCACAAATAAGTGCAGTAACTAAAGGTCCTAATGCCCTCACCAATGCAATGCAAATGAGAGATGGTAGCCACGAAGCAGCACCAAAGTCTTCTAAAGATGGTCGAGATTGTTTGGTGAAGACAATGCCAGTCACAAATCCTGTAAGTGTGATCAGTAATAAAGATTTCACGCCAACCTCGTAGCATTGGTGCACAACCTCACGAAAATGAAAAGGTGGTTTTACTACTTCGCTGAAAAAGCGCCCAACAAAACGGTAAGCATTGTAAACTCCGATAAAAAAATCGTCAATTGCTTGCGAGATAAAGTGCTTTTTTGAGGCTGATGGTGTCAAAGGATAAAAATTATAATACGGTTTGTATAATTCTTACCATTAAAAAAACCATGCCACCAATCTTACCTATTAAAAACTGGGTTTAATGAAAATACATTTTTTACTTTTTTTTAATATTTTTTTGGTGTTTTTCTTAGATTCTTATTTTGTAGATGTAATTTATTTCTTGAGTTCTACCAATAAATTAAATTCCTTAAAAATGACTGTACGATAAAAAAAATTAAATAAAAATTTCCCCTTTCAAATACAATTTGGCTTTCCCAGCAATTAGCACCCTGTCGCCAGCTAACTCTAGCCATAATTTCCCTTGTCTAGGCGATAGTTGTAGGGCAGATAGCTTGGTTTTACCCAATTTTGAAGCCCAAAGAACGGTAAGTGATGTGTGAATTGAGCCTGTAACGGGGTCTTCATCGATGCCAGATTGAGGCGCAAAAAATCGAGAAACAAAATCTACATTTTCACCTGCCGAAGTTGCAATTACGCCTACACCTTCCAATTTATTTAGTAAATCGAAATCTGGAAGTAATTTTCTAATTGTTTGTTCAGAATCGAACACAAAAAGGTAGCCAAAGTTCGTTTTGAATGTTTCTATGGGCTTATATCCTAAAGCATTTATTGGCAATTCATAATTATTAACGTGCTGAGGTGTATCTGATGGAAAATCAAGTGTAAGCAAATCTGCAGATTTTGTTACAATTAGCAATCCGCTTTTGGAGTTGAACTTGATTTTATCGCCCTTGAAGCCCAATTCGTTGAATAAAACGTATGCAGCGGCTAAAGTGGCATGGCCGCACAAATCTACTTCCACAGTTGGCGTGAACCATCTGATTTCAAAGTTGAACTCGTTTTTTAAGGCAACAATGTAAGCTGTTTCTGACAAATTATTCTCAGCAGCTATTTTTTGCAATGTCTCATTGTCTTCCCAATTTTCCAATGGAACGACAGCAGCGGGATTGCCGCCAAACAAAACATCAGTAAAGGCATCGACTTGAAAAATTTTCATCAATATTTGGCGATAAATGTACTTATGTCACAATTATACAAAATAATATTCTGAATAGTAAAAAAAATAAGAAATAAACAGAATAATATACTGTATTATTTGAGGATGTTGTAGTGCTTTTAGTAAATGCAGTGTTTGTAAATGCAATGTACAATTGCCGACAAATGAAAAAAGGTACACAGCGGTAGGGTGATTTTGCCACAGTTCTTTCCGAATTTTGTTTTGGAAACCAAAAAAAGCTAAAATATTTCGTGAAATTTTTTGTTGGCTAAAGTTGCAGTACACTGCAACAGAAATTAGTAACGCCTAAAAAAGTCGATCAATATTCAATCGACTTCGTAGTCAAAATCGCTTGATTGTCGCGATCTAACCTAAAAATAGGGTAAAATGCTGTATTTGAAATACCCCAAATTCCATACCCTGAATAATTTCCTGCCACAGGTTGCGAATTTTTTCGCGGAGCATCCGTAAAATTTGCCCCAGTTTTTTCTGGATCATAAACAATGCCTAGTGGAGTATTGCCCGCCATCGATATTCGGTACCATCCAAATTGATTGTTGATTGGGTCGATTGCACTCACAAAAGTATAGTAACCATCTGGAAAATAAGTGAGTACGCCAGAGGTAGCTTTTATTATTTCAAGGGTAATCGCATTGGTAACATCAGAAGTGCCGCCTAGCCTGCTTACATTCGTGACCTGTATAATTTGCCAACCTTTACGCACATCAGATTGGGTGGTGGCCGAAAGAGGCTTGTTGTCTTGAGTCAATAACTTCAAAAAATCGGGCGGCACTTCGGTAAAGGCATTGCCAGAAAGAACACCAATGGAGGTGGCATTTTGAGTGCCATCTCTATAAACAACTTCTGTAGCCGAGGGCGAAATGCCATTAAAAGTAATCAAATTGATATGCGATGCATCTGTTTTGGGCAAAATGCCTGGCAATGTGGTAACTAAAGAAAAAAGACGAGCAACGATTTCGGTTTTGAAGCCAGTGATGGTAGTGCCAACAACGGTACTTACACCAACGGTAGAAAAGACAATGCCAGTAACACTTTGCCTGATAATAAGCAGAGTCACATCTGTTTGCAAATTGTTGCCTATTACCGTGCCAACACCACCTAAAGTGGTGACAGTTAGCGCTTTATACACAATATTCTTGGTGTTTTTTGTGTCAGAAGTATCGCTGTAAGTAGTGTCGAATTTTACAAAACTGGCTTCCGTAGATACCAGCGAGTTCGAACCAACCGACAAAGGCGGATTTACGGAGAGGAATTCATTTGTCTGGCAAGCGGTAAAAATAATACAAGCCAAAAAGTATACAGATAACTTGTAAGGATATTTCAAATGAATTTGCACTTAAAAACTCGTTTATTTGTCGTAGATTGAAAAATTGCTTCTGTCAGTGCCACCTCTTGCCAAATCTGTCGATTCTCGATAATCTTGGTAGTTATTTTGGTTTTTTCGCCTCACAGCCACTGCCTTTTTATTGATATTTCTGTTTATTTTGTTATTGTTCACGTAGTACACTTTCGTAGGCGACATAAATAGCAAAGCCAACTTAGTAGGTGTTCGAAACTGTTTTGGCACCACAGCTACTTCTCTTTTTACATATCTTCGAGATTGAATCGATTTGTATTTCTTGTACGAAATACTGGTGGGGCGCTGTTTGTAGGATGCAGTAGTAGTACACGAACTGAAACCCAGCAACATTGATACAGTAAAAAATAAAAGAAGAAGATTTTTAGATTTCAAATTTTAATGTTTTTGTTCAATTCGATTCGGCCATCGCGTCATTCATCCCTTTGTATTTTTTGGCTTCATTGAGCTTCTGGCTGTTTGGAAACTCATCAATTATTCGTTGATATGCTTTTGAGGCCGCACTGAAATCTTTATTCAACTCATAAGCCAAGCCTAATTTCATGAGATAATCTGGTGTAAACTCCTTTGTTGATTTCCAATCTGCTGCTTTTTTGTAGTAAGAAGCAGCATTGTCAAAATCGTCTTGTTCCATATACGCATCACCGATCAGACTGTATGCTCTTGCTTGCACTAAAATATCGCTAGAACTAAAGCTTTTTAAATAATCGATCGATTCTTCAAATTTGCCTTGTTTCAACAAAGCTGCACCAGCATAAAAATTGGCTAAGTTTCCAGCTTTTGTAAATTGAAAATCGGCAGCAATATCTACAAAACCCAAATTGTTTCCATCGCCATTCAATGCTTTACTTAAAGAATCTGACTCGAAGTAATAAACAGCTTGAAACATAGCGGCTTGACCTTCTTCGTTTTGTGAAGTGGTATAATATTTCCACCCAACTATCAATAAAACTACACCCAATATGCCCCCTCCTACATAAGTAATGATATTTTTATATTGTTCGTACCAAATTTCCCATTTTCCGTTTTGTATATCTTCAATCAGATTTTCTGGTCTTTCTAAAAGTTCCTCAATTTTATTTTCCTTCTTAGCCACTTTAATGTATTGATTTGATAAAAATATTTGTTTTCTCGCTTATAATCTTTTTTCTATTCTACTAAATAGGGATAATCCGTTTGCACATATACATCTTTATAGGCTTCGCTTGGGTCTGGAAAATTTGAATTTTCGGCAAAATCTACACATTCTTGCACTTGCATTTTCAATTTTTCATCTATTCCTTGCAATTCTTCACTGGTAGCGTATTTCTTATCCAAAATTACTGCTTTCACAGATTCAATCGGGTCTAAGCCTTTGTAGTGCTCCACTTCGTCTTTAGATCGATATTTGGCAGGATCTGACATAGAATGGCCTCTGTATCTGTACGTTCGGAATTCGAGCAAAGTAGGCCCTTCACCGGCTCGTGCTCTGGCTGCCGCTTTTTCAACAGCAATATGCACATCTTCGCATTTCATGCCATCCACAGGCTCTGAAGGTATATCGTAGGCGTCACCAAGTGTGTAAAGATCTCTTACATTAGAGGTACGTTGTACAGAAGTTCCCATTGCATAGCCATTATTTTCAATTACAAAAATAACGGGCAATTTCCACAACATTGCCATATTTAATGTTTCGTGAAAAGAGCCTTGCCTCACGGCACCATCGCCCATGTAACAAATACAAACGTTTCCAGTACCATTATATTGTTCTGCAAAGGCTATGCCAGCACCCAGCGGAATTTGCCCACCAACAATGCCATGCCCGCCCATAAAGCCAACTTCTTTGTCGAAAATGTGCATTGAACCACCTTTTCCTTTTGAAATCCCTGTCTCCTTGGCAAATAATTCTGCCATTATTTTCTTCCCTTCAGTGCCTAAAGCCAAAGGAATGGCATGGTCGCGATACGATGTAATGTATTTATCGCCTTTTTTAAGTGCAGAAATGGCTCCTGAAGCACAAGCTTCCTGACCTATATAAAGATGACAAAAGCCTTTGATTTTTTGTTGACCATACAACTGACCCGCTTTTTCTTCAAATTTCCTCATGTATTGCATACTTTCGTACCACCATAAGTAGGTGTCTTTGCTAAAAAGTGTATCACTACTTTTCGCAACTTTTCCGTTGCCATTAGCTTTAACCGTTTCTTTCTCGAGCGTTGCCATGAAGACGTTGTAATCTGATTTAGAATTACAATATTAAGTAAAAATAAACCATCTGTAAAACGAGACGTTATTTTTTTTGATTTTTGAGGATTCAAATCAAAAGCACAACGATGTATTTGTCGACTATTGGCATAGAAAATTTTAAGAATATTGGCAAAACAAAGCTCAACCTCAATTTTTCGATCAATTGTTTGGTTGGTGAAAATGGCATAGGAAAAACTAATTTTTTAGATGCTATACATTTTTTATGTCTTACAAAAAGTAGTTTGGGTGTTTCAGACGGTCAATGTGTAGCATTTGACGATGGGTTTTTTAGAATCGAAGGCCTATTTGTAGATGACGGAAAAATGAATGAATCAATTTTAGTAGAATGTGCCTTTAGTTCGGATACAAAGAAATTATTTAAGTGCGATACCGTATCTTACGATAAACTAAGTGAACATATTGGAAAGTTGCCGCTGGTAATGATCGCGCCAGACGACACCGATTTAATAAGAGATGGCAGTGAAGTAAGAAGGAAATTTTTCGATGGCATACTGTGCCAAATGGATCGCGATTATTTACGTAATATGCTCATTTACAATCATTTAGTAAAGCAACGCAACGCAACTTTAAAGCAAGATCGGCCTAAAATTGAACTTATAAACGTGTATGATGATAAAATTATTCCGCTAAACCAATATATTGCTAATAAAAGAGAGGTTTTTATTTCGGATTTTGCACCCATTTTTGTTTCAAAATACTTTTTTATTTCTTCACAAATTGAGAAGCCAAGCATTGAATACAAATCTGATGTGTTGGAAGAGGGTTTTGAATTGAAATTTAAGCATGCGATTGACAAGGATTTGGCATACCAACGCACCACTTTGGGCATTCATACTGAGGACTATGAATTTAAAATTAATAACCAAAATGTAAAAAAAACGGCATCGCAAGGGCAGAAGAAATCGTTTGCGATCGCGTTAAAACTGGCTCAATTTGATAGCATAAAAACCTCAACATCCAAAATTCCTATTTTATTGCTAGACGATATTTTTGATAAATTAGATGATGCGAGAATGAAAAAATTGATTGAATTGGTGTCGTCAAATAGTTTTGGGCAGATATTTGTAACAGACGCCCGACCTGAGCGATCGAAACAGATATTTGGGGATTTGGGAGAGAAAGTATCGTTTTTTGACTTCAAAAGGCTTTCTAACACCGAAACTGAAATTCTAAAAATTTAAACTACACATCGTTTCACTTTAAATTTGCCAATATTTTTGATGCTTTTGAAGCATAAATACCGCTGCTTCTGCTCAATTGATTGAGAATTTGAAAGGCCGCTGAATCATTGTTTAATTTTAGCAAACAAACAACTTTCAACCAAAGTGCATCTTCTTTTTCTGCTACATCTTGAGAAATCACACTATTGAGCTCGTTGATTGCTTCTTGAAATTTCTGTTGTTCAATCAGTCGTTTTGCTTGAGAAATTGATGGAAATGGCTTATTATTTTCTCGATTTGCATTTTTCAAAGCGGCATTTTCTTCAGACTTTGAAGCTTTTTTGAGGGCAGATTCTTTTGCTCGGGCAGGAGCGTTTGGCACATCTTTTTTCGCCTCCAATTCAAAATCCTTTTTTTCTTCTAATTCATGAGTATTTGAAAAAGCCAACATTTCAGTGGCAATGGCTTGATTTTGGGCAGAATCTGCATCAATATTGGTCATATCTGGTAGTAAATCTGTCGAATTCGCTTTCCCAGCCAAAGGAGAGAGCGAAGGCGTTTGCACCTCAATAGCCTCTGATTCGGAAGGTTTGTTGCCCTCGCTGTTGCTTTTAATTTCGGAGCTAATATCTGCTTCGGCTTCAATTGCTGCGGATTTGTGGTCTTTACCCAAAGTTGGTTTCAAAGCTTGGGTAGGAGCGGGCACAAAAGCCAAATTTTGCTCAATTTTGTGGTTAGTTGCAGATTCAACTTGGGCATTTGTAGAATCTGCTATCATTTCAGCAGCGGAACTTGCAATTTCAGCCTTATTATCAAATTTTCGGAAAATGAAAAATAGCATTCCGCACGTGAAGAAAAGCAAAATTGAAGCCGCAATGGAAAGATTTATGCGATTGAAAAACGGAACTATTTTTGCTTTTTTAGAGGATTTTTGCTCGATTTGTAAATTAATCTTGCTTATAACTGCCTCATTATTAGATTTTTCAACCAACAGACCTTCGATTGCATCTGATAACAAAGGCGAATCTGCCATTCGATTTTCAAATGCTAAAGTTTGCTCCCGATCCATCTTACCGTCAACATACAAATATATCTCTTCCTTACTCGGAAAGCTTTTGGTACTATTTTGCCATATTTGAGAAGGTTTAGTCGGCATTTTTTCTTGTCATATAAAGATATAAATTTCTTTTTCCATTTTGGATATAGCTTTTTACCTGATTGAGTGAGTAACCGGTAGATTGTGCTACTTCTTGGTAGGTTTTTTCTTGCAAATAAAACAATTCGATACAATTTCGCTGCTCCAGGGCCAGATTTCCTATTGATTTTTCCAGCAATTCTACATTTTGTTTGGTATCAACAATTGGATGCAATTCAAACTCATTTTCCATAAATTGAGCTTCAAAATTTTCGGGAAACGAGGTTTCGATAGAATTTTTTCTGAGTTGCATCAAACAATGGTTCTTTGCTACAATATGTATCCAATGGCTAAAATTATCGATTTCGCGAGTCTTTAATTCTTCTAAAAGCTTTTCAAAAAGCACCATTACCGCATCTTTGCTTTTATCAGAATCTTTTAAATACTTCATGCAAACCCCATATACTAAATGGGTATATCGCTTAAATAGCTCACTAAAATATTGATTTTCAGAGGTTTGAGCATATTTTTTTAACAGTTCACCGTCAGTAAAAGCCGCATTGCGTTTCCACTTTTCAAATATTGCCATTCCGATAAAAAGCAATAAAAAAATATGATTTGAGAAATGGGCTCGATCCAAACAAAATGGTATTAGCCTACAAGTAAACAAAAAAATAATAAATATTTTATGGAATAATAAATGGGCTCGCATCATGGTAGTGAATTCAAAAAAATAAGTTCACTCAAACATTTAAAACCATGAAAAATAAACTAGTAGTTCTGTCCGCTTTCGTATTGTTAATCACTACCTTTTCTTGCCAAAAAACATCTTTCCAATCCAATTACAAACCCTCGATAGATTCGGCATTGATTGTTCAAAATGAAAATAGGCCATCCATCAAACCCATAAAAGTTGAAAAAATGGAAAAGGTCTTGATAAAAGCAAAAGATGACTTTACACAACAGCAAGAAACCGAAATTGACCAACTTGCTGCTCCTGAAACTAAAGCTTATCCAACTGGCGGCATAAATAGGTGCAAAAAAGCTGCTTATTCCGTAAATTCTGCCAACGCGGATTATAGCTACGAGCTGGCTGTGGGTGAGCAAGTTGAGCAATACCAGCCAGCTCAAGAGCATAATACTGAATCGTACAATTTGATTCGGGAAAATGATTTCTTGGCAGCCAAAGAAAATCCGCTTTCCACTTTTTCGATAGATGTGGATGCGGCCAGCTACTCCAATTCTCGCAGGTATTTACAAAATGGAAGTCTACCTCCAGCCGATGCCGTAAGAATTGAGGAGTTTATCAACTACTTCGATTACGATTATACCCAACCCAAGGGTGAACATCCATTTTCATTTCATACCGAAATCTCAACTTGCCCTTGGAATACAAAACACAGTTTGGTACACATTGGTTTACAAGGTAAAAAAATTCCTTTTGAGCAAATTGCACCCATGAATTTGGTGTTTTTGATAGACGTTTCTGGCTCGATGAGCGATGCAAACAAATTGCCATTGTTAAAAAAATCATTTACGATGCTTACTAGCAAATTACGTCAGCAAGATCGTGTTGCCATTGTGGTATATGCCGGTGCTGCTGGTTGTGTACTGCCATCAACTTCGGGCAACGACAAATCTGCCATCGTGGGTGCACTCGATCATTTGGAAGCTGGAGGCTCTACTGCAGGTGGTGAAGGCATAAAACTAGCCTATAAAATTGCTAAAGAAAACTTTATGGAAAATGGCTTGAACAGAGTAATAATTGCTACAGATGGCGATTTTAATATTGGTGCTTCGTCTGATGGCGAGATGACAAGATTGATCGAAGAACGCAGAGACGATGGCATATTTCTTACTTCTCTTGGCTTTGGAATGGGCAATTACAAAGATTCAAAAATGGAAAGCATCGCAGATAATGGCAATGGAAACTACTTTTATATTGATAATATTGAAGAAGCGCGAAAAGTGCTTGTAACACAATTAGATGGCACATTGTACACCATTGCCAAAGATGTAAAATTGCAAATTGAATTCAATCCATCAAAGGTAAAAGCCTATAGATTAGTAGGTTATGAAAATAGAATGTTAAAAAAAGAAGATTTTAACAATGATAAAAAGGATGCTGGTGAATTGGGTGCAGGCCATACCGTAACAGCTCTATACGAAATAATACCTGCTGGAAGTGATGAAAACACAGATTCTGTCGATGAGCTTCGCTATTCAAAACCAACACAAAGCAAAACGGTGACCACAAATGAAATAATGACTCTTAAATTCAGATACAAAAATCCAAAAGAAACTATTAGTAAATTGATAGTTCAAAACGTGAAAGATAAAAATATTGCCATAGAAAACACCTCTGACAATTTTCGCTTTTCAGCCGCTGTTGCTGAGTTTGGAATGGTCTTGAGAGATTCAAAATTTAAGGGCAATGCTAACTTTGAAGATATTGTAGCCTTAGCGAATGCCTCGAAAGGCAAAGACAACGAAGGATACAGAGCCGAATTTGTGAAGCTGGTCAAAAATGCTTTATATATGAGTGGAATGGCAAAAAAATAAAATCCAGTGATCTTCATGACAACTATCTTTGCCATGAAGATCGCTTTCATTATTTCAATAATTCTTTCCTTTTCAAAATACTTTCCAAAAACTTCGTTTCAGTGTCAGTATTGAATATTTTATAAGGCAGATAAAAAAATTGTGCTTTTGAAAGCATCAATACAAATGCCTCTTTTGTTTTTTTGGCAGAGGTAATTTTGTCCCAACCAATTTGCATTCCTTGTTTCTGATTCAGTTTTACTAATATTTGTCGACTATCAATTTCATAAAAGTATTTATCGAATAGCATTTTGCTATCTGGCATAATGGTGACCCCATAAAATTGAACATACCAGAAAGCCACATATAAAACTGGAGCTAAAAAAACCAAAAAAGCCCACCACCAAGAAAAATAAAGCAGTCCAGAAAGCAATAAAGTGCCACCAGCAATGTAATACCACTGATTTATAAGCAATTGAATAAGTGAAATTTTAATATATTGTTGTGTGCCTAACTGGTATTTTTTTGTTTTGATAATCATTGATTTGATGTGCCACCGCACCTAATTTGTTAATTTTTCGTGCTTAAGAAAATACTAATCTGCATTTATCAAAAACCAAGGTTGCAAAAGTAATGGTAGTTTGTCGAAAAGTAAATTATTATTTGAGATCGGAAAAATAATTTGGAAAATTAGGTCCAAAAAGTGAAATAATGCGTGCGAATTCCACAGACGCATTCGTTTAGCATCCGAAACATTTAAAATCAATTTTTGTTAAGTGATTCTCCACCAGCACTTACTTTGATACCTATTTTTAAGATATAATTTTCTTCCACCAACGATGGCATCCAAAACTCCCATTTCTATTTTTTGGTTTCGCAGAGATTTGCGATTAGACGATAACGCTGCATTATTTCACGCTCTAAAAAGCAACTATAAAGTCTTGCCCTTATTTATTTTCGATACAGCAATACTTGATAAACTGGAAGACAGATCTGATAGAAGAGTAACATTTATCTATTTGGCACTGCAAAGTATACAAGCTGAATTAGCCAAAATTGGAAGCAGTCTGTTGGTTAAGTATGGAAATCCAGCCCAGATATGGGCAGAATTGATGACAGAGTTTGATATAAAAGAAGCATTTACAAATCACGACTATGAACCCTACGCAAGAAAACGCGACAGATCAATTTTCGATTTTTTAGCTGTGAAAAACATAAAACTCAACACTTTTAAAGACCAATGTATCTTTGAATACAAAGAAGTGTTGAAAGATGACGGAAAGCCATACACTATTTTTACTCCATACAGCCGCAAGTGGAAATCAACCATCAAACCCTTCTATTTGAAGAGCTACCCCACTGAAAAGTACTTTTCAAACTTCCTGCAAATAAATCCTTTTGAAGTTCCAAGTTTGGAAAATATGGGATTTCAACACAGTGGAGCTACTTTTCCATCTGCCGAAGTGAAAGACAACCTAATAACAAATTACACAGAGCAGCGAAATTTCCCAGCCATCGAAGGCACTTCAAGATTGAGCGTACATCTTCGATTTGGTACAGTAAGTATCCGAAACTTGGCTCAAAAAGCATATAAATTAAACGAAACTTGGCTCAACGAACTTATTTGGCGAGACTTTTACATGATGATCCTATGGCATTTTCCCCATGCTGCTGAAAGTGCCTTTAGACCAGAGTACAACAATATTGAATGGCTAAACAACGAGGCAGATTTCCAAGCTTGGTGCGATGGCAAAACCGGATATCCTATTGTAGATGCAGGAATGAGGGAATTAAACTCAACGGGATTCATGCACAATCGAGTGCGAATGATCGTAGCAAGCTTTCTTACCAAACACTTATTGATAGACTGGCGATGGGGCGAGGCCTACTTTGCCAAAAAATTGTTGGATTTCGATTTGTCGGCCAATAATGGTGGTTGGCAATGGGCATCTGGTTCTGGTTGTGATGCCGCACCCTATTTTCGGGTATTCAATCCAACATTACAGACGGAAAAATTTGATAAAAACTGGATTTATATCAAGAAATGGATACCTGAAGTAGCTGATCCCTTTAGGTATCCGAAACCAATTGTAAACCATGAGTTTGCAAGAAAAAGAGTGCTAGAGGCCTATCAAAAGGGATTGGGCAAAGGAAAAACAAATTAGAGATCGACATTGATCCAACGGCAATCTCTGATCTAAAAAATCAACTTTTCTTTTGAAACTTGGCTTTTGCTACTTCATATAGTGGAGGTAAGATTGAAAGCAAAATGATCGCAAAAATTAC
>JBJXGB010000272.1:0-3702 GCA_046152935.1 Cytophagales bacterium
GTAAATACCCGTTTTTCAAATCTAAGCTTGATTAATGACGACTATAGTTTTGAGTGCAAATGGATACCCAAATTTATAACTGACCAAACACCAGACGACCGTTGCCATCTCAATGGAATGGCTATGAAAGATGGAAAACCAAAATATGTAACTGCCTTAGGCACAACCAATAGTGCTAAAGCATGGAGAGAAAATATTCAATTTGGTGGCGTTTTAATCGATGTTGATACAAACGAAATTGTAGTAAAAGGACTTCCTATGCCACATTCACCCAGATTATTTGGAGGCAATTTGTATGCACTTTGCTCTGCAACTGGGCAAGTAATCAAAATAGATGTGAATAAAGGTACTTATGATACCGTTTGCAAATTGCAAGGATTTCTCAGAGGCATGTGCCTTCGTGGCGATGTGTTGTTTGTGGGCTTGTCAAAACTCCGCCAAAATGCGAGCACATTTAGAGATTTGCCCATAGCGAGAGAATCGATTTTTTGTGGCGTAGTTGCTATTCATTTGCTTACTGGAAACCAAATTGGGTTCATCAAATACGAAAATAGTGTAGAAGAAATTTATGACATACAATTTTTAGAAGGTGTACGCAGACCAGCCATTTTAAACACACTTCGTGATGAACATCGCAGGGGTTTGGTAACCAATACCGATGCTTTCTGGTCGAGCGAAGAGCCATCAAATCAAAACGAGCAAGTCGTTCAAAACACATAACACGGTGAATTCGAATCAAAACGTAATCAATCAACTAGTGCAATATGCCCAAAGTAACCACCAAAAAGGGAATTTGGCATTGGCTATAAATACCTATAAAGAGGCTTTGAAAATAGCGCCACAGCAAGTAGAGGTTTTGCATTTGCTTGGTGTGGCATTGTGTTCGCAAAAAGCGTTCGACAAAGGAATTGTGTATTTGGAAAAAGCATTGGCAATAGAAAAAAACCATCCACAAATTCTGGTCAATACGGCATTTGCCTATCACAACAATAATCAATCTGAATTAGCGATTCCGCTACTTAAAAAATTGATAGAAATAAGTCCTAAAAATGATGATGCGTGGTTTAAACTCGGATTGGCATACCGTCACATTTCAGATTTTCCAAAAGCCATAGATGCTTACGAAAACGCAATTGCCATCAACTCGGGTCATGCGAATGCCCTTAATAACTTGGGTAACATCATGCTCATGTTTGGCAAATATAAAACAGCTATTACTTATTTTGAAAACTGTCTGAGTATAAACTACCAACATCCTTTGTGCCACAACAATTTAGGAATTGCTTTGCTGGAATGGGATAGGTTTGAAGAAGCTGAAAAACATTATTTAGCTGCTATCGCTATAGACCCAAAATGTAAAGAAGCGCTTAAAAATATCGTGCAATTGTATGAAAAGCAAGGTAAAGAGAAAGAAGCTAATCAGTTTTTGAGCCAACTTATCGCAATTGAAAATAGTACGGTATATTTAGAAATGTATCAACAAAATAAAGCACCAATTATAGCAATTAGTAATAAAAGTATAGACGAATATAGAAGCAATTTGTATTCAAATATAGAGCGATGGAAAAAGAATGCTGCTGGGTTTACGTTTTCGGAATTACACAAAAACAGTATTTACCCTTCTAGCGAATTAATTTATCAAGGAAGAGAAAATAGGGAATTAAAAGAAAAATTTGCATCGCTTTTTGCAAGTTTTTCAAGTGTAAAAATAAATCAAGATAAAACCAAATCTAAACCCGCTATAGGATTTGTGGTAACCAAAGGGCACGAAGGCGTATTTCTTAAGTGTATGAAAGGGCTTTTGCAGCAGATTGACAAGCAAAAGTTTGCAATTGTACTTGTGTGCAGTTTGCCTAATGGACCAGAAATATTTAGAACTGTTGCGGAAGAAAGTGGCATTGAAATCTTAGCATTGCCAGATTTGATCGCAGATGCAGTTTCTATTGTGGCCGATGCAAATTTTGATATTTTATATTATTGGGAGATAGGAACAGATGCAACAAACTACTTTTTGGCACTTAGCAAGCCTGCAAAAGTACAAATTACTAGTTGGGGATGGCCCATTACCTCCGGACTAAAAACTGTGGATTACTTTATTTCTAATAAAAACCTAGAAACATACGATTCTGTAAATGATTACACAGAAAAACTAGTGCTATTTGAAAAAATGCCTGTCTATTATTATCCACCTCCTGTTCCAAAGCACAAAACAGAAGCACCTTTGTTTTTGGCGATCGCCCATCCCGACCATCGCTACATTTGTCAGCAGAATTTGCGTAAAGTACACCCCGATTTTGATGAATTGGTGCAAAAAATATTGATTGCAGATAAAGAAGCGTATGTTTTTTTTATCAATGACACACACAAATCGATAAGTAATAAATTGCAAGATAGACTTTTAAAAAATATAGGAAATGAATTGATGCAACGTGTCGTATTTTTAGAAAGAATGCCCGAAGAACTTTATTTGAATACATTAACACATTGCACATTAGCCCTAGATACTTTGCATTATGGGGGCGGAGCCAACACTGTGTATGATGCGATGGAAGCAAGTTTGCCCACCATTACTTTGGCAGGAAATAAACATAGTGCCCGTTTTGCAACGGCAACATATTTGCAGATGGGTATTTCAGATGGAATAGCTCAAACATTAGATGAATATGTGGAAAAAGTATTATTTTATTCGAAAAATATTGAAGAAAGGAATAATCTCGCTGACAAAATAAAGAAACACAAATCACTCATATTTGAAGATAAAGAAGCAGTAAATGAATGGGAGGGCTTTTTTGAGAGCATACTAAATAAAAAATAACGCTTTGTGGTAGCTGAAGGAGAAAAAGAGATTTTTATTATGAATTAATTCTTATCTAGCTAAAAATTGGCGAGCCTTTGCTATGTCGGCTGCTTCTTGATAAAAAATGCGGTATTGATCCAATAGGTTTGCAATTTGATCGAGATCGGTTTGAATTACTTTTCTAATTTTCATTAATTAATGGAAAATATTGATCTTTTATTACATTCAGGTGGTGAATTTGATGTCCAATGATTTGAAAGCCCAGTGCAGTTACCGAAATTTCGATGTTGAAACAGATACCTGAATTTTGAAATACTGATCGGTCAAAACTGTGAAAAAGTAAAATACTCGATTTTCTAATTTGCGTAAATTCATTGACGATACTTTCCAAACTACGTTCGTTGGCAAATGAGTTTTTGCCAAAAAGCTCTTCATCGTAGCCAGGCAATATGGTTTTATCATTTCTAGCAAACCGCATGGCCCGATAAGTTTGTACCCTTTCATTGTCAATCATGTGCTGAAAAATGTCTTTTATACTCCACTTACCCGGCTGGTATGCTTTATCGCCAATTTTTTGAAGCTTTGCCATCTCTAACGTTTCGATGGCATGCAGCGAATTCGACAATGCTTCGATCAAATCATCCTCATTAACGAGATTAATATATCTGTCGAAAAACTGAGGCATTGGATCAATTTCACTTTTTTTCATTTCTGGAGAATTTTCTAAGCAAAATTAACAAATGGCAGCAGATTCGGTGCATGTTTCACCTATAATGTACAAACCTGCAGCTCTTATTGGTCAACTACAATTTCCACTTTTGTTGATAACCCAACTTTCCATTTTTATACCTTTGTCGCATTCAAAGAAATTTACTTCCAATGCTTCATAATAAACTCATCGCCAC
>JBJXGB010000022.1:0-11222 GCA_046152935.1 Cytophagales bacterium
CTGCCGCTAGCGTTCATCCTGAGCCAGGATCAAACTCTCCATTGTAAGTGTATTTTTCATCTATACTAACATTACTGCTTTCTAAATGGAATTGATTATACCTAACCAATTTCAATGTCTGTCCCGCTCTCTTTTTAATACTTATTATTTATGGTAGTAAACTACCACAAAAATTCAAGCTTACTCTATATTCCCATTCATTCAAAGAACTTTTTTTCCTGATTTAAAATGATTAATTGGTAATGCATAATGTAAAACCGATCGCACATTAATCTCAAGAAAACTGTGAAATTGAAAGTCTAATACCAGAATTCAATGGATTGAAAAACTGTCTTTACAGCGTTTGTCAAGCATTAATAGTCAGATATTTATCATTCTTTTTCTCCCATTTTTTAGCTCGTTTGCTAAAGGGAGTGCAAAGGTAATAACTCATTGCTAATCTCCAAACTATTATAACAAAATAATTGAAATAATTTAAACCACCTATTATTCAGCAAGGTTGCATGATGCATAACTAACTCATTAAAAGGTAGTTACAGTGGATGTTATTCATTACTATTGAATTAAAATCAAATCACATTTACCTCTGGCGTGAGTTTGATGCCGAATTTGATATTAACCGAATTAATAATGTCTAGGGCTAAATTCCAGATTTCATTACCATCTGCACCACCATAATTCACCAAAACCAAGGCCTGGTTTGCATGAACACCAGTATTGCCAACTCTTTTGCCTTTCCAGCCACATTGCTCAATTAACCAACCTGCGGCAAGTTTTGTCGAATATTCATCGATTGGGTAATTGGGGATATTTGGATGAGAAATTTTCAATTGGTTGAGCAGGTCGATGGTAACGATGGGGTTTTTGAAAAAGCTACCTGCATTGCCAATCTGCCTCGGGTCGGGCAATTTACTTTTACGAATTTCAACGACAGCATCGCTTATTGCTTTGATTGAGAGCTCTTTAACTCCATTTTTATCCAAAATATCTTGGATCGCTCCATAAGAAACTTTGTAGCTCGCCACCTTGTTAAGCTTGAAATGAACGGCCGTAATAATGTATTTGTGTTTAGAATATTGCTTAAAAATGCTGTCTCTGTAGCCCAATTTCATCAGAGATTTGTTAATCATTCTTCTATTCCCATTTTTCACAAGGACTGTTTCCACGCCAGCAAGCACATCTTTGAGTTCAACGCCATAAGCACCAATATTTTGAATAGGTGCTGCACCGACCGTACCGGGTATTAGCGATAGATTCTCAACGCCACCAAGGTCATTTTCTATACAAAATTCAACAAAGTCGTGCCAAAGTTCGCCCGCACCTACACTTACAAATACCTGATTCGCTTTATGTTTGTAAACTCTGATGCCCTTAATGGCCATTTTGATCACTAGCCCATCAAAATCTTTGGTAAAAAGTATATTGCTGCCGCTACCTAGAAGAAGTTTATTTTCAACAAAAATATAAATTTCATTGCAAAAAAGCTCGCTGAGTTGCTCATAGGTGGTAATCTCGCAAAAAAATCGCGCTTTTACATCTATTCCAAAAGTATTGAAATGTTTTAAAGACTGATTTTCAACTATGGTTAGCTTTTGAATAGACACAAAATGGATGGTAGATAGTGACAAAATAAAGACAAGAAAACCAATATTATCAACTTAAGTAGCTAGCTAAAACGCGTAACAGTTTGTGTTGCCAATAGGCAACAGAGGTGGAGCATTAAATTGATGACATCGGATTCAAAACTATAACAATGTGCAAAATAATGCTAGAAAATTAACAAGATAATCGTGTATTGTGCATCGATAATGGTATTCTGGGGTGTGAAAATGCAGCCTCTCAACTAAGACTTAGCACAAAATTTTGAGTACTTGCGCCATGCCTTCAGTGGCCGATTTCTCGATTAGATGCAAATTTGGACGTGGAGAAACAAAAGGTAAATTAGGATCGATTACGTACAATTGGCAGTTTCTAGGCACAAAATCAACCAAACTAGCTGCAGGATACACGACAAGAGATGTGCCAACTAAGATAAAAATATCTGCTTTTTTTACGATTTTAGCGGCTTCATCCATCATAGGTACTTGCTCGCCAAACCAAACAATATGTGGGCGAAGTTGAGAACCCAATTCGCATAAATCGCCCATTTTCAGCTCCCAACCAGTGATATCATAAACTATATGTTCGTCTTTTGTGCTTCTTGATTTGAAAAGCTCTCCATGAAGGTGCAATACTTTTGTAGAACCTGCCTTTTCGTGCAAATTATCGACATTTTGAGTGACGATAGTGACATCGTATTGAGATTCAAGCGTTGCAAGTGCCAAATGAGCCGCATTTGGAGCTACTTCATCTGATTGTTTGCGTCTTTGATTATAAAAATCGAGCACCAAAGCTGGATTTTTTACCCAGCCTTCAGGTGTAGCCACTTCCATAATATCAAAGCCTTCCCACAGGCCGCCACTGTCTCTAAAAGTTTTGATGCCACTTTCGGCACTTACGCCAGCCCCTGATAGCACTACTAACTTTTTCATTTTCGTATTAATATCGATATGTTTTCTTGAGATAATATGAACATAACTATCTAGTAATTAGTCTTTTATCAAATAAGAAATCCTTAATTTTGTTTCTTCAAACGAATGCCCAATCGAAATATTTTGAACCACCGACTCGATCAATTCATCTACTTTATCGCTAGCGAAGCCGATTTTTTTTGCAAAGATTTTGCACATTTTGAGCTCATTTGGATTGATGTTGTTGTCGATCATCATCATTTTTATCAAATCAAATATCTGCTCGAAAGAAGAACCGTCTTTTTCTACAGCAAACCCTCCTTTTTTAGATACTTCTGTCTTAATTTGGTCTAATTCACTGGCAGATACATTGTATTTATGGGCAATTTTGGTCAAAAATTCAAATTCGGAGTTGTCAATTTTTCCATCTGCCATTGCCATTGAGAGCAAATTTCGGAGGTGCGATTTTCCTTTCTTTTTTTCGGGTGTTGCAAATAAATCAAAAAATGACATAGGTGTACCGTTTGTAAGTATTTATAGAATAATAATACGTTCAAGTACGTTATTGTAGACAAAATATGCAAATATTATGCTAAAAATCTGCCGATTTAAACTTTGCTACTAAAATTAGATCTTGATTCTTAACCAATTGATCTATTCCTATTTTGACTGAATTCAACATTTTGTCTTCAGATTTTTACTTGATTGTGTGTAACTGGATTATATTTCCGAAAACGTATCAAAACTTCGCAATGCTTTTCTATTTTTGACGAAAAATTGAAAAAATTGAAGTCTACTAAAGGTAACATTGGGTTTATTGTATTTATTTGTCTGATTTTAGGTGGAATTTTGGGATATAGTTCACTCCCCTATTTTTTTGACAACATCATTAAACTTGAAATAAAGAACATTATCAATGAATCACTTCACGGCAGAGCTACTTTTTCAAAAATTAAAATAAGCCCGTACAACGACCTTCCCTACCTAAATATAGTGCTAGATTCGGTACTAGTGCAAGATTCAATTTTGAAAAAATCCGACACTTTGTTCACCGCAAATCAAATATCGTTTTCAATCAGCCTACATGATTGGATTTTTGACCATAAATATGTAGTTAGAAAAGTGAGCTTTTATTTGCCCATTATAAAAATAACCAAATTCAAAAACAATACTGACAACTTTAGCTATCTATTTGAAGGTGAAACGACTAAAGCCAAAGCTGATACATCTAAATTTAACTTCAAAATAAACGAAATATCAATTAATAATGGTATCATTTACTATCGAGATCAGCTAGAAAAAACGACTATAATTTCAGAGAATCTAAATTTAAACGGTGAAATAGACATATCAAACAAAGCCAAAAATCTAAAAATAGTATTCGACACTGATGATTTTGTACTCAAATACAAAAATATTACCTACTTGTATAAAAACAATATCAGGGCAGATTTGGTGCTGGACTTTAATAATGAAGAAAAATCAATTGCGTTTAATAACCACAATATTCAAATAGACTATTTCCAATTTGGATTTGCAGGATTTGTGAAGCAATTGAGCGACACATTGTGCTTGGACATAAAATTCCAAACCAAAAATTCTGAGCTAAAAAATGCCATAAGTTTGATACCAGGTATTTACAAAAAAGACTACGATAAATTTAAAGCAAAAGGTCATTTTTCGTTAGAAGCAGAAATTAAAGGCTATTATAACGCAAAAAAAAGCCTTTCACCATCGTATTTTGCTCACTTTACGCTGAATGATGGTGAATTTCAATACAATCATCTCCCTCAGCCAATCTCAGAAATTGCGATGGATCTAAAGTATGAAAAACTAGATTCAACGACCGAACCCATTTTCAAAATCAATAAATTTCACGCAAAACTTGACAGCAATTTTGTAACCGCCACGGTGACGGTAGTTGGTGTGCAAAAACCGTTCATTTCTGGCACCATTAATTCAGCATTGGAACTGCACGAACTAGACCAATATTTTAAAATAGATTCAATAACAATGGCAGGCCATTTGGCAGCCAACTTGACTGTGAATGGTGTTTATGATTTTGAAATTAGCAAATTTCCGATGATCGATGGTAGGGTGTTGTTGTCGAAAGGATATTTCAAACGAGATGGTTTCGACCATGCCGTTCAAAATATTGAAATGGAAACCGTGCTCGCCAATACCACTGGCTTCATGGAAAACACCTCTTTGCAGCTCAAAAAATTGAATCTAAATATAGATGACGAGTACTTAGAAATGTACGGGAAAATGGAAGATTTCAAAAAGTACAAATTCGATTTATTTCTACGATCTGAAATAGATTTGATGAACCTAAACTCACTATTACATATTGAAAATCAGACACTTACTGGTATAGTAGCCACAAAAATAATAGCCAAAGGAAGTGCTGACAAATTTAAAGAAGCCTACGTAAGCGGAACCGCATCGCTCAAAGATGTGCATATTGCAGACACAGAGGCGGATATTGACTTGAAAATAAAAAAAGGCAATGTGGTGTTTTCGCCAGAAATGATAATACTTTCAAACTTCGAAATGAACTTTAAAAAAGAAAGGTTTCTGCTGAATGGAATATTCAGAAATTACATCCCCTACTTTAACAAAGAAAAAACTTCGCTCCAAGCATCGATTAGAATACAAGCCGATTCGTTGAATTTAGACCATTTTATCACACAAAAAGAAGCAAAAAAAGGGATTGATATTGCTGATTCTACTTTGAAAAAAATGCCATCCCCATATAAAAAATCTGGGTTTGATGCCCTTGAAAACATCAGCTTAGACCTGGCACTGAAGGCAAATTGGCTAAAATATGACAAATACAATCTATACAATGTAAAAACTGCCTTGAAAGCAGACGCGAAACAAATAGTAGTTGAAAAACTAGCTTTTAATTCGCTTGATGCCTCATTTTCGATCGCAAACACCCAAATTTCGCCTATAAATTTCAACTTCAACTTCGATGTAAAAGAGCTAGACACCAGAAAATTGATGAAATTCTTCACTGAAGCTAAAACTGATACCAATATTTTGCAAGACGAAACTGGGGCAGTACTCGCCATCAAATACAAACTAAAAGGTGATTTTGATGGGGATTTTAAACCAATATTGAATTCACTTAATGGCTATGGAATGGTAAGTGTTGATAAAGCAAACATTAAGGGGCTGAAAGTTTTGAGCCATATTAGCAAGGCTTCAGAAAAAGACGACATACAAAATCAGGAAATGATAGATGCTATAATACTTACTGAAATTAAAGATGGAAAAGTGAATATAAAACCATTTACCATTCTTCTGGGAAAATACCTGACCAGCATTGAAGGATCCCATACTTTCAACAATGAGATCAATTATTTCGTCAAAGTAGGTATTCCACCATTCCACAAAATAAAAATACCAATGCAAATAACTGGTACAATCGACAAACCTTTGGTAAGCCTGACGAAGCGAAAAAATCAATAAAATTACTTTAATTTTACGATCCGTAAATGATCGATCATTGCTTGATTGATCTCGCCATTCATGTTTTCATTCCAAGATTCGAAAGAAAGACTGAGCAGGTGATCGCCCTTTTTCAACGAAACTTTTGCTATATTTGAATAGCCCCAGTTCGACCATTCATTAGTTCCGCGTTGTGGAAAAATTATCGTTCCCAATCCCAAGTTATCAATTTTGAGTGTTCTCATGGCACATTTATTTTCAGTATTTGTAGGGCCGTTGCCATTGGCATATCGAAAATCGAGTGCATAAAAGCCATCTTCGGCAATAGAAATGGGAATCGCGATTTTTTGATTTTGAGTTTTAGAGATTTCAACAAAACCATTGCCAGTAAAGCCTTTGTAAACTAAGTTTGATTTTGAAATATTCAATTCGGCTTCAACCATTTTGGCATCTTTTGCAACTAAGACAGGCTCGCTTGCAAAAGATTCGTAGCCTTGTGCATCAACTGCAACAACCTGATATTCAGCCACTTTAGTATCAAAAATATGCAATTTTGTATCGAAAACGGCATTCATTTCCTTCCCATTGACCAATATTTTATACTTCTTAGCCCCAGCAATGGAATTCCAACTAATGGCATTGTCTGCATACACTACAAGTGGCGTTTCTGGAGTAAAGATATCTGCAGCTTCATTGATTGAATTTTGATTATTTGTGGTATTCGACATCACTATTTTAATGGAGTGCACTCCTTCTATATCTTCATTTACAAACGGTTTAGCTGGTTTTCCATCGATCATAAAAGATTTTATGTGGTTTCCAAAGCCTTCAATTTGAATGTTTAAAGTCGATTGTCTGTATTTGAAATTGTACAATTGGCGATTGCCTTTAAACTTTTCGGGAATAAATGGATGGAAAGTCAACTTATCGGATTCAAATTCAATACCAAAAAGAATTTTATGAACCAAGGCAATATTGCCAGAAAGGCACCAAAGCATGTTGCTCGAATTAATAACTGTGCCAGCAAAATCGCCATTGGTGGAAACGAAATTTTCTTTATTTGTTAGAAACAATGCCGCTGGGCGGTAAATGGCCGCTATGCTTTTAATTACCGAAGATTCATTGCCAACTTTTGCAGCTGCCATCGCCCAGTAAGCTTCGACAAAAGGCCAAACTGCGTTGTTGTGATAGGCAGGAATATTGGATATTTGTGGATAAATACAGGGTATGCCAAAACTAGTGACAGGCATATTCTTCATCATTATATCTTGTCGGGTTGAATCGGCTACACCAAACAAAATTGCCAATGCCTCTCCTAAAGCTTCAGCACGAGGCGAGGCAATTTTGTAATTTTTACCGTACAAATATTGGGCATAATAGCCTTTTTCCGGTAACCACAAATATTTATTTATACCTTCTTTTATCTTTTTGGCGAAAATATTGTAAGTATCTGCCAACTTTTGATCGCCCATTGCAGTCGCTATTTTGGCTCCTACAATATTTGCTTGAAAATGCAAAGCATTTGTTCCTAAGCATTCAGATTCAAAAATATCAGCAGGCTGCATCCATTTTGGGTAGGTTTGTTCGCGCCAATCTAAAAATGAAGATTCCCCTTTTACCAAGCCAGTTTCAATGTCGTATGCATTTTTTACATCATCATTAATGGAGTTTTTAATTATGGTATATATTTTTTTTAGCCACGCTTTGTCACCCGTGGCTTTGTAAACTTCCCAAGCTGCGATAGCCCAAACGATGCGGTCGGTTGAAGCTGGATATGCACCTCCAGTGCCAGTATCTTGAACAATACGATCGTTTTTTACCTTTTTCAGCAAACTATACATGGCAACTTTGGGCTGCAAATACGCCATTGAAAGAATAATGCTGTAACTGATATCGCGTGTCCAAACGCCAGCCCATTCTTTGCCAGTTCTAAAAGTACTATCTGGCTCTATAGCGTTCAGCATTTCTTCGATCGCCAAATTATAGATAGCGTCTGAAATCAAAAAATCAGATTTAAAAATAGGTTGTCTAGAAATATCTTTGATCAATTTCCAAACTGAAGCTATTTGCTTTTGTTCTTTTTCTTCACCCAATTTCAAAGTAACTTCATAAATACCATCATCATCGTAATCTTTGAGCAATAATTCTGGATGGTATTGTACATTATCGAAATTCCAAAGCATAGGCGAAGTGCCACCTGCTACGTACAAAGCCTTGAAATCTTCTTTGAATATTTTGTCTCCATTTGCGGCAATATAAAAGCCTTTTGTTTTGAAATCATCAAAAACTCCTCTCATATCAAGCTTGATTTTGAGCTGTGTTCCAGGTTTTAGATAGGTATTTTCGGGCAATTTTGTGGTGTCTTTATATTGCACACCAAATTTGATATTCGGAGTTTCGCAAATGCCATTTTTGGAATTTACAGCAAAAAGATGGTCTGCACCTTGCTTCATCTCATTGTCTTTGCCGTTTATGCTAAATCTAAAAATAATATACGGACTTAGATTCGCTGCTGTTGGGCTTTTGTAATTTGAATTGATAGCGATGGCAGATTGTATTTTGGCAACAAAAGCACCTTGTCGTACACTGTCTTTGTACATTGTAAATTTGCTGTTTTGCCAAATTGGGCTTTGCGAGAATGAAGCAATGGAAATCAATAAAAGTAGATTTGTAATGACAGGCTTCAGTACTTTTGTGAATTTCATTACTAGTTGGTTTTAATAAAAATGGAGGCTGTTTTATTGAATCCTTAAAAAGTAAATGATTATTGAAATCAAAATAATACATTTAAAACCTGAAAAGGCTGCAATTTTAGACAGTGTCTTTTGATTTTGATTGGATTTTTTCTTTAATCAATTGCCGTTGGCTTTGGCCAATGGAGACCATCAATTTCCATCGGCTACTTTCAAAACCATTTAATTTGTTGCCCGTTGATTCTACCAACAGAAAAATCTATTTGTAATCTTGCTGCAAATAAGTATCCAATTCATTCATCATTTTCTTACTTCCTGCAAAAAAGGGAGTCCTTTGGTGCAATTCAGTAGGCTGAATATCTAGAATGCGGTTCTTGCCATCAGTAGCAAGGCCACCTGCTCTTTCGACTAAAAACGCAAAAGGATTGCATTCGTAGCCAAGTCGCAATTTACCGCTTTTCATTTCAGTAGTAGCTGGATAGGCAAAAATGCCACCCTTTATCAAATTACGATGAATGTCGGCCACCATACTTCCTATATATCTTTGCGTATACGTACCTCCCGAATTTTTATCTTTTCGCTGGCACTCGTGTATATAATCCTGTACACCTTTGCTATATCTGTGGAAATTTCCGTGATTTACAGAATACGTAAAGCCCACTTCTGGGCATTGTATATTGGGGTGACTCAAACTAAATTCGCCAATCGATGGATCGAGTGTAAAGCCATTTACTCCTCGTCTTGTGGCGTACACTAGCATGGTCGATGAACCGTAAATGATGTAGCCAGAAGCTACTAGTTGATTACCTTGTTGCAAAAAATCACCCAAATTGCAGGGAGTTCCTCTTTCGCTTACCCTTCTAAAAATACTAAAAATAGTGCCTATCGACACGTTCACATCTACATTCGAGCTACCATCTAGCGGATCTAAAAGACAAACATATTTACTATTATTGCTTACTTCATCATTAAAAACTACAATATCTGCCATCTCTTCACTAACGATGCCAGCGCAACTGATACCACGCTTCAATACGCCCATGAATTGCTCATTGGCATAAATGTCAAGCTTCTTCACCACTTCCCCTTGCACATTTGTCGATCCATGATCGCCCAAAATATCAACTAGACCAGCTTTATTTACTTCCACGTTCACTCTTTTTGCTGCTAAGCCAATATCGCGAAGCAAACTGCTAAGTTCGCCTGTAGCGGTAGGGAAAGCACGCATTTGTGCCAAAGTAAATTCATCAAGGGTAAGAATACTTCTATCAATGGTCATTCTATTTTTTACTTTTAATCTTTTGACAAAAACCGAATAGCCGAGACAGCCTTCCGATCAAAAATTCACTACTAACTAACTTTAATTAATACTATTTTCAACATTCATCTGCATTTAGCAAAGCAACAAGTCTACTCATTACCTTGATGCAAATTATATGAGCCTAACTCATATATCCAACTTTTCACTACAAGTTTTGAAACAATATCACAAAATGTGAACGATTCACCTAGTCAATAAATTATCATTGTAATCAAACTAACTGCTTTGCTTAATGGTATGTATACTTTTTTACTGATAAATAAAAATTAGACTTTGTTTCAAAATTTTCCAAGAAATCAAAACTTCCCCTTGTCAAGATTGATTTTTCACCCTTTTTAAGTTCAATACCTTTCAAATAAAAATGCAAACAGTTGTAAAAATAAAAAAAAACCAACTGATCTATGCTTAGTATTATTAAAATAGTACAATTTGATGAAAGGTTTGCATGCCTAAATTTTGATAAAATCATCGGGCATTCATACAATTACTCAACTGAAAGAGTCATTTTGAGTGTGTAGTTGCTTGAAATTATTTTTATGGACTTTAAGTTAATAAAACCGTGGAAAACAATTGCTCAAGTTCCTCGTTATAGTTGCCTTGCAGTAAAACAGTAAAACAGTAAAAAATGAAATACAAATTAAATTTAGAGAAGTCGTTCACGTACGCAAATCTTTTAAGAGTTGAAGGAAAGAACAATATAATGATTGTTGAAGCAACTTCTAATTATATCCCCATAGAAGAGTTTAAAGAAATTTTTAATTCCATTGGTTCTAGTGCCGCAAAACAATCTATTACCAAATTGGTCTTCGATAAAAGTAAGTTGACAGTCTTCCATCAACCTTCCATGGAATGGTATTTTGTGGAATGGAAAGAGAAAATGTTTGATCTTGGGTTGAAAACACATCGAAAAATTTTACCTAAGGACGAAGTTTTTAAATACAGCGTGAAAATAGGTCGAGATAGAATCAAACAAAACTTCCCAAACGGCAAATATACGTTGATGGATATTCAATATTCGGAGTCGATCGATGAGGCGATTGACAACTAAAAAATTTAACATTTAGAAAAGATCGTTATGTCTGTAGAAATAGAGAAAGCCTATATATTAAAAATTGAAAAGCTTGAAGAGGAAATTTTATTTCTAACAGAAAAAGAAAACTGCCAAAGAATAATGATGGAAGACACAATGGAATATAAAAAAAAAATAGAAAGTGAAAACACGCATTTAAAACAGCAAATGAA
>JBJXGB010000029.1:0-10918 GCA_046152935.1 Cytophagales bacterium
GAGAGAAAAAGGCACAAATCGGGCGGCTTTCTTCAGAGGTGAGGTAGATAAATACGGTTGGGTCGATGTGGGCTCGTCTTTTTTGGGTGCCGATTTGAATGCTGCCATGTTGTATGCCCAATTGCAAGAAATAGAGCAAATTCATAGCAAAAGAGCAGTCATTTGGAATAGATATTACCATAAACTACAATTTTTAATAGACAAAGGCGTGCTTTTGCCTGCTATTAACGAAAAGACAAAGCACAATTCGCACATATTTTACATCGTAGCCAATTCGCTCGAAGAAAGACAAAGCCTTATCAAACACCTAAAAGATAGGGGAGTAGGCTCGGCTTTTCATTATGGAAGTCTTCATAAATCGGCTTACTTTGCCGATAAATACAAAGGTGAGCCATTGCCAAATAGTGAGAAGTTTGCAGATTGTTTGTTGCGGTTACCTCTTTTTGTAGCATTAACCGAAGCAGAGCAAGATTACATCATTGAACAAATTACTGATTTCTACGATCGCTAGGCTTTCATCAATCAGACTTTCATGCATTTTCTGTACCTCATCAGGTATTATATCATATCAGCAAAAGATAGATGCTTCAAAATCTGTGCAATTTTTAAGTCTTGTTCACTCTCTTGCGCAAAATTGTGTTTAGTTTTAGCAGATTCATAGTCGTACCTTGCAATAAATTTTAACGGACAATATCCATTTCATGCAATTCGAAGCACTCCATATTATTGAACCTATTCTTCGCTCACTCAAAGAAGAAGGGTATACATCGCCAACACCCATTCAAGAACAGGCTATACCCATTGTATTGCAAGGGAAAGATTTATTGGGTTGTGCCCAAACGGGTACGGGCAAAACTGCCGCTTTTGCCATTCCTATTTTGCAACTATTGGTTGCCAACAAATCGGGCGATAAAAGAAAAAGAATTAAAAGCCTAATAGTAACGCCCACCAGAGAGCTTGCCATCCAAATTGGAGAGAGTTTTAAGGCTTATGGACGACACACCGGCTTGAGCTGTACTGTTATTTTTGGCGGTGTCAATCAACATCATCAAGTTATCACTATTCAAAACGGCATCGATATATTGGTAGCCACACCGGGCAGATTGCTCGATTTAATGAATCAAGGTTTTGTATCGCTACGCGATATTGAAATATTTGTGTTGGATGAGGCCGACAGAATGCTCGATATGGGTTTTATTCACGATGTAAAAAAATTATTAGTCGCATTACCAAAGAAACGACAATCGTTGTTTTTCTCGGCTACTATGCCGCCCGAAATCGTAAAATTGGCCAATACCATATTAGAAAATCCACTAAAAGTAGAAGTAACACCTGTATCGTCTACTGCTCACACCATCAAACAATTTGTTTATTTTGTTGATAAGGGCAATAAGAATGCGCTGCTGCTGCATATTTTGAAAGATAAAGCCATTAAAACTGCTTTGGTTTTTGCCCGCACCAAACACGGAGCCGATAAAGTGGTGAAAGTATTGTTGCAAAACCAAATAAAAGCAGGAGCTATACATGGCAACAAATCGCAAAATGCGCGACAGTATGCCTTGAAAAACTTTAAAGAACAAACCACTAGGGTTTTGGTAGCTACAGACATTGCTGCCAGAGGTATTGATATTGATGAACTTGAATACGTAATTAATTACGAAACTTCAAATATTGCTGAAACTTACGTACATCGCATAGGCCGCACGGGTAGGGCAGGGGCAAATGGCACGGCTTTTTCGTTTGTAGATGCTGAAGAAAAACCTTATTTGCAAGATATCGAAAAACTAATTGGGCTCAAGATACCTGTCGTAAGTGACCATCCTTATCCGTTGAAAGACAATTATCCATCAAAAGCCGAAAAAAAACCACAAAGAAATAGCACGCCCAAGCCAAAGACCAGTTCCAACGTTGGCGTTGCCAAACCTAAAAAGTGGTATGGAAGTTGAGAAAGTAGAGAACAGATTAAGGATGAAAAGATTAAAGATCAAAAGATCAAAGACATTAAAGAAAAGATAAATGTTGCTGCCTTTGTTGGTGTTCTCACCAACAAACACAGATATTTAGCTTGCTTTTATATCAGTCTATTGCCTTTGGTGTTGTTTTTACCAACAAACACACATATCTAGCTTGCTCTACCTCGGTCTGTCCATAGACAGATAAAAATTTTATAGACAAAATAATTTAATGGTCTGTCAAGAGATAGACCAGATATAAAAAAATTACAAATTAAACATTACAAAATAAAAATTAATATATTCCATGGCACTCAAAATAGGCTCTAAAGCCCCAAATTTCACCACCGATTCTACACTAGATAAGAAATTTACCCTTGATGTAGACAAGGCTGGTCGTCCGCTCATACTTTATTTTTATCCCAAAGATTTTACAAAAGGCTGCACTGCCGAGGCTTGCGAGTTCAGAGATGCTTTTTCTGAATTTAAAGGACTTGATATTGATGTGGTAGGCGTTTCCAAAGACAATATAATAAGCCACAAAGCGTTTCAAAAAGAACACAACCTGCCATTTGAATTGCTGGCCGATGAAGACCAAAAAATAGCTAAACTTTACCAAGCTGTTGTTCCGATTTTGGGTCTTACCAAACGCATTACCTTTTTGCTAGATAAAACGCATACCATTGTGGCTATTTATGAAGATATGTTTGGCGCTACCAAACACATTAGCGAAATGATAAAAAAAATAAAAGAGCAAGCCAAACATTAAATAAAGTATTTGTTGACGTATTTTTTTTCCTTGCGAATGTTTTCACCCGAAAGAAATGTGTTTTTTGATAAAAAAGCAATAAATACAGAGTTTTTAAAAATCCCGATTTTCGACATTTGTAATGTCGAACTAATTATCGGTCGTTCTGCGAACCACATAAAAAATTACAATACAAAAGACGATTTTTCTAATTCGCTCAGTGTCCTCACAGAGCGAAATTTGTTGTGGTGGTGTAGGGTGTTTTTACTCTAAATATATAAATTTCAAAATTAATAACTCAGGCAGAAACACCTGACTTCACTAAATACACAGTATCTTAGAAAAAAAATTTGAACGCATGGCTGACAAGAAATTGATACTAAATGATCTGAAGCATTTGCTAGTGGAGCAATATGCAGATGCAATTCTACATATCGTTTTATTTGGTTCGCAAGCCAGCAACGAGGCCAACGAACATTCAGACTACGATATATTGATTTTACTCAACAAAGATTACGGCCTAAGAGATGAAAACACCATTTTAGATATATGTTACGATATAGATTTAAAATATAATATATTGATCGATGCGCACCTTCTTTCAACAAAAGAACTCGAAACAAAGCGCGGTAGGCAACCAGTTTTTGTAAATGCACTTAAAAATGGTGTGTACGCATGAGTACAGATGATTCAGACAGAGCAGATTTAATTCAATATCGATTAGCCGAGGCAAAAGATACGCAATCTGACGTTGAACTACTTATTTCCTACGATCGTTTTAGAGCAGCAATTAATCGTATTTATTGTTCTATGTTTTATTCTCTCTTAGCATTAGCCGCTAAATACGAGTTTGACACATCAAAACATGCGCAACTAATTGGTAGGTTCAACAAAACCTTCATACAGCCAAAGCTGATTGAGGCTAAGTATGGCAAAATAATCAACAAGGCTTTTAGCAGAAGAACAAAAGGAGATTACGATTCTTATGTAGAATTTGATTCTGAAATGATTAAGGAAATGTACGAGGAAATGAAGGATTTTAATTGTGAGATTGAAAAATTCATAAGGCGAAAGTAAACAAAGACTTGTAGGATGTTTTATCTATTGCCGTGAGTATCTCCTGGCACTAACTCCTTCTAGTTCAATACAAAAACAGGTTCCCATTTGTTTTATAGGACGGAAACTCAAAGCGGCAAATGAATCTCGTTTGCCAACAACTGCCTTTTTTTAATTTCGAAAGTCCGTAGAAGCATAAAAACCGTAGGTATAGCTATGAGTAAAAGCAACATACCATCATGCACTCTATTTTTGTTGTTTTGGGTTTCCACACCTATTTTTTCGCAAAAAATAGAGCATTTAGCATCTATTCGAAGCATGAACAGCCATTCCTATGGTCGTATCCATTATGAAAATGATTGGTTTTCGGGTTTCGACCAGTATTACACACAAGGAATCAATCTTGAATGTGTAAATCCTGTATTGAAATCCAATCCCATTAATGTCGTCTTATTAAAATTACCCAAAAGCACTTTGAAATATGGCTTGGCTTTCGATCACAACGGATACACGCCTACCAGTATACGTTCCGATGGTATTTTGTATGGCGACAGGCCATTTGCCGCCACTTTCGTTGTGAAATCATTTTCCATATCAATCGATACCGTTAGCAGATCAAGCATTTCGGCTGGCTTGAGTGTTGGAATTATTGGTTCAGCAGCGATCGGAAAACAAATGCAGTCTACAATTCATGGATGGATTGGAGGCACACAACCACAAGGCTGGCAACACCAAATTCAAAACGATCTGGCCGTTAATTATGAAATTAACCATGAGAAGCTATTGATAAACACCAATTTTTTCAGCTTAAACTCAAATGCACAAATCAAAATCGGGTCGTTGAGCGATAAACTGCAAGCGGGATTTACTTTTACTTTAGGAAAATTTAATTCTGTTTTGGCTGGGAATGCCATGAAAAATCAATTCCAAATGTACATTTACAGCCAACCTTTGGTAAATTTTGTGGGCTACGATGCCACGATGCAAGGCGGGTTGTTCAATTCCAATAGGCCCTATACGCTCAAAGCGGATGAAATAGAAAGGATTGTATTTCAGAATAATTTTGGAGCGATATTAAAATTCAAAAAACTATACCTCGAATACCACCAAACGATTATTACCAAAGAGTTTTCGCAAGGGCTATACCATCGATGGGGAGGCATTAAGATTGGATTTATTTTGTAGCAAAGACAAGCCGACTTTCCTATATTTTGTGGCACAATGCAAGGCACAGTGCCACTAAATGAAATTGCAAATGTATGCTTATGAAGCAATTTGGGTATCGCCTACTAAAAAGAATACGTCACACCCAAAAGTGCCATGCTAGATTTCAACCTAAATCGATCGTTGTCGAGCCTCAATTTATTTTCTGTTTGATATTCGGTAAATAAAAAGGTGTAGCCGCCTTTTATTCCCCAATGCTTGCCAAACCTATAGCGTAAAAAGAATTCAGAATTTAAACTTCCCAAATCATTGTCGCTAATTAACAACAAATTAAAAGCCGTTGGCAAAGCCCTTTGGTTGGCATCGTAGCTATATTTGTAGTCGCCTTTTATCGGGTCGAATGGGTTGTCGACAAGGCTACTCAATTTGTATCCACCATCGGCACTTGCATTGCTAAAACTAAATCCAATAAGATCGATATTAAACCCCAGATCTAGTTTGTTGAAAAACGTATATTGAATTACAAAAAACAAATTGGTGCTATACACTTGTGGATATTTGATGAATACGGTGTCGATATTTTCAACAATATTATCCAAATACATTACTTGAGGCCCTTCTTCGCCACTGGTTAGTTTTGCAGGGGCTGTTACGTAATCTTTCGCATCACCAAAATACGAGGTAAATCTCAAACCGTAGCCGATTTTCAAGTTGCTTTTTTTACCAATTTTAATGGGATGCAAATGGTGGGCATTTACATTCAATGAAAATTCGTAATAGCCTACAGAAGCGCCAAACTCGGCTAGGTTATTTTGTTTCCACCAAGGGCTTTGCGGTACATTTTCTTGTGCAAAACTTTGACTGCAAAGCAAAATCAAAACAAGTGTAAATAGAAATTTATGCTTTTGTTTCATTGTTGATTGATTGAATTTGGATATATCTTTTCGTTATTTGAATTCTGCTACACCAAAAGCACGATTGACCGCATCGCAATTGATAATAACATATTTATAGGTATCCAGATTCGTGCCTATCGGCACGGCATGGCTTTGCATTCCTGAAATATTTGACAGCGCAGCTACTCTTAAACTCGAACTTTGAACTGTTTCGGTATTTGACAAATAAATAACCAATCTTGGGCCGTTTTGCGAAGTAAAGGAGCTGGCAAATTCGAGCGACACATTGGGGCCAACTTTCTCCAAGCTAGCTTTTCCACGTACTGAGTATCCATTTCGCCCCGAAAATTCACCACTTGGACCTGCATTCGCCCCCGGAGTACTGCTCATTTCCTCAATGGTGCCAGGCACTGTCACTACACCAGGCATCGTTACTACACCTGTCATCGTTACTACTCCAGTCATGGTAATAATTTCTTCAACAGTAATAATGCCAGTAGTGGTAGTAGTGCTGCCGGTGACGGTGGTTTCAACTCCATTGACCGTTGTAACGGCATCAATGCCTGCCATTGTCACAATTCCGGCTACGGTGGACATGCCCAGACTGGTCGTCACACCTGTCATCGTTACTATTCCTAGTGAAGTGGTAACTCCGCTCACTGTCTTTATGTTGATGCCAACAATGGTAATAAACACAATTTCGCTCATAATCGAGTTGAATTTTGCCGATACTTTTATTATTCCTGGCTTTTTGGGAAGAATATGAATGGCAGAATAGTCTTTTCCTCCATCTGCTATTTCGTAAGCTGCCAGCGCAGTGTCTGAAACCGACCACACCACTTCTACTTTTTGCTGCTTATTTGTTTTGTCGTAATAGGCAGCGTATACGGGTGTAGATTCGCCCACAGGAATAGGTGCGAGCGGATGTACCAATTGAACGGTATTGGCAAAAGGAGAAGTTTCTGGCGTGGGTTCTGCTTCTTCTCTTCTGCATGCGAAGAGTGCTACTAAACTCAGGGAAATAACGATTATCTTTTTCATAACATTGGTTTTGGAATGATGATACAAGTTTCGCAAGATCTACACATCAAGATTGTCTTGAAAATGACAAATCAAAAAATAACATTTTGATTTTTTCAAAATTAGTAAGCTGAGTGCCATAAGGCGTGGTTTAACAAGACTTGCAGTTTCTTTTTTTTTACATTTTGCTAGATAATAGTTCTAGTTGGTTCTGCAAAAGCTGTTTAGCCGCTTTGTCTGGCTCTGTTTCAATGCGTTTCTCTAATTCAATGTATTTGTTGCAGAAATCTAAAAAAAAATCCTGCCTAATGAGATGCAAAATCCAAGTGTTAAAGTCTGCTAAACTCCCTTTGTTTTTCAATTCGTTGAGATATTTATTTGCCAATTCATCGTTTGCCATGTTGGCATCGCCAATTTGCAGTATTTTGAAAAGCACTCCATTATCGCTGCAAAACACTTCAAGTGCTTTCTTTTCAGCTTCTTTTAGCCGTCCAGTTTTGAAAAGCACGATTGTCCATTCATACAAAAAGGTTGAGTAACAACTATCGCTTGGGAAGTTTTTGTGAAACCAATTGAAGTACCGAAGTGCACCAGCGAAGTCATCAATGGAAATATAAAGTTGAGGTGGAAGGTAACGCAGCCCCCTTCCATCGTGATAAAAGCCGCCCCAGTGCTTTTTGTCGGCTGCAAGAGCTACTTTTATTTGCTTTATCCTATTGCCTATTCTTTCTATTTGCTTTGGTGTCATCGTCCGTAAGAGTCATAAAACTCATTTGCATATTCTTCATATCTTTTTAATAACTTCTCGTTTTTGATTTCCACGTCAGAAAGCTCTTTGCGTACATCTGTTGAGGTGGGAATATAGTCATCAAAACGCTCAAAATAATTTCTGACATCTTTTGATTTGAAACTGTAGCCATGCCTTGCATAGATTGAATTTCTTGCAATTCTTAATACAGACTTAGGCTGGTTTTCTACATCCGAAACTTTGAAAACTCTTTTGGATGGATTAAAATCTTCAACATAAACATTGCTGCCGCTGTACACCCAAGTTGCATCAATATCGTAGATGAAATTCTTTCTCTTAAATTGAAATTGCTTGGCTTTTTGCAATGTGTCGAATGGAGTGTAAGTACCAGTAGCGCCCAATTCATTTTTATTTATTTTCAACACAATTCTTCCATCATACTTATCTGTACCTGGTTCATCGAGCATTATTTCCCAATCAGTAGCCGATTTAGATAAGAACTTGCCTTTCAAAGGCCGTTCGTTGCCCGCACAAATACTTTTGCCAAGTATTACAGAATCTGAGATGCTAGATATGATGATACTTATTTTGTTGGGACGAATGATGTAGCCAACACCAAATTTAGCATCTGTATCAATAAATTTTTTGTATTTTGAATCAAGCCCATTGTAAAATTGATCTGTGCTAATATCGGGGTCTTCGAAAGGGTAATCTTCTCCATCTTCTTTGCCGGCCTCATACAATGAATCCCTGTAATTATTCCAAAGCGTTTGTAATTCTTTGCAGTCTTGGGTAGTGTCAAATCTGCCCGACCATAACCCAATAAAATCTGCTTCATTTTGCACATTCAACGCCACTGAGGTTTTGTTTTCAAGGGATGGAGCAGGCGTTTTTCGCTCGGTATTTGCCTTTTTTGCTGATTTATTCTCTACTTTTGAGCCATTATTGCAACTAATTAGCAATAAAACTAAAAAAGTACAGGCATAAACTAGTATTTGACGATTGTTCATATTTTTAAGCAGAATGAAATGTATCAGTTGGTAAATAAAGGAATTTTCAAATATCTATCCTACTTAGCTTATGGTTATTTCTGTTATTTATTGGTTGTTATTTCATTGCAATATATCCCTTACAACCTTGATGTAGCATTTTTGAGAATTAAACAACAGTACATCCACATAACCCATTGGAAAATCGCATTTTTTGTACATGTATATACAAGTGTTTTTTTGCTTATCGCAGGCTTTACGCAATTTTCAACGTATGTAAGAAGCAACGTTCCAGCCGTTCACCGCATTATTGGCAGCATTTATGTAATAATAGTAGTGTTTATAAGTGGCCCAGCATCGTTGATAATGGCATTCTACGCTAACGGCTATTTATCTTCGCGTTTGGCATTTACAATATTGGCTTCCTTGTGGATAATTTTTACGCTAAAAGCTTGGATAAGTATTTTTCAACGGAATTTCGTAAATCACCAGCATTTCATGATTCGAAGTTTTTCGCTTACTATCTCTGCCATTACTTTGAGAATATGGAAATGGTTAATCGTTTATTTGTTTCATCCCAACCCAATGGATCTGTATATGATGGTTGCTTGGCTTGGATTTGTTCCAAATATGCTCGTGGCGGAATGGATAATTTACTACCTAGCTAATGGCAAAAGTGCGGATACGAAAAAACTGTAAACGCACAGTCATGTGTGTCTTTTGATGCAAAAAAACTAATTTGGATATTCGCTTGTGGTGTTCGGTCAGACGCTTTTTCGCGTCAGACCGATTGCTGAAAGGTTATCCGTCCGATGCTGAAAAAAGCAGCTGACGGGGGCTGTCAGATGCACGATCAGACGCTTTTTCGCGTCAGACCGATAAAATTAATTGGAACGGATACTTTCCCTTCGATGGATGGCATCCGTTTTGCAACGTTGTCAACGGCTAAAAGCCTTGACAATCGTTGGTTAGATGCGAACGACTACCAAGGTTTACAACCATTGGTAACGTAACAGCCCAAGGGGGTACTTCGGAAGTACCCCCTCCCACTTCAAAGGTGACCGTAGTCGCCTTTTTGCTAACTACAATCACCTTTTTGGCAAGCTCGGTCGTCTTTTTGGTAACCTAGCTTCTCTTTGAAGTGGGTTAGTTTGCCTTTTTGCTAACTTCAGTCACCTTTTAGATAACCAAGCTTCTCTTTGAAGTGGGTTAGCTCATCTTTTTGGCGACTTATGTCGCCTTTTTGCTAACTGAACTAGCCTATGCAGTAGGGTATGGCGGCTTATTATCAAGGGTAACTACATAAACTAGTGCTACTACCCTAATTTTAGTGCATAAAAATGGCTTGGCTTGCACCTATCAAATATTCTAGTACATATACAACCGCACCCCAAAATTGAGGCTTGTAAAGGTAAAATCGGCCTTGTTTTCAAAGCCTGCGTTGTATTTATTGTATTCTGTCTGCAAGCCCGAACGCGTGGTAAAAATATAATTGTAGCTAAATTCGCCAAAAACACTCACCACTTCAAACACATTCACATCGAGCCCTACGCCAATATTTGCACCAGCTGCTGGCGAGAAAAATCGGTAGCTGTCTTCATTATAGGTAATGCGATTGATGTCTACATTTCGCACACCATCGTAGTCGTTTGGAGTTTCATATTCTCTTGTAAAACCGCTTTGCGATAAATAAATAAAGTTTACACTTCCACCGCCAATTACATAAGGCGATAAACGATAAATATCTGGTGCAATCACGTTGTATTTTACATTCAAAGCCGTTTTTTGCGATATAAGATTGTAATTGGGCTTAAATGTATTCATTACTTCAGCCACCGCATTGAGTTGGATTTTATCTGTGAGAAACTTGGAAGCTCCAAAACCAAGTATCTGGGCTGGGGCGTAAGCTCCATAAATGTTTTCTGGCTTACCCGACTGAAAATTTAAAGATTCGGTAGATGGAAATATAGCCGTGCCAATATGCACCTGCAAAACATCTATTATCTGGGCATTGCTTATTTCTGCCATCAAAATAATTGCAACTAATGATAGTATTATTTTTTTCATCGGTTTGATATAATTTAGTTTTGGAAACCTTTTTTTCTTATCAGATTATTTACTTGAATTGCTTTAAGCTTTGAATTTCCTTTGGCAGTAGCTGTAGCACAAGGGAAATTCTTAAATACATTTCTTCAGTATCACATTTTCAATCGTATTGCTTTTGACGGTAAATTTTCCTTGCCAAGAGCAATTAGGTGCAGATGCCTCGTAAGTATAGTCGCCCGGCTCAAGTGTTCTTCTTAAATTTCTTGAATTTGGCAAAGTACTACTGTTCAAAATGCCAA
>JBJXGB010000031.1:0-6265 GCA_046152935.1 Cytophagales bacterium
CCACCAGAAAGTTGATTAATACTCTGCGGGCGTTTGCCTTTTGGTTTTGCAATAATGTCGATGTCAGATTCCAAAGGGTCGTTTGGATCGGCCAAAATCACATCGCAACTATCGTCTTCGGTGAACAACGACCGAAATACAATCTTAAAATTTTCTTTTATTTCGCCAAAAGTATGCAAAAAAGTAGCTTTGGCGGTGTTATCTATTTCTGAAATAGTATCTAAAAGTGAATTTTTTGCCGATACAATGTCATTTTTTTGTTCAGATATCAGATCGTGCCTTTCTTTTATTTCTTGGTATGCCTCCATCGCCATTGGGTTTATTTGCCCAAGCCGTTCCATGGCATTTTTCAGCTGGTCTATTTTTGTTTTGAGTTCATTTTCGGTGAAGGTTATTTCTGGTGGCGCTTCTGCAATCAGGCTATCAGAATCGATGTTAAATTCCAAAGACAGCCGCTCTTTTATCGATGACAATTTTAGTTTGCCTTCATTTAGCTTGTTGTTTATTTCTGCGAGCAATGTGTCGGCTATTTCCCGTTGGCGTTGCAATTCTCGGGTCATTTTTTCGGTTTTATCTACCTCGCCTCGTGTGTTGTAATAGCTTTTTTCAGTTTCGTTGAGTTCAAATTCCAGTTTCTCCTTTATCTCATACATTTGCGAAAGTTCTACATCGTTTACTTCCGATTTTTCAAGCATCAATTTTATGTCTGCCTCTGTTCGTGAAAGCTCCGCAACTGCCTGTGAAATGCGTTTCAAAGTGCTCTCTTGGTTGTTTTCTTTGTATTCAAATTCTTGTTGTAGGGAGTTGAATCGGTTTTTGGTTTGAAACAATTTGATATTTTCCTCATTGTAAACAGCCAGTTTTTGAGCTGCCAATTTGCCTTCTTCATCGGTTTCAGATTGCAAATCAAATACGCGTTCTTCGAGCGATTTCAATTCAATTTGGGCTTGCTTTGCGGCAGGTTCTGCTTTTTCAATTTCAGCACGAAGCGAATCGATTTTGTCTAATATTTCATCTTTTCTACCCAAATTTTTATCAAGAATATTGGCAAGTTGCTCTTTTCGGGTTGCGTATGCAGTCTGATCTTGTTGTACAAGGTTGTACTCTTTTTGAAGTAAATCTATAGTTTGCTTTTGTGAGAGCGATTTTCGATTTTCGAGTTGCTTTTGCTTGTTTTCTAGTTCGGTTTTTAACTCTGAAAGCAGGCTATTGAATACTTTTATTTCTTTCTCTAAAATCTCCAAATTTTTGGCTCTGCCTATTCTTTTTCCTTCAAAAAGCCCTACCGAACCGCCCGATATGCTATATTTTTTCTTTATTATTTTCCCATTGATGGTAATGGCTATTTGGTTTTCTCCTTCTGCAAAATCTTCATTATTATCAGTAATGATGTATACATTGTCTAGTAAATACCTCACCAATTGCTCATATTTTGTGTCAAATTCCATTATTGAAATGGCAGAAACTTTATTTGCAGCAATAGAAATAGCGTTTGATTTATAGTTTTGAAAGGATTTAAGAATAAAAAAATTTGCTTTGCCCATTGTGGCGTTATTCAACAAATTTATAGCTTTCAAGGCATCTTGATCTGTATCTACCACATAATAATTCATCAATGGCTCTAGGTAATTTTCAACCGCGATTCTGTATTTTTCATCGCAAGTAATAACATCTGAGAGTAAGGGCACTTCTTTTACCCAATTAGCATTCTTTTTCAAAAACCTTACTGCTTCTGGAAAGCCTTCTAAATTTTCTACAAGCGATTTGGTGAGGTTGAATTCATTTTGTTTGGCATCCGATTTTCTATTGGTATCGGCAATTCTATCTTTCAAACTAACAATTGAAGTGTCCAAACTGGCAATAATATCAATGTTGGCTTTCTCATTTTTTTCGAGCTTGTCCAATTCCATTTGCTTTTCGGCCAGCAATTGAGACAAATCTTTCAACTTCCCTTCAAATAACTGTAAATCAGTCGATTGTGTATTGCCATCGACTGTGGTTTTTTCTAACTCTTGTTTTAGCGTGGTAATTTGAAAAGCATTGATTTCAAGCGATTTGTTCAAAGAAAATACCAATTCCTGCCTGGTTTTTATTTGCGTATTGAGCTCTAAATACTGATTTTGAAGCCTATTAGCTTTTTCTTTTTGCATTTCGCTGTCAGACTTCAATGTTGAAACCCTCAATTCTTGCTCATCAAGCTGCTTCTGCAATCCGCTCATTTCTTGCGAAATTGATTTTAGCAAAATTTCAGATTTGTCTTTTTGCTCTTTATCTACTTGCAATTGTTTGCTAATTCGATCTTGGGTGTCTGCCAGGTACTTTAGCCGTTCGTTTTTTATATTTTTCTCACTCTCATAGTTTCTAATTTTCCCAATGTGTGTATTTAGCTGATTTTGAGCCTCTTTTAGTTTGATTTCTTGCTTTATATTGGCTATTTTTATCTTTTCAATTTCTGCTTCTGCTACCGCGATTTGCGATGTATAAGTTGCTTTTTTGTCATTTTCAGTGTTGAAATGTGTCAAAAGACTGGTCATTTCAAATGCTTGGTTTGCCATGCTTGCATGTGCCAACTGAATGCTATTGGATTTGTACTCGTTTTTTAACTCGTAATATTTTTCGGCTTGTTTGGCTTGCTTCTCTAAACTTTTTAGGTTTTTGTCTATTTCAAATAGCAAGTCCTCTACACGTGCGAGGTCTTTTTCCGTATCTTCTAGCTTGCGAAGCGTTTGTTTTTTGCGAATTTTGAATTTCGATACACCAGCTGCTTCTTCAAAAAGTTCCCGTCTAGAGCCATCTCTATCGTTTAGTAAGTCTTCTACCATTTTCAGCTCGATAATGGCATAGCTGTCAGAGCCTATTCCAGTATCTAAAAACAGGTTGTTTATGTCTTTCAAGCGACACTGAACCCCATTTATTTCGTATTCGCTGTCGCCAGTGCGATAATATCTTCTGGTAATCGTTACTTGTGCATATTCAGTGGGGAGCAAGTTTCTGGTATTATTGAAAGTGATCGAAACCTCCGCCATTTGCTGTGGTTTTCGGTCTTTGGTGCCGTTAAATATCACATCTTCCATCTTTTCAGATCGGAGATTTCTTGTTTTTTGTTCACCCAAAACCCAACGTATGGCATCTACTACGTTAGATTTTCCGCAGCCATTTGGCCCCACAATTCCTGTGATTCCGTTTTCAAAATAAATGGTAATTTTTTCTCCAAAACTTTTAAAACCTTTGGCTTCTAGCTTCGATAACTGCATTTCGTACTTTAATAATTGTGGTTTTGGGTTGCTCGTCTATCAAAATATTTACTTAAATTATCTATAGATATAGGTAGAAATGGAATATTTGATTTTGATTTTTGGCAAAATTAGCTACTATTATTTCCAGATTGACAAACTTGGGAGCTAATTTATTCTGCTAAGATAGTAGTGCCTATCTGTACAATTTAAAAAATGTAATTATTATGGATTTTCCAATCTACAAACAATCAATTCAAATTCAGCCGTTGAGATATCTAAGTTTACTTTTTTGAAAGCAGATGTATGACCTTTATTTATTTGAACACTCGATTTTGGAATGCAAAAAAAGTGGGCGATATATTTTATTAAATGCTCATTTGCTTCGCCATTTATGGGTCTTGCCTTCAGTTTTACATGAAAAACAGCGTCTTTCAGCTCAATTTTATCGACAGAGCTGTTTGGTTTTACCTTCACAGCAATTATCATTTTTTCTATATTAAAGTAAGAATTCCAGAGCGCAAAGCTTCTTCCTTAAGTTTTTTCTTGGCTGCAACCATCGTTTCTTTTGAAGCTTTTGCAAGATGGCCTGAAGAAAATGGAGGCACAGCATCGTATTCCAACATCAATTGAAGGGCTTTGGCCGTTTCCGTCCCCGCCAATAATTCTGCTAGATACAGAGCCATATCTAAGCAGGCCGTTGAGCCTGCTGAAGTGATAATTTTATCATCTTTGATATATCTTTCTTGTACGATTTTCACTCCATAATCTGCCAAAAATCGTAGTGAATACCAGTGTGAAGTAGCTTTTTTACCTTCCAGTAGGCCTGCGGCCGCCAAAATAATAGAGCCAGAACTTACCGAACAGACATATTTGGCTTTTGGATGAAGCCCTTTCACCCAACTCAATACCTTTTTGTTTTGCAGTATTTCTAAAAAAGAAACTGTAGCTCCCGGAACAATAAGTACGTCTGTGCTGTGAATTTCATCTAATGTATGGGTAGCAAACAGTTTCATAAACGGAGTATCTGTTTGAATTTCGCCTTTCCATTGTGCAGCAAATCTTACTTCTACATTTGGCAACCTGCTTAAAATTTCATTGGTACCTACAATATCAATGGCAGTACAACCTTCGTATAAAAAAAAGGTAATTTTCATTTTTTGGTTTTTTGATTTGGTATTTTTATAATTCGTTATTTCGACAAATTATTATTTAGGTAAGCCTTGCTGTTTACCAAGCCTTTTTGTTATTACTTTCTCAATATAAGTATTTTGTTGTGTTTTTCAATCATGGCACACAAATTATCGCTTTTTTTCAAAGAAAGTGGCACTAAAATACCTATTTGTGTTGATAGACACTATACATTTTCAATACATTCCATTATAATTTTGCACGCATTCCTTATTTCATCTTCGGTAATAATAAGTGGCGGGGCAATCCGCATTGCATTGTTGCAATGCAAAAACCAGTCTGTGATTACGCCTTTTGCCAAAGCACGGTCAATGATTGGCTTCAAAATATCAAAATTTTCAAACTCGATAGCAAATAGTAAACCTATGTTTCTAACAGCTTTGATTTTAGGGTGAATGAGTATTTTTCTGAATCTAGCGGCTTTAGATTCCACTCCTTTTGTCAAATTTTCATCAATAATCACATTTAAAGTAGCCAATGCTGCCGCACAATTTACAGGATGCCCACCAAATGTGGTAATGTGCCCCAAAATAGGATTGTTGCGAAAAACTTTCATTATTTCTGAACTGCTGACAAATGCTCCAAGTGGCATTCCGCCACCAATTCCCTTTGCAAAAAGCACAATATCGGGCACAATTTCAAAATGCTCGAAGCCAAACATTTTACCCGTTCGACCAAAACCAGTTTGGATTTCATCTAAAATTAACAACGTGCCTGTCTCGTTGCATCGTTCACGAAGTTGGTTGAAGTAGCCGTTGCAAGCAATATTTACGCCCGCTTCCCCTTGAATTGTCTCGATAATGATTGCGGCAGTTTTATCGGTTATTCTCTCAAGATCGCTCCAACTTCCATAGGTAATAAACTGAATATCAGGCAATAACGGGCGATATGCCTGTTTGAAATTTTCATTTCCCATTACCGACAAAGCCCCGTGAGTAGAGCCATGGTACGAGTTGTGACAGGCGATTATTTCGCTTCTGCCTGTGTATCTTTTTGCTAATTTTAAAGCACCCTCAGTAGCTTCGGCTCCAGAATTTACAAAATAAACTGTGTTCAAATTTTCTGGAAGTAAATCTGAAAGTTTCTTTGCTAGCAGTACTTGTGGACTTTGGATATATTCGCCATACACCATCAAGTGCAAATACTTATCTACCTGATCTTTAATGGCTTGCACAACTTTCGGATGCCTGTGCCCAACATTAGAGACGCCAATGCCAGCAATAAGATCGATGTATTTTTCACCTTTTGAGCCATATAGATAGATTCCTTCGGCCTTTTCAATCTCTATTGCCAACGGAAAATCGGTCGTTTGGGCCACGTTTTCAAGAAAAAGCTGTCGTAATGAAATCGCACTCATTTTTTGATGTTTTGTAATTTTTCTGTCTGAGTTGTAGTAATTAGCTGAATCTGCGTTCTATATGGCATGGTATTATACCAATTATTATGAGGCAGGCGTAAAAACAGTATTAATGTAATTGATTTAAAATCAAAATAAATGTACGATCAGATAATTTCACTATTTATTTTGGCAATTCCCGCAGCCTGCATCGCTTGGACGGTAACCCACGAAGAAATATTCCGTGAACCTAGAGAATATTGCGTTCAAAACAGTCTCAATAGAAAAAGTGTATTTTTGAGAAAATTTTTCTATGTTTTCACCTGCGAATACTGCTTTAGCCATTATGTGGTAGCGATCATATTGCTAATTACATCATACAAATTGGTATTTGTAGATTGGAGAGGCTATTTCATTGCCTTTTTTTCATTGGTGTGGATTGCAAATCTTTACATGAGTTTATTTGCATTGCTAAGAATGAAGCTAAAAGCCGAAACTTTAGAGA
>JBJXGB010000050.1:0-3276 GCA_046152935.1 Cytophagales bacterium
AAACTTTGCGATTACATTACCTACAGCGAACAGCCAAATTTCCCTGTGCGAGAAATTTCTGAATTGATAATAGGCATGTTGGGCAACTACGAAGAAATGTTTGCTTCTAGATTTAATAATAAAGAGACATATGCCGAATTTTGGGCTTTGCGGCAATCCGGCAAAACCAAGATTTACACTAATGAGAAATCGATGTAGGTGGATATTGGGTATGGAAATAGGTGTAAATGGTAGAAATTTATCAAAACTGCGTTCACATGATGTTCACTAATTATTTTTAAAAAATTATTATGTCTGAATACAAAGATTACGGGTATACTTCTGCTCAATACACTCACATTCACAAATATTTGTTGTCTCCGTTGCTTCTATTGCTAGATAAAAGTAGAAACAAAATGATTTTGGATGTTGGCTGTGGCAATGGATGGCTTGCCAATCTCTTGATTGAAAAAGGCTTTAATGTGTATGGCACAGACGCATCTGAAAAAGGAATAGCCATAGCAAATCTTAAAAATAGCAATCGATTTTACATGCAAGATCTGGCAAAAGATGAACTGCCTTCACAGCTACAACATTTGGCTTTCGACACGATTATTTCCACAGAAGTTATAGAGCATTTGTACGACCCCAGAAAGTATATTGCGTTTTGTAGGCGTGTATTAATTAAAAATGGAGGCGGTGAACTTATTATTTCAACTCCTTACCACGGCTATTTGAAAAATATAATATTGGCAATTTCTGGTAAATTAGACGATCATTTTGCAGCTCTTTGGGATGGAGGACATATCAAATTTTGGTCAAGAAAAACTTTAACTGCTATTTTAAAAGAGCATAATTTTAGTGTGACCCATTTTATAGGCTGTGGCAGGCTGCCTTATGTTTGAAAATCGATGTTGATAAAAGGCAAAATCTAACAATTACTCATTAGTGAATTCTCTTTCTATTATTATTCTTACTTTTAATGAAGAAAAAAACATTTATGCTTGCCTAGAAAAGGCGAGTAAGCTATCAAATAATATCCTAGTAATCGATTCATTTTCAAGCGATAACACCAAAAACATTGCTGCTACTTTTGGAGCTGAATTTATTCAAAATAAATTCATTTCTCACACCTTGCAATGGAAGTTTGCACTTCAAAATAATCCCTTCGAATCCGAATGGTTACTTTGCTTAGATGCCGACCAAGTGCTGAGCGATGATCTTATCCAAGAAATAAAATCAAAATTAGCAGCTCCACAAATAGCAAATGGCTTTTATATCAAACGAAAAATGTATTTTTTAGACAAATGGATACGCTTTGGGGGATATTATCCTTTGTATTTGCTTAAATTATTTCGCAAAGAGGCTGTGTACATGGATGAAGGCGAATTGATGGAGCATCATTTTTATGTAAAAGGCAAAACCCAAAAATTGAAAGAATGCTTGTATGAAAACAACCAAAAAGAAACTATTTCTTTTTGGGTAAGAAAACATGTCAGATATTCGGAACTTCAAGCTCAAGAAGAATTTTCAAAATCGAAAAGTGAAACAAATAGAGGCAGCATTTGGGGAAATACAAACGAAAAAAAATTGTTTATTCGCAAAAATATTTGGGAAAGAATGCCTCTTTTTATTCGCCCATTTCTTTATTTTTTTTATCGATATTTTATACTATTGGGCTTTTTAGACGGCATCAGAGGTAGTATTTTTCATTTTCTTCAGGCATTTTTCTACCGCACTTTGGTAGATGCCCAGATTTATGAATTGAAAAGAAAATATGTAAATAACAATAAGTAAAATACAATGGTGAAAAAGATAGATTTCTTAAAGCTTGAATTGAGCCGAGGTTGGGCATTTCCACTAAAAGAAAGGTTGGCCAACTTTCTGTTTAAGAACTTCAGAACTAAAAACTTTTTTGAAGGAATAATTTTAACCAAAAATGATTTTTTAATTCATGTTAATACAAAAAGTTTCATTGAGTATAAAATATTTACTGAAGGTGCTTACGAGCTCGACTTATCTAAAATAATTACAAACTACCTTACTGAAGGCGATATAGCTTTTGATATCGGCACTAATATTGGCATTCATACCATACCTATGGCTAAGAAAATTGGAAATAGCGGAAAGGTTTTCTCCTTCGAGCCTGTGGGCTTTATTGTTGATAAACTTGAAAAAAACTTGCTATTGAACACTATTAGTAATGTAGCGGTAGTGCCCAAAGCCTTATCAAACGTAAATTCTGATTTTACTAGCAATTTTGGAGCTGATGCCGGCAATCAAGGTACTTTTTCTCTTTCATTTAGAGATGAAGGTAGTACCACAATAAAGACCATCGTTGGTGATGAATTTGTTAAAGAAAACGATATTCAATCGCTTAAGCTAATGAAAGTAGATGTAGAAGGCTTTGAATTGAATGTTTTTTTGGGTTTGAGAGAGACAATTGCTGTGCTTAACCCGATTATTATTTTCGAGTACGACACAAATTATATCTCACGGGCAAATCATAAAAGTAATGATTATGATGCCTTTTTTGGTGGATTGAATTACCAACTCTATAAAATTGATAAGTTCATAGTCACACCATTGCTTACTTTTGGACCGATAAATGGAATGGCAGAAATATTGGCAATGCCAAACCGTCAATTTACACCTTATAAATATAAATGAAAAAAAATAATAAGGCAAAAATATCATTTCTTGCGTCTGCAGCAATCATTGTTGCCTTATCTGAATTCTTCTTGCGTTTTTATTTTGGGTTTTGTAATACTGTTTTGATGAAAGAAGATTCCAATTGTGAATACATGGCACAGCCTAGTCAATCACGATTTAGATTCAGAAATATGATAAAATATAATTCATTCTCTATGAGAAGCGATGAAATTGATAGCGCATCACTCATTATTTTAGGATTTGGAGATTCTGTGATCAACGGTGGGGTACAAACAGACCACGATTCCTTGGCCACCACAATATTATCTAAATCTTTCACAAAACTATACCAACAAAAAGTACAATTTTTAAATATTTCCGCAGGAAGTTGGGGGCCAGATAATTGTTACGCTTATTTACAAAAGTATGGAAATTTCAATGCTAAATCAATATATCTATTTGTGAGTTCTCATGATGCTTACGATAATATGAATTTTCAAAAGATAGTAGGTGTTAATGAAAGCTTTCCCAGTAGCCAATATTCATTAGCAATATATGAAATGTTTGATAGGTACTTAAAACCTAGACTCATCTCATATTTTAATGCCTCAACAAATTATCATGAAGTAGAGCCATTAGGTATAA
>JBJXGB010000051.1:0-12581 GCA_046152935.1 Cytophagales bacterium
CAGATACCAAATGCTTATTGTCGGGCGTAAATTGCAAGCTGAAAATAGAATTGGTGTGGGCTGTCCATTCTTTTTGTAATGAAAAATCTGCAAGCGAATAAGTTCTGATATTAAAGTCGCTAAAGCCAACGGCAAACTCGTTCACCAAAGCATTGATAGCCATACATCTGGCACTTTTCGCTGACGCTTTGATAGTATGAATTTTCTGAAATAATTCTCCATCGATAATAATAATTTCACCATTGCCACAGGCTACAAATATCTGATTATTAAATACTTGAATATCGTAAATATACGAATCTGTAATTTTGAGCGATCTTATTTCCTTTTTAGTCTCCAAATCTATCAAGTGTAGTCCCTCAAAATTTTGCCCTACTAGCAGTTGTTTTTTGCCTTCTACGTACTTTAAGGCATACACCGAATTTGGCATTTTTGCTATTAATTCGCCAGCTTCTGGGTCATTAATTTGCCATTTTACTACCATGCCATCGCCACTCGAAGAAAAGAACAAAGAGGCATCTGATCCTTTTTCTACAGCATAAATACAATCTCTATGTCCGCTATAGACTGCCTTTTTTTGTACTGATATTGGTTGTGTGGACATCTTTATACACGTTTTTGGTAAATTTAAGAGGTTTTAGAGGTTTTTTATCTTAAAAATTAACATTACTTTTGCACAATTCCCACATTAGATTTAACTAAACAAAATACGAATGGCTCTATTTGGCAAAAAGCCCCCATTGTGGGTAACAGTTGCATTCGATTTTCATAGCAGTCCTACGCTTCGAAAAATATTGATATATGCTGCCTTGGCAGGTATGTATACTTGGTTTTTAGATTATTTAGAAAATTTTGTTTTACACGTAGCTTTCAAGCCGCCAAGTGTGGTTTTTACCTTGATGGGCACAGTTTTAGGTTTGCTTTTGGTATTCAGAACCAATACAGCCTACGATAGATGGTGGTCGGGTAGAATTTTATTGAGTGACTTGATGAACAGCAACCGTGCTATGGCTATTAAACTAAATGCATATTTGCCAGTAAACGACATAAAAAACAGGAAGTTTTTTGCCCAAATGATGAGTAATCATGCCTTTGCTATGAAGGAAAACCTAAGGCATGGCATTCATTGGGACGAAATTGAAGAGGTAGACCCCGAAATATTGGTACGATTGAAGAAATGCTACCATGTACCCAACGAAGTCATCAGCATTGTAAACGAAAGAATTACCGAACTTTACAGAGCCAATGTCTTTGCTGATCCGCATGTCTTGGAATTGACAAAACACACAGACAACGCCAGCAATGTAAATGGAAGTTGCGAACGTATCAGAACATCTCCAATGCCCTTTTCATACAATGTCCATTTGAAGAAATTTATGATTTTCTTTGTTTTGATATGTCCATTTGGTTTTATCCACGAGCTGAATCACTGGTCGGTACTCATTGTGGCCTTGGTGGTATATGCTTTGGCAGGTCTCGATGCCATTGGTGAAGAAATTGAAGATCCTTTTGGGCAAGATGAAAATGATTTACCAATAGATAAAATCTGCAAGCAAAACAGAAGCAGTTTGAATACCATTTTGAAACTCTAGTCGACATAAAATAACCTAAATTGATCTATTTTGGCTAAAAAATTTCATATTGAATCAGGCATTCAACCGCATCCACCTTTATTGGCTTCGGTTTTGTTTGATTTCCACAAAACGCCAACTAGCCGAGCTATACTTTACCGCACATTAGCTGTTGTTGTTTATGTATTTGTGGTAGATTATTTAGAAACTTATGTGCTCCATGTGGCTTTCAAACCACCTTACACCATTTTTTATCTGGTTGGTTTAGTACTTGGCTGGCTCTTGGTTTTTCGTACTTATACAGCATACGATCGTTGGTGGAAGGGCAGAGCTGAAATTAGCTATTTGAGCAACAATGCAAAGAATTTATCGAGCAAATTGAACGCTTATTTACCTAAAGATGACATGTCGAACAGGGTATTTTTTGCCAAAATGATAGCAAATCATGCCTATGCGATGAAAGAGACGCTTCGCTATGGGGTTAGGTTTGACGAACTAATAGAAACCGTGCCCGGTGAGTTGGTTGATTTAAAGAAAGTATACCATGTGCCAAGTGAGATTTCTTCACAGATCATGATTAGATTGAATGAACTTTTCAAAGAAAAAAAGTTGACATTCCCCCAATTTTGGGAGTTGCATAAATACATCGACATGATGGTTGAAGTGGTGGGTAATTGTGAGCGAATTCGTACATCGCCTATGCCTGCAGCCTACAGAGTTCATTTAAAAAAGTTCATCCTATTTTTTGCATTGATCTCTCCTTTTTACTTTGTACAAGAAATCGATCTTTGGTCGATGCTAATCATTGGTGTCATATTTTACGCCATGAGTGGATTGGAAGCAATTGGAGAGGAGATAGAAGATCCCTTTGGGCAAGATGAAAATGATCTTCCTATAGATTTTGTATGTAATTCGATCGAAAAGTATGCATCCATCAATTTAAAAGTTGAGCTTAGAAAATTTCAAAAACATTAAATTTCTGCTAAAATGAAACCCATAATAAGAATTATACTCATCGCAATATCTACAATTACGTTGTTTTCTTGTGGCGATGCACTAAAGGAAAAGTACAGCAAAAAAACGGCAGAGGGAGATTTAGAGCGTATTGCAGCTATCAAGAGATTGGATTCTGCCGATTATGAATTGATGACCAACTATATGCTGAAAAACAGATTGATCGATCCAGATTTAAAGCACATCGATCAGACGTATGCTGAAATATTGATAGAGGCAAAAAACGATAAAGAGAGAATCGAAAAGGCAAAACTAAATTCTAATAAGATTAAAGACAATACAAGCCAGTTTGTAAACGATCACCAAGACCACATGCACTCTACGCTCATAATGATTCCAGAGAGAAGTGAAATCAGAAAAGATTGGTCCAATAAAAATACCTTTTTTTATAAAATGGTGTTCGTAAATCCTGGCAACAAAACAATTCGGGCTTTCAAAGGCAAGTTTACTTTCTACGATGTGTTCAATACCGAGCTCAAATCGATCAATCTCACTTTCAACGATTCTATACAAAGCTTTGATACGCTGCGATATACCTCTTCAATCGATTTCAACAATCTAAAAGAGACCGATATTTATGTCACGTCCGACTACAAAGACCTAAAAGTGGTATGGCAACCTACCAAAATACTTTTTAAGGACGGAACCACGATGGAATAGAAGCGTGTGTAGGCACTACATCGCCAATGGCGTCTGTAAATGATGCAATTGAAATCGTACAATGGAAATCAAATCTGCAGGAGAGATTAAGTGAAAATTTTTATCTCTTGAATTGGTTTTCTATCCTATTTTTCTGGGTCTTTTATACCTGTAAAGCACCGAGTAGCTTCAAAAACGCAAGGGCATCTCCAATTACCTCCATTCAGCTAGTGACCTCACCTGCGTTGAGTGCTTTTTTTATTGCAACGGGCTTGGGGGTAGACTTTTTATCTTAAATTTTAAGGTTTTTCTCAATGACAATCACTAAAAACATCCTAGAGCCAGCATTCGTCAATATCGAGAATTGTTGTTAATTCAGCGGTCTAATTTGGGCATTCCCTTTTTTAGGTCTAACTTTGCACCGCAAATAGCCATACTAATCTATTTGCCATGCCAAAGCAACCAAACCCCAAAATACTGTTCGAAGCCCTCACCTACGATGATGTGCTTTTGTTACCCGCTTACTCAGAAGTTTTACCTCGCGACACAGATACTTCTACCTTATTAACCCGAACTATCAAACTCAATATTCCGCTCGTTTCCGCAGCTATGGACACTGTGACGGAATACCAAATGGCCATCGCCATGGCACATGAGGGTGGTATAGGGTTTATTCACAAAAATATGACCATCGAAGAACAAGCCAAACAAGTACGCAAAGTAAAGCGTGCAGAAAGTGGCATGATTCTCGATCCTATTACTTTAGGGGACGATGCCGTTTTAGGCGATGCCCTTCACATCATGCGCGAATTCAGAATTGGAGGCATTCCTGTTATCAACAAATCAGGAATTTTAGTGGGTATCATCACCAATCGAGATATTCGATTTGAAAAAGACAATAACAAGCCCATTTCTCAAATTATGACCACCAAAGGGCTCATCACTGCTCCAGAAGGTGCCAAATTGGAAGAGGCAGAGTCTATTCTCCAAAAATATAAAATAGAAAAATTACCGATTGTAAATAAAGAAGGCCAATTGCTGGGCTTGATTACGTATGGAGATATTTTAAAGAAAAAAGACCGCCCAAATGCTTGTAAAGATGAATTTGGCAGATTGAGAGTAGGAGCTGCAGTAGGCGTAACTCCAGATATTATTGAAAGAATAACAGCTTTGAAAACAGCAGGAGCAGATGTAATCAGCATAGATACGGCTCATGGCCATTCCAAAGGTGTAATTGACTCTGTAAAGAAAGTAAAAATGCATTTTGGCGATTTGCAGGTAATAGCAGGCAATATTGCCACAGGCGCAGCTGCCAAAGCCTTGGTAGATGCAGGTGCAGATGCCGTAAAAGTAGGCGTTGGCCCTGGCAGTATATGTACTACTAGGATTGTAGCAGGTGTTGGAATGCCACAATTATCGGCCGTAATGGAAGCAGCTATGGCTATTGATGGCTCTGGAGTACCTATTATTGCTGATGGTGGCATTCGCTACTCGGGCGATTTGGTAAAAGCCATTGCGGGCGGTGCTAGTACGATTATGATTGGTTCGATTTTGGCTGGAACAGAAGAAGCTCCAGGCAATGTCACTATTTTTGAAGGCAGAAAGTTCAAAGACTATAGAGGCATGGGATCGCTCGAGGCGATGGAAACAGGCTCTAAAGATCGTTATTTTCAAGATGCAGAAGACGATATCAAGAAATTAGTTCCTGAAGGTATTGTAGGAAGAGTGCCATACAAGGGCACGGTGGTAGAAACATTGTACCAAATGGTAGGCGGCCTAAAAGCGGGTATGGGCTATTGCGGAGCAAAAACGGTAAATGATTTGCAAAGCGCTCAATTTGTAAAAATAACTACTGCAGGCGTAAAAGAGAGCCATCCACACGATATTCAGATTACAAAGGAGGCACCCAATTATAGTAGGTAGTTCAAAAAATGAAGATTTATTTTGATTGGGATAATAATAATATCAAACATTTGTTTGAAGAAAATTCTGAAAGGGAACTGACAATAGAAGAAATCGAAAGTGTTTTTTATGATAAAAATAGTATTATCGAAGAGAGTACTTTAAATTCATTATTGAAAGAAAAACGTTTCAAATGTTTGGGTAAAAGTGTAAACAACAAGTTAATTATCGTTATATTTACTATCACAGCAATGAAATTAAGGCCCATTACGGCTTGGCAAACTTCAAAAAAGAAATATATAAAGCTTTATGAAAACGAAAGATAAAAAATCATTTACTATTAAGAACAGTCCTGCTGAGAGCGATAAAGAAAAACTAATGAAGGAATTTGAAGGAGGGGAAAAGACGACTCTTGAGCAAATTTTTAAAAAATATGAAAATATTAATTTGGTAAAATCTTAATTAGCATTTAATCTCGTTAAAAATCGTAGAGTGATATATGCCTTCAATTAAAAAAGACTCAAAAATGGAAGCAATGTTAATTAAAGTATCTTCTGAAGCGCAGCAAAAAGCATTAACGGCTTTCGTGACTGCTATGGAAATGGAATTTGAAGACATAGAATCGATTGAAGAAAAGATATTTGGACTAATGATGAAGGAAGCAGATGTACACGATTTAATGAATAAAGAGGAAAAAAACGCTTTTCTGCAAACTTTAGGATCGGGAAAGTAGAAATTGATAAAAAATTTATGAAGTTGAAACTGATTATTTCATTTCTGATAGTCTCTTTTCATGGACTTGCCCAGAATTCATTAAAAGCTGAAAAATCTAAAATAAAAATATTGCACATTAAAACTCATGGATTCTTTAGCAATGATACAATTTCTCATAATAAAACCTTAGATAGTCTTTTAAAAAGAGAAGACATGACAAACCCGCTGTTGAGAACGGGTCTGCTATTGACGAGTTTTACAATAGATACCACTAAAAATGTGTTGACTGCTTATGATGCGATGAATTTAAATTTTGACCCAGATTCAAGCGACTTAAAAATTTTTTCACTTGTAGATATGGACGGCTCAATATCAAAAAATTGGGATAAATTCATAGCGAAATATCAACATAACAACCATTTAATTTTAGTGTCTAATAAGGATGATAGATCAAAGCTGGACTTTCAGATTTATTTTTTTAATAAAAGGGCAGAAGGTTTCGACATTAAGAAATCTTATGATCTTACGGTAAGTGAATTTAAAGAGAAATATTCCTCTTTAAAGCACTACTTGCACATAATAAAATAAAAGCAATGCTAGAAATTCTTAAATTGAAGAATTCTCTTGCCTTTGCGGGTGTTTTCACCCGCAAGAAAAATTTGTTTTAGGTGGTGTCGGGAGTTTCCTCCCGACACTTCGCAAGAGACTTTGCTTCCTTTTTTCTAGAGACAGACCGAAATTGTGAAGACAACATGATCGGCTGATCTGGCAGGGGTCAGACGATGGAGAAACAAACGCCCCACACTGGTAGCTATGCACTGTTTTGCTTTTTCTGATTATGAATGATTAGTTCGATAAGTAACAAATTAGGAACCCAACTCAGCCAAGCGAGCCATCCGTAGGTATACTCACTTATTGATCCTAAAATATAAGTAAATACAAAACCATACAAACGCAGCATTATAGCCGAAATAGTGAGTGCGTAGCTGCGAAGCATATAATTGCCATGTTCTGTTACATTACACTGTCTGATACTTTGGTAACTAATAAAAGTGAATGTCCACCACAAGAGGGAAAGCAGTATAAAACAAGCATTGACCCAAATCCCACCAGATGCATACACAGCCATGACAAGACCAGATGGTGCAGCGGCAAACAATACCAAAAAAACATAAATTTTACCAAGCAGCCTATGTAGTCGAATGCGGTATAGCCAAGTTTTTGCAAAAAACTGAAATAGCCCAAGCAGCAATACAAAGCCAGCCGAAGTAATGTGAGTATAGAATGCTGGAAAATATAAAGAGTGGCGCAGATGTTCTTTACGCAGCAAAAATTTGGTTTGAATGCTTGTATCGAAGTATCTTAATGAATAATTTATCAACCCTAAGCTCAAAGCCAATAGCAATAGGAATAAGATCGACCTAATAAAGCTACGGGCATTCACGACAATATCTGACAGTGTCTGTTTTGGTATATTCATTTACCCTTCCTTGCATTTTTTGTTGATAGTCTTTTATGAATTTAATGTTATATTGGTCTATTTCAGACAATTTATCATCCACGTTGTCAAATAATGGTCTATACCAAGTGGTAGCTGCAAAATATTGTGCCCATTTGGCATTTTTAAATTTGTATCCATAGTCTGCATATATTTCGTTTCGCATAATGTCTAATCCTTCCTGATCTAGATGATGTAAGGTAAGCCTAAAATATTGCTCACCTACAATGTAGAACGCGGCAAGTGTATATTTTCCACTAAAATAGCTGGAATCTAGTTTTAATAACTTGGTAAACGGAAACATTCTGTTAATTTTCAAAACTTCCACCGTCTTGTAGGGCGTGATTTTGTAGTAGTTGTATTTTGTAAAGTAGTAGTAAGGTAAAAATCTGTTGTTGTAATCGCTGACCCACCTGCCAGATATTCCATTCACTTCCAATAAAGTGTCGTTCAAAAACCTATAGCTAAAATCCCCTCTGGCATCGGAGTTTACAATATAGTTTGCAGAAAGATTTATTTTTGAATTTGAATTATTTTTTTTGTTTTGCTGAATTAGGTAAAAATTAACATCATCAATGTCTTCACGCACACCAAGACCCATATGATGAACTTTAGAAATAAATGATAATACGTCATCTGTGAAATCCATAATACGATCGATACTAAATTGATAATCTGTTGTTCCTAACCCAGATTTGGTTTCGGCAAGTGTTTCAAATTGGTTTGCTATATTAAGATCAGATAAATAAGAAGGAGAATAGTATGGCATCGCATAGTATCTACGATTTTCAATCATATCACGCAAATTTGCCATATATAGCAGCGACACATTGGTGTTTTCGAATTTCGCGACCCACTTTAACGCTAAACCAGATTGAAAGGGCGATTGGAAAAGCCTACTATCTGGATGGCTATTTTTTTCAAAATGATCATTTCCCTGCAAGTCTATCCATCCGTATTTATTATTTAAGGCTACCTGCGCCAATACATCCACGTTTTCTTTGTAGGGGTATATTGCATCGTACTTTACTTTTATTATCTCTTTGCCAAGCAAATTGTAAAAACCCTTTTTATTGCCCAATTGCACTTCAACCATGTTTGCTATTGAGACGCCAGGTGTAAATATTTTGTCGTATTTTACTGGAACAACTAAGCCATGCTGATTTGCTAAGCCCATTTGAAATATGCCCGTTGGTTCGACTTTGTCTCTGCTTAAATTGAGTGCCGCTGGCAACTTCCAATTCCCATTTGCTAGGTAAAACAAGGTGTCCTCTTTGTAAAATGTGTAAAATACTACAGAATCTGCCAACCCTTTTATGGTTTGTATTCTGTCATATACCATTCTGTCTGAAGCAGAGAGGCTATCTTTATCTATTTTTTTAAGATAAGAGAGTTCGTAATTCAGCCTTCGTTTTGCTTGATCTAACAGTCGCAGCAAATATTCATTTACATCTAGGTTTACAATTTTAAATTGTTGTGGTGATAGAGAATCTACATCATAAGTAACCTTTACAGAATCAATAAGGAATGGAAACTCTTTACTTTTAATTCCAAACAGGACAACAAAACTGCTTCTTGCAGGTTCTGCACCATGGTACTCGCTGTGAAACAAATTTTTTGAAAAAAACCGAAGATCAGAAACAGAAACATTTTTGTTTAGATTCCAATTCCACATGCCTAATTTGATTAGGTAGTTTTTGTTTTCAATGCTAGTATCTAGGTATTTCGCTAGCACGCTTGTGTCCAACGATGTTAACTTCCTAGCAAACTCATCGCCAAAAGTTTCAAAAGTATATGACGGCTCGTTGGCATTTTCATTTTTATTGAAATCACATCCTAAGCACATTCCCAGTACTGTAGAGTAGATTATTAGCCTACACCAGTGCTTTTTCACACTCAAATTATTAATTTGTTTTATTATTGCATTCATTAACAAGTAGCTACGATTTATGACCTTAAAGGTAAACTTTAGAAGGAAACAATACTACGCAGTTGTTAATTTTATCAATATTTTCAATTTTCTAGTGTTGTTGCAATATCCCTACCGATATTTAGAGCAAGACTAAGGCTAGGAATTCATGTGGCAACACCTGCCGTTGCAACAAGATTTGATTGCTTCGAGATACAATTCCCCAAGCCACAGCAATTAATATAGAAAAGTAGTTCTTTTGAAAAAAAGCAAAAACATCGGTCAATGAAAGCAATTTTATCTTCTGAATTGACAAAGCATTAATTAATGAAAGCAATTTTATCCTCTGAAATCAAAAGCATTAATTAATGAAAGCGGTATTGTCTTATGAAATCAAAAGCATTAAAACAAAAATTTAGTTTTTTAAGATGTAGCTAAAAGCATTACACTATGAAAGCAGTTGCACACTGTAAAATCAAAAGCATTAGACTATAATAGCAATTATTGTACATGAATTGAAAAAGCATTAAACCATGAAAGCATTTTTGGAGCATGATGACATAAGCATTAAACAATTGAAGCAGCTTAGCACTACCAAATCATTATTACTAGAACAGAATAATAACTTTGTTTGTAAAATCTGAAATTCTACAGCTTTTAATTGATTTTACGGTTTATAGATTGTCTATTTTAACATTATGATGAATTAGTTTTGAGCGTTTTAAATTAAACCTCAAACTTTATGTTCAATTATCTCAATCTATCAAATCTTCGCAACGGTGAATTTTATCAATTTTTATCTGATGTTAATGGTATTGTAGAGCTCAACAATCCACAAATATTAAAATTAGAGAAATTATACAATCAGCAAAAAGCCATTACAGATGCCATTGCTTCAGTTTTTAAAGTAGATCGCAGTAGCGCATTTACCGAAGAGCTGCTTGCCCTTGATGCACGTAGAGATGAAGCCATTATTGGCATAGCCTTGTTGGCAGAAAGTTATACACATCACTACGAGGAAGGAATCCGCAAACAAGCATTGCTACTAGTAGATAATTTGGCTTTGTACGGCCCTGGTATAGCTCGCCAAAGTTTTCCGATGGAGACTGCTACGCTCACTAATATTGTAAATGATTGGAGCGACAAGCCTGCATTTATCAGTGCTGTGGCTGCTTTGCAATTGTCGCCTTGGCTTATGGAATTGAAAACAGCCAACAAAGCTTTTAATGATAAATACTTAGCTCGTGCCCAAGAAGAAGGGGGTGAAATGGCAAGCAATATTAAAGAAAAGCGTGCTGAAGCGGTAGCTATTTGGTACAAACTACGCAATCTGATCGAAGGCAAGTATAATATAGCTGAAGATGAAGGCAGCGGCAGCGAACCATATAAAAAGCTGGTAAACAGCCTTAATGCCATTGTAGATAAATATAATTTACTACTTGCCAGTCGTGCTGGTAAAAAGATTAGCAATGAGGAAACTATTGTTTAATAGTTTACACATCATAATTTACACTAAAAATGGTTTTCTGCATCTGTAAATTCTAGTTTTAAATACTAGAGGCGACATACGCTTTTGTATTTTTTTCTAGAATTTACAAATACAATGCTTTACTGAATACAAAATAGGTTAAACGATTACTTAAAAAACAAATTTACAACTATGAGATATTTTCATAGATTTAAAGACCGATCCATTAATAGAAAAAATGTATTTATTTTTTCCATATTGATGATAGCCACGCTTGGCTCTTCTATACTGGTTATGTATTTTTCCAGCCAGCAAAATTACGATTCGGCACTTGTAGATATTGCGGGAAAAAATAGAATGCTTTCGCAACGCATAGGTGCGATGGCTCAGTTGATAGGTTGTGCAGACGAAAACATGTCGAGTATTGCCAAAGAAGAATTAAGCAAAGCTATATTGCAGCACGAAAATGCGCTCAAGGTGCTAAAAGATGGTGGTTTGGCACCTGAAAGAACAGATGGAATGGTTTTACCAGCGGCATCGCCCATTATCCAAACTAAAATTACAGAAATACAGGCTTTTTTTGAAAAGCACAAAGAGCTTTGCAATACGCTGCTTACCCAGCCCAAGTATATTGACATAAAATCAAACGACTCAATACCTGTAATGTCGCTCGAAGCCAATAAAGCCTTTCAACAGTCATTGGCCGAATTGCAAAATAGGTTATTGTCAGGCACGTTGTTGAAACACAATGTGGAGCTTACTAAAATGTTTGTAGCAAATGCAGAAGCAAAAAAAAATGTTTTTTTTGTGCTGCTTGGCTTTTTCTTGTTTCTGAATATTTCTGCGATCTTAGCTATTTATTATTTGACAAATAAATTTATTTCGAAGCCTATTAGACAAATTGCAGATGTTTCTGGCAAAATGGCACGTGGTGAAGTAAATACAAGGGTCGAATACAATAGCAAAGATGAGATTGGTAGTATTGCCACATCGATAAACACCTTGGCAGGAAACCTAAAGCAGTCTAGAGAATTTATTGATGAAATTGGAAAAGGCAATTTTGATGCTTCACTAGATATTATTTTAGACGATAATGCAAATAATGACGAACACATAGGCGTAGCTCTCCATAGCATGCGCGACAAATTAAAAGAGCTAAGTGAAGCAGAAGAAAAACGCAATTGGGCTGCCAAAGGTCTCGCCCGTTTTGCAGAAGTGATCAGAGACAATAACGATGATATTGCCGTTTTAGGAGATCGAATTCTTGTTGAGATAGTGAAGTATTTGAATGTAAACCAAGGGTCTATTTTTGTGGTAAATGAAGATAATCCAGACGACATTTACTTAGAAACACTGGCTTGCTATGCTTATAACAAGAAGAAATATTTAAATACACGCATCGATATAGGAGAAGGATTGGTAGGGCAGATTTATTTGGAGAATGAGGCTATGATGTTGTTAGAAGTACCACAAAATTATGTGTCTATAAGATCGGGTCTTGGCGAGGCAGCACCTAGTTGTTTGGTATTGGTACCTCTTAAGTCAAATGAAGAGACTTTGGGTGTATTGGAATTGGCAGGTTTTAAGCCACTAGAAGAGTATCAGCTTACATTTTTGAAGAGTTTGGCAGACAATATTGCCAGTACATTGAAGTCGGCCAAGGTAAATAGCAGAACCAAATCACTTCTAAACAATTCGCAATCGCAAGCCGAGCAATTGCGAGCTGCAGAGGAAGAGATGCGACAAAATATGGAAGAAATATCTGCTACCCAAGAAGCTCAACTAAGGCAACAAGAAGAACTTCTGGCACGCGAACATGTGCTGCAACAGCAACTTAGCGAGGTACTTGCCGACAATGCAAAGTTG
>JBJXGB010000052.1:0-4983 GCA_046152935.1 Cytophagales bacterium
GCAGAATTTACTGGCGTAACTTTGATAGTACCGGAAGCTGAATTACTAGTGGCTTGGTATCTTACTGGTGTATATTTACCAAATACACCTACAGGGAACGTAAAATCGAAAGCACTAGCTCCAAATGATTTGGTGATACCCAAATCAGATTTCACACCATTTGATCGCACAAACCTAGTGCTAGATAAACCTGTAAATGAAGCATTCAAACCAAGAGATAATGAATTAGCACCTAGATATATGCTGCCATTAACGAACGAAATAGTTCCATTTACTGAGGTGTTGTTATTGAAATTTACTTCTCCAGCTTTATTTACTTCTATGTTTTGAAATGAACCACTTCCGCTTACTTCTTTTGGTGAAGACGTACCTGCTAATACCAACCTACCACTACCAGTATGATTACCATTATTGATTATGTTACCATTAGAAACAATATTTGTTCCGCCATCATTTATTGTACCCGCATTGATATTTAGAATACCATTGATCGTACTATTTAAACCACTCAATGAAACAACATTGCTATTGTTTATTACTACATTATTGAATGAAGTTGCTCTATCAATAACAAGATTTTGCAAACTGTTACCCGTAAAACTGAGAGTTGAAGTGGTGGGAAGGTATGCACCCGCTATTGAAACACTTCCTTTGGCATCCACATCAAAACCATTTGTATTAAGTATTGAATTACTCCCCAGAGTCAATTGATTATTTGTTTTTAGTGTATTTACAAACATTGTACCTGTTGCACTTGAAGTGCCCACACTTTGAAAAGATAGATTGTGCAAAGCTGGCACCGAGTTGATTGAATAGTTTTGACTGCCAATCGTGGTTAAGGGGCTGAAAATAAATGAACCTCCAGTAATATTCGATGAACTAGGAACTAAATATAAATCCCAAAAAGTAGTGCCTCCACCTCTTTGAATGTAGAAATTTCCTCCACTCATATTTATAGAACTGCCATCATTGACTAACTCAAATTTTGCTCTATCAGCTATTGCACCAATACCTGCCACTGTGACGTTACCGCCCGTTTGCACATATTGTAAATTACCATCTGTAGAAGTTGTACTCCTTCTTATTTGACCTCCAATATTTAAGGAAGCATTGTTTACTATTTCCAATCTAGCATTGTTTGATGCTGAATATTCAATATATGTATTACTGATGCCATCGTTAAAGTTAGCTACGCCATTATTTCCAATCCTTAACAAACCATCTAATACAATTCCTGTTGCACTGCTCATGGAAACAGTTGATCCATTATAGACTTCCAAGCCCGAAGTAGACGGTATTGATACATTGCCATTTCCACTTGATAAGTTAATATTGACACCTGAAGAACTTAATATCAAGATACCATTTTGAAAACTAACTGGCTTGATAGCCTCATTTGCTGCTCCATTGAGTGTAAACGTATTTAAGAAACTAAAAGTGGAGATTTGGTTAGTGCCTTTGTTTACGATCAACTTATACAACGATGGTGCAGTGCCGCCAGTTCTTGTGTACCTATTAACGCCAGCACCCAACAATTCTAAATTCACTTGGTTGCCATTGGCACCAACACTATATAAATCTAACCTTCCTTGCGCTTGACTGATATTTCCACTTACTTGGAGTGTATGAATGAGCGAAGACGGAGTACTATTTAAAACTGAAATTCCAAATGCTGCTGTTGAGCTGGTACTTGTTGTTAGACTTAGATTACCGCCAATTTTCAATGTTTTTGCAATACCTAGTGTTGGGAATCTTATTTCTCCATCACCATCATTTCCGCCAATATCTACATTGCCTTTCACTTCCAAATTGGCGCCAGAAGTCGTATTAAACAATAATACACTGCCTCTAGAAACGACATTAAGCGCTCCATTAATTACTACATTGTTGGTAGGTAGCGTAAAAACCCTTGTACCTGAAGCCGCACCACCAAGGCCCTCTATTCTAAACGAAGGATAATTAGTAATGCCTTCTTGTATGGCAACGGTACCATTATTGTTTAAAATATACCATACATAATTTAAACTATTATTGTTAAATTGTCCTAAATCGCCAAAGAGGTTGGCTCTGTTTGTAGGGGTATTAATATTATAAATGATTGTTCCTGAAGAATTCGCAGAGTTGTTTAAAACTGTGCCCAAATTAACATTAATGTTATCTCCTAAATAAATTACTGTACTCCAAGCACCCGCTAACGGATAATCTTGAAAAACAACACCCGCAACTGTAGTGCTGTTTCTGATGGCAGTCCAATGTGGGTAACCAGTTGTAGGACCGCAGCAAAAGCCACCAGAAGAACCTCCACCAGAAGGGAACCCGTAACCCATGTAAACCACATCATTTGCACCTGGCGTGGCACCCCCTGTGTTGGCCACACCAGCAAAGGTTGTAAAAGACCAAGTAGAAGCAACATCCCAAAAGGCACCACCACCGTAGGCCGAAGCTCTCGAATAAAATATCCTGACACTACCATTGAATCTGCCTGTTTGAGCGGCAGTATACAAAGCATCTGTAGGAATAGTATGTGAAGCGATAGCTATTAAACCGTTTGAAGTTACCGTTGTTGATTCAGCAGTTCTACTAGGCACGACTACTCTGCCACCCACAAAATTACCAGCACCTATTACGCCCGTAGGCCAAATCCCCGCTACACTGCTATTGAACGAATAGGTTACTTGCGGAGGTGTAACAAAACCAACACCTCGAACTCTCCAATTATATAACAAAGCTGAATTGGCCACACCAGTCACCGAAAGAGTAGATAGAACAGCATTGTTTACACTTATTTGCAAATAGCCTTGATTGGCAGAGGTTGATATTCCAGATATAGTAGCAGTAACAGGCGTGTAGTTTGTACCTGTGCCAATTGGGTAAAGCAATGTAGTCGCATTATTAAAAGTAAATCTGCTAATACCAACATCTGACTGATTGCCTGAAGTACGTAAAAATTTATTACTACTAAATGAATTGCCTGTTGTAGTAACTATCGAATTTGACAAAAAAGTAATACCGCTTGTATTGATGTCAAATATTCTGTCTGAAACCAAATTGAGGGCAGTAGATATTCTAAGGTTGCCAGAAAGCGATACAGGCACAGAACCTATGGCACCATTGGTATTGTTCAGCAATAAGTTATTAAATACACCATTTCCGTTACTAGTAATGCTTTGGGTAGATGTTCCTGCTAACTCGATATTGCCATTTCCAGTATGAGTACCATTAATTACGACATTGCCAGTTATCCTCAAGTTTTTAGCCCCATCATTTAGAACTCCTGAATTTAAGTTCAAAGAAGTGATGGTCAGTACAGACAAACTGCCTTGCAAAGAAACAGTAGAATTATTTGAAGTATTTACAGATACATTATTAATTGCACCCAATACTGCCCCATTAATCAAGGCGGTTTGTGCAGATGAGCCATTAAAATTGATTGTACCAGAAGTTGCGTCTAGCCTAGCATTTGTTGCCAACTGAAAATCTTTGTTAAGATTTAGTGTTTGCGAACCCAAACTTAACTTGGCAGGAATGGTTCCATTAATAAATAGGTTGTTGATGATTGTTAATGGCAAAGCAGGAAAAGGATTTGGCAGCACTACATCACCCGGATTTGCTTGGGTTGTCATCGTAACTCCTTGTGAAGTATTTGCAGCTGTAGCATAGACATTAAGATTATACAATGGAGCTGTTGAATTGATATTAAAAATACCTGCAGCACCTACCACTGTTACATTAAATGTACCTCCTGTTACATTATAGTTACCACTTTTAGCTGCAATTTGAATACCTCCATTATTACCTGTTTGCTGAGTGTAAATGTTTACTATTCCGCCTGACATAATAAAAATTTGTTCATCATACGGCAAACAAAACATAGAAAAATCCGCATCTGATGCCCCTGATATATTGGTCGGGTCTATATTTAATACACCACCCGACATATTGAATGAACCTCTTGGGGTTTGGGTATATTGGTCGGAAGTACGGTATTTGGTAGTATTTATCGTGCCACCTTCTATTACCACTTCTCCATCTTGACGAGTCACAAGCCCTTGTTGCCCTATTGTAAAAATTCCATTGCTAACTCTAAATTTGCTGTAGACTACCATTGCTTCAGACGTTCTGCTTGATAAGGTAGCTAATATTATGTTAGCACCATCGATCCAAATACCAAAACCTGCATTAGTCCCACTACCCAAGTCCACATTTCCGGCACCATTAATTCTAGTCATGTTAATGTTGTTGCCCAATCGCAATGTTCCTCTTGATGTATTTCCATCAGTATCAAAAATATTTCCGTTTGAGTGAGAGGTGAAGTATGAAGCACTTGTTGCATTTAGATGAAGAACGTAGGTTTGATCAGTTCCTTTGCGCAGCGATAAATCAAAAATTTGTGTGGGACCATCACAAAAGAATTGTCTATTGCTAGAACCCAAAAAGTTTAATTTTAGAGATTGAGTTGGAGTGGCATATTGAACATCATTGCTAAAATCTACAGTGCCATAATTTAAAAGATCACCATAAATATTTGCAATGTGCTGGGCATTAAAGCCTGACAATGAAATAACTGCAGTAGAAGCATTTCCTGCTGCATCACCATTCACTACACTTCCCAAAACATTCAGTGTTCGTGCAGTTGTGGAATTGCCAATTGACAATACTGAGGTACCTAAATTTAATAAATTTCGAATTCTCAAATCGCCATTGGTAGTGAGGTTTGAGCCAAGTGTATATAAATAAGTGTTTGTGGTATTGTCATCTTTTGTAAGCCAAAGATTATTGTAAGTAGTGACAGAAGTAGGTAGCGTAGCGGAAAGATTATAGTATTCTACCGTACCACCATTGGAAGCGCTAAATGTATTTGAAGCTACAACTGGAAAGCTGGTTGAATTTAATCTTAGTAAACCCTGACCAGACAAACCTGCTAGGGTAGTGAGTGCAAAAGTTTTTAAATCTAAAGTACCTCCTGCATTAATTACTAGACCA
>JBJXGB010000095.1:0-4441 GCA_046152935.1 Cytophagales bacterium
CTGAACCTGCAATTTATCCGAAAAAATGCTTCTGAAGAACGCCTCATTCATAAAAATATCCTCGCAATTTTGGCAAATGCTTTCTTGCACATATTATTTCTTTTCCTAACTTTGTATCTCTATCGAAAAGGGAAACTTTCGGACGAATTTGGCGTTTATTTTTTGTTAATGAACATTTTATACGTGGCAAGTGTTAGTAATTTGTTGGAAATAGGGGAGGGAATGAGGTTTCGCTATCAAGTTACGCCGATTTCTCTAATATATATGGTGTTCATTTTAAATAAGTTACAAAGTTTGAGGCGAATTTCTCCAACACATTCGCCATCTTAACATTTCAAAAAATGCTAGAAATACTACAACAAGATTATGCAATTCGCGCTTTGCTGGCTTCAGTGATGGTGGGCATCACTTGTGGCATATTGGGTTGTTTTATTGTGTTAAGGAATATGTCTTTGATTGGTGACGCGCTCTCTCATGCGATTTTGCCTGGCGTGGTGGTTGCTTTTTTGTTGGTTGGGCAGCAAACGATGGGCTTCTTTTTGGGTGCGGTTACTGCGGGTTTGTTGGCAGCAGTATTAATTACTTGGATTCAGCGCAATGTCAAAACGCGCGAAGATGCGGTCATCGGCATTGTGTTCACTTCTATGTTTGCCATGGGGGTAATGGGAATTTCTTGGGTAACGCGACAGCAAGGCGTTCATTTAGATTTGAAAGACTTTTTATTTGGCAATATTTTGGGCATTTCTGACCAAGATTTATGGCTGACCTTTTTGGTGATGTTGTTTACAATCGTTTGTATTTCAAGTTTTTATAGATATTTTTTTATTACGACTTTTGGCTCGGTAGTTTCCAATACTTTGGGCATTTCCAATAGCACGATTCACTATTTTTTAATGCTTTTGCTTTCTTTTGCGGTGGTTGCTTCTTTGCAATCGGTGGGCGTGATTTTGGTGGTGGCAATGCTCATAACACCTGCTTCAACTGCCGCTTTATTGTCGCAGCAGCTTCATAAAATGCTGTGGATTGCGGCTTTGGTAGGCATTATTTCTGCGGTGAGCGGCTTATTGGTGGCAATTGCCTTTGAAACTACGCCCGGTCCCGCAATGACTTTGGTCGCAACGCTTTGTTATTTGTTGGCAATGCTTTTTTCTCCTCAAAAAGGCTTATTACATAAATGGCTCAAACGCATGAGGTTAAGGAAGAAAGAGGACGGAGAAGATCTGCTAAAACAAGCGGTAAAATTGCATGAATTAGGGAATTTAAACCTAGAAAATTTGAAAGAAAAAGTAGATTTTCATGCGGTAAAATTTCGCCAATCTTTGCAATATCTTCAAAGCGAGGGCTTTATTACGGTTCAATCTCAAAACATTCACCTCACAGATAATGGCACTAAAAAAGGATATGATTTGATTCGGGCGCATCGTTTGTGGGAAAAATATTTGGCTGATGTATTGGGTTTGAATACAGACCAAATTCATACAGATGCGGAGAAATACGAACATTTACTAAGCGAAAATGTGTTGCAAGCAGTCGAACAACGCTTAGGTTATCCGCAATTAGACCCGCACGGCTCGCCTATTCCTCGTATGCCTGATAAAAACACCTTGGTACTTGCGCTTTTGCAACCCAATGACAAAGCGGTGATTAATATGTACCAAATTCCGATGGTGATTCAAGATTTATGGCAGCTTGAACTCAATCCAAACCACTCTTTTGAGGTAAAAAAAGTAAGTCCTGCTGCTATTGAGGTGGAAATGGAAGGGCGAAAAATTGAAATAGGAATGGAAATTGCACAAAAAGTTTGTGTTGAAAAATTATTTTCTACAAATTAACATTCCATTTAATAAGTAATATGAACAAAATAGCTTACTAATTTCAAAAGTATATTTGCTTGATAGCCAAAATTTTACTTCTGATAACTTTTTGCTGTTAATTGTTCACTGATACAAAATGGTTATCTTGCCAAACAATACATCAACAATCAATTCAATCGTATTATGAAAATTGCACTAAAATTATTTATAACTTGCTGGTTAATAGGCATATCCTTGAGCTTTGGACAAGCTCCGACTGTTACACGAAAACTACTCAATACCGACATGGTTCGCCTACCTTCAGACAGTATTGTCAATGAAAAAGGGATTTTGAATACTTATTATTATCATGCCTTAAAAATGCGCAATAACCAGAATTTTATTGACGCGCTTTGGTGGCTAGGCGACCCCGTTGTAAAACGCTCTTATCGTATTCCCAATGCTTTAAAACAAATGTCCACGCCACTTGCTTTTATTGGCTTGGGTAATATGATGTCTTTGGCTGACGATACCAAAAGTACAATCAAAACGATTGGCGTGGGTGCAGGATATGTGGTGCTTGCAGGAGCTATGCGCATCACTGCCAATAAGTTAAGTGCAAGAACGGTAAGGCTTTACAACGAAAGGCTTTGGGGCGAATCCCTCGAAAATCGTAACAAAGAAACCTTTGATACCGTAAGAACGCGCTTGGGTTTTATGAACCGCTATTATTATCATGGCATGGGCTTATATTCCGATAAAAATGCGAAAGATGTATTATTGCGTTTTGGTGATAAATATGTAAGAAGGGATTATGACTTTTCAAAAGGCATGAACACTGTGGGAAATATCTTTTTGGGTGCAGGAATCCCGATGATGATAGTGCCTTTTCAGATTCAAAGAAAAACCAATTATTGGGACCCACAAATGCGTAATGTCGTTTTTACAGGTTTAGGTTTTACCGCACTTGCAGTTGGCTCCTTTTATATGAGTAATAGAATGTTAGATTGGGCAGTCGAAAAATATAATCGAGAAGTGCGTTTGCGGAGAGCGATTTCTTATAATTTTAGCGAAGGAGATAAAAAAGTGGTAGCGAAATAAGAAAAGACCTTCCAAGTTTTTGAAACTTGGAAGGTCTTTTCTTACTTAGTTTTTACTTTTCCCCTCTTCCCGCTTTTTCCTTGCAAAAATGGCGTATTTACAAGCATAGTCATGCCCGCTTACTTCGCTGTTGTAGTTATTGACCACAATTTTTATTTTTGTGTCATTTGCAGGCTCAAAGGTCAGCAAACTGATGGGGTCGGGGTCGCTGTCCTTCAAAAGTAGGCTATCGTTTTCGGTAAATAAAAACAAATCGGTATCTAAAACGCCTGTTTCCTCCGAAAAAGCCACAATTTTATAACTGTATGCTTTTGAAAAATCATACAAATTAAACATAGATTTTCCTTCGGCAATTTTCGCGTATTGCATTTTTACCTTTTTATATCCTACTGAATCAAATTGGGCGGTAATGCGCTGTTCTGCGGTTTGTGCTGCCGATTTGCCTATATTGAAGGCACAAAATAAGAGAAAAAGATATTTCATAAAAGTAGTGGATACGTAGATTTGAGAAGAAACGCAAAAATGCAACATTTAGTGTAAAAAAGAAAAAGAAACACCCTTCGACCTACCGTCGAGGGGTGAAAAAAAGAGGATTACTTATTATCTATCTATGAATGAACAATTTTTCTTTTTTAAGTACTTTATCAAAAGTATGAAGGTTTTTAAATCATTGGACTTGTTTAGTTGCCAATAAATTGTCAAATTTGCGTTCAAAAAGATGAACAAACTACCTGTTTACGTATCGGAATCAGACTTTTCGGAATATATCTTGCCGCATTTGAGTCATAAGTTAAACCATAATCGCCAAAAGGTGAGTTATCACTATGTATTCAACAGTATCTTGTATGTGTTGAAATCTGGCTGCTCATGGCGGACGCTTCGTCCTGATAATAAGCTAGTTACGTGGGAAAATATTTATTATCACTACAGTAAATGGTCAAAAGATGGCAGTTTTGAGAAACTGTTTATGAGTACCCACGAAGAGATGAGAGAGAGTTTGGCACTCGAATGTATTCAATTAGATGGCACTCACACGCCGTCAAAAAAAGGGGCGAAGAGGTAGCCTTTCAAGGGCGAAAAAGCTGTAAAACGACCAATAATTTAGTGATTTGCGACAATAAATATCACATTTTGGCTATTTCAGACTGCATTGCAGGCAATCATAATGATAGCTTTGAACTGATTGAGAATATGGAAGTTTTAGTTGACACACTCAAGCAAGCGGAGATTGATTTCAATAAATCGCATTTGAACGCAGATGCAGGCTTTGACACCAAAGAATTTATCCAAACCATTGAAAGTCAATATCAAATGATTGCAAATATCCCTAAAAATAAGCGAAATCAAAAGAAAATTGAACAAGAATACCGCTATTTAAGCGACTATATTTACAGTTTTAGGAAAAAGATTGAAACTGTTTTCGCTTGGTTAGATTCTTATAAACGAATATTAGTCAGATTTGAGTATAAAGCGCGAAACTTTAAAGCTTGGTTATTTCTCGCTTCTGCCCTCATTAATCTCAGAACTAGACTCAACTAAACAAGTCC
>JBJXGB010000097.1:0-4518 GCA_046152935.1 Cytophagales bacterium
GCGTAAGAGGCAGCTGGGTAGCTAGATTGACAAATTGAAAGATGTATCACATTGAAAGAAAATGCGAGTAACAAGTATTTTTTCATGGCTATTTTTTTGGATTTTGTTGATATTCAATTTTATTTAATGACAAGACAAGCAAGTGGTTAGTTTCTAATAATTTTAGTGTGATAAACAACAGTATCTATTTTTATTTCGAATAAAAATAAGCCCAAATGGTTGTTTTCATCAAAAAATATTGTGGTTTGGCGGTCGTTACCCGATCCAGTTTTTATTATCAATCCAGTATAAATGTCAATCAATTTCCATTCGTAAGTGGCACTTTTTTCCCAATTTGCAAAGAAGTGGCTGTTTGAAGGATTTGGATAGATTTGGAATGGACTTTGGGATGATGTATTTGGTGTTGATTTGGCAATGGTGGGAGGCTCAACCACTTGTGGGTACAGACGTACATAGTTTGTGTTTTGTGCTAAAGATTTTCTTCTTGGCGAATTTTGAAGCACGATATCTATTCTTTCTTTTTGATTTTTTGTAAAGATATTCATGCAAGCATCATCGGAATAATCCATGTAATTTTCAATCATTTGTACACCGCCACAGCGAATTCTACCAATCTGACAGCCATAATTTGCAGAATCAGAGGCTGGGGTGTCGTCACAATAATCGTCTACTTCGCAAGGCCCATCGCCCCAAATATGCCTCAAACCTAGCCAATGCCCTACTTCATGTGTGCAAGTACGGCCTTTGCCATAGTTACCTTGTGCCAAACTTGGGAAATCTCCTTTGTCTCGGCTACCAAAAAATTGGTAGTCAACCACTACGCCATCCGTGGCGGCCGAACCACCCGAGGTGTTGAGGCCAGGCAAGCTGCTTTGATCTGGAAATTGGGCGTAGCCGAGCAAAAACCTAGATTTGAATCCATCTAAATTTATTGTCCAGATGTTAAAATAATCGTCTGGGTTCCAAATTGTTTTAGGTTTTAAATCCAAATTGACTAAAAAAATATTCCATGCTGCCCTATTCCCATCGTAGCGATCTACGCCAGGCTCAGCCAGTAAATTTCCAGTCGGATCGTGTGTAGCAAGCACGAATTCTACGTTGATATTGGCACCGTTGATGTCGGTGTTATAACCGGGCGTACTATAAATTCTATTGAAATCTTCATTCAAAACCAATATTTGAGATTTTACCTGTTCATAACTAATATTTGCCCCTATGTCCATCAATTCGCCATTGTGAACCACGTGTACAATTACGGGAATTTTGAATCGTGCAGTATCGGCCTCAGTTCGCACATTTTTCTTTTGGTTCTGCTTTGATTTTATCCAGTTTTCAAATTGTTTATCTTTTTCGATATGATTGCCATTTGCCACGCTATCCATCAATACAAAAGAGCATCTTTCAAAAGATTGGGCAAAGGACTGCACCAAAAATGAACCAAAAAAGAGGTAAAGAAATATTTTCATTGTTGTACGTTATGTTAAATGAAACAAGTTTTCTGTCGTTGTGTTTGCATTTCGCGACCTAGCTATGCGTTGGCACAGATCTAAATCTGTCGGCCGATTTTTCTGCTACTTTGTTGCTTTCAAGGCAAACGACTTAGACATGCGTTAATCAGCTACTTTCTTCCAGACCATCGTATGGCTTATAAGTCCCTTATTTCCAGTCACTTGCATAGTGTTTTTGTCTTTTAATGTTATTTCGCCAGTCACAATCATTTTTCTTCTGGGCAAATAAATGCTTCCGCAGCAATACTGGTTTTCACCTTTAGCCTTAAATTCTCGTAAAATTATCAGGTCTTTAAATTGTAGTTTCACCATTTCCTCCTGATTTGCAGTGGCAATACCTTTACCGAAATACAACCCTTTTTCCTTGTATATTTTCAGAATATCACCCGTTTCGCTTTGCCATTTCCCCTCAATTTGGGCATTTACTGATCCAAAAAATAATAATAAAGGAATAATTAGCAATACTTTAGATGTTGAGGCACGTTCAAAGCTTTTCATATTGCTTCCAAACCTTTTTTCTTGAACAAGGTCGTAAGTATTTTCATAATCTGGGTTTTCGGTTTTCATCCACTTATCCCAGTGTCTGAAATACAAACTGTAATTGCCCTTGAATTTTGAATGATGCAAATTGTGATAAACTGAAGTATTGAGCCATTGAAACAAAATTGAGCTTCTGAACCCTTTTGGCATAATTTCAAAGCCCAAATGCCCATAAACATTGATTAAAAAACCAACAATTGTAAATGATAGAATTGAAATAGGGTGCATCGGAATCGTAAATACAATAATCACCAACACAAATGCTTCTGTAAAAGCCTCGATCAAATGAAAAGAGTACGATGCCCAAGGAGATGGATTGGTTGATAAATGATGCACTTTGTGTGTTTTTGAAAACAGCGATTTGTGGTGCAAAGCCCTGTGCATCCAGTAGAAATAGGTGTCGTGAACCAGCAAAGCAAGAAACAAACTTACTGGGAGCCACCAAATCGGATAGGCATCGACTTCAGCGTAAATAAGCGTAAAATTTCTAAAGGGCGTAAACAAAACCAAATATCCAACCAAGGTCAGAACAAGACTAGATTGTAAAGAATGGAGAATTTCGCCAAAAAAATCTTTGGAAGACGCCAATCGAAGTTGAATTTTAGATTTAGCAAACTTTTTGGAGAAAACCACATAAAAAAGGAAGAAAGGAATGCCAGAAAGCAGCAAATACCTAAAAACGGTGACGCCATACATGCTCGAATACTTTGCTATAATTTCCATTGAAGTGAATTTTAGTGATTGAATACGCTACAAAACTAGGTATTGCAATGCACAAGAAAATTAACAAAAGATAATTAGCGTTTTTTAGTGGAGGCAATACGTTTTCTGATTCTACTGAGCGAAACAGGCGTAATACCGAGCAAAGAGGCTATGTATTTGTCTGGAATTCGGTTGGCAATATTGGGTTTGTCTTTGATAAATTGCAAATACCGCTCTTCTGGCGATAAAAGAATAAAAGACTCTACCTTGGATATGGATTCGCCCAACATACCGTGCAAAAAATGTCGCCTGGCATCGTCAAGTTTGGGGTTTTGATTGGCTATTTTTTGTGCCAAATCAAAATCAACTTCCAAAAGTTCAGTCTTTTCGAGTGCCTGATAAATAAATCTGGAGGGCTTATTGAAAATAATAATGTCGTAAGAGGCTACAATTTGATCTTCCCAACGCACCATAGTGGTTATTTCATCTCCATTTTCTTTAATAACATACGCTCTTACCAATCCTTTCTTTATGTATGCTACTTTTTTATTTGTATCGCCTTGGTTGATGAATATTTCGTGTGGTTGCAATGTTTTTTTATTGACCAAATTAAATATTTTGGCCAAGTCTGAAAGGTCTAGGTTTTTAAAAAGTGACAGATAAAATTTTATTTTTTCTGGATCGAGCATTTTTTAGTTTTGGTAAATACGCAAAGCAAATTACTTATTTATAATTTCAAAAAGGTCATTGTTATGCTTTGTTTATTTTTTGCTTTACTCGCTCTGTGTCCTCACAGAGTAAGTAAATATGAGTGGCGAGAGAAAACCTTCGACACCACGGGAAATTCCGAAGAGCAGGGTAAAGACAAAGAAGTAAGTCCAAAAAAATATAATCTTTTTTGATCCTATACAATATATTGCATTTATGATCGTTAATACGGGTGGATTTGCTTACAAAGTAAGCAATAATTGCAAATATTGATGTGCATCTGCTTTTACGCTACAGTACTGAATATTTGCAAGGACTAGAAATTTGCAAGGTGCAATTTTTGATAGGTCAATGTCGTTAAAATATTATAAAATTTATTATTATGCAAAAGGCAACAAAATTCTTATTTTCTTTTTTAATCACCTTGGCTATGTTTTTGCAAAGCCAAGCCCAATCCGATACCAAAACTACTGCAAAAACGCCAGTTTTGGTCGAGCTCTATACTTCAGAAGGCTGTTCTAGTTGCCCACCCGCAGACGAGGCCATGATAGACTTGCAAGCCGAATACCAAAATCTTCATCAGCCTGTTTATTTTATTGCATTCCATGTAGATTATTGGAATTATTTGGGTTGGAAAGATTCTTTTTCTTCTGCTGCGTATACTGCTCGCCAGCGCGATTACGGCCAGTACTTTTCACTCAATTCAATTTATACACCACAAACAATCATCAATGGTAAATTACAATTGGTGGGTACGAAAAAGGAGCAAATAAAAAAATATGTCGACAAAGAGTTGATGCAGCCCGCAGTTGCCAATTTGAAAATTCAGACTCAATGAAATGAAACTGCAAACAGTCTGAATATTCAGTACAATGTCAGTGGTAATTTTGCTGACTCTGAAATTCATTTTATGCTGATCGAAAAATTAGCTACTACGCAAGTAAGAGCTGGTGAAAATGCAGGCAGAAATTTGAATCATATCAATATCGTAAAGCAATGGCAACATATTTCAGCCAAGTCTGCCGGTGCGTATGAATTTAAGCTCAATGACAAGAATGAT
>JBJXGB010000262.1:0-8649 GCA_046152935.1 Cytophagales bacterium
AGTCCCCGCCCCCGAAAGTGTACGGAGTTTTGACAATTATTCAGCTATCACTGGCATACCTATTGCAAATACGACCTTAAATGGCACAAACAATGGTACTTTAACGGCAATTATGCGTGAAAAAGAAACGTTTGCTGCACAAACTCCGTTTCCAAACCCATCGAGCGGATTGAAATGTATTCCGATAACTGCTTTTAGCGATGTGAAAGTAAACATTTCAGTTGCTGATGTTTCTAGAAATAATGCTGGAGAAATAGCAAAAGGCATTGCAAAAAAAGGAAATTCTAGTTTTTATTTTGATAGTTCTGATATGCCTGCAGGATTGTATATTATTACTATTAAAAGTACTTCCGTTACAAGAAGATACAAGTTGATGGTACGACACTGGCATGATACTTTTTACCAAAGCAAATTGCTTTTTGCAAAATTTTTATTAAAATCTAAAATCACCAAAAACCAAGGCTTAATTCAACAAAACATACAAAAATGTCGCCTATGAGCGAGATAAACAAAAAGCATCTATTGTGTTTACAATCAATATTATCAAAATATCGTACAACTATTCTGATACAAAATAGCAATTAAAATGAAATAAAATATGCAAAAAAAGCACTAGATTATTTAAGGAATAGAAACAACAGCGTTGTTTACTGTAAAGGAAAATACTTTGAAAAAATGATACATTTTGTTGAAAATATTTGAATTTTACTATCACTTTCTTAAAATAAACGTAAAAAAAATGAAAACTAACCTTGGTTTTTAGAGGATATTCTAGAAAACACTTAACAATTATTTGAAACCATTAAAGATTTTACAAAACATCTACCATACTACTGAAACAAACTACTTATGAAGCTACCTGCTCAATTTAATACAATAAGATTTAAACTTTCATTAGTAATTGGTATACTTACTGTAGTGTATTCTTGCATTCTGGTAAGCTATTTCAATTACAAGTACAAAACTACTCTGCTGAATGACGCCATAGAAAAATCAAATATATTGGCTAAAAATTATGCTTCTGACATAAGATCAGAAATGGAACGAGCATTGGACATTAGCAGAACCACAGCCCAAATATTTTCTTCACAGGTAAATACTGAATATCCCTTAAACCTGACGAGAGAAGACGCCAATATCATTTTAAGAAATATTGTAGACAAAAACAGATTCTTATCGGGAATTTATACGGCTTGGGAGCCAAATAAATTTGACAATAAAGACCCAGAATACGCAGGATTGCCAGGCAACCACGCAAATGGCAATTTTGTGCCCTATTGGTATCGCGACACCAAAACCGAAAAATTGGCTTTCGAACCTTTAAAATTATATTTGCAAGAGGGTAAGGGAGATTATTATCTCAAAACCAGAATTAGTAGAAAAGAAACAGTTATCGATCCAATAAAATATAAAATTGGCGACAGACAAGTGCTGCTAATGACATTGGTGGTACCTATTCTTACCCCAAAAGAGGAGTTTGTAGGCATAGTGGGGGCAGATATTAGTTGTGAATCGTTGCAAAAACTCGTAGACCAATCTACTCTTTTTGATGGCTATGGCCAGCTCGCCATTATTTCATACAATGGAACGGTGGTAGCCGCTACTAACAAAGAAAATCTATTGGGTTTGAACGTAAAATTTGTGTTGCCAGATATACATTCAAAAATTCAAGGCATAACGGGAGCCAAATCCTTTGTTGAACAAGACACTCTTAAAACATTTGTGCCAATTTTGATTGGAGCCACCAAAACGCCTTGGTACATCGTAATTAAAGTTCCACTTACATACCTTACTGCCGGTCTCATCGATGAGCTTCTGAAACTTACTTTGTTTGGGCTGCTATTCTTAGGGCTACTTGTGTCTATAACTAGTTACTACATCAAGAAATTATTAAGTCCCGTAAGGAAGATTACCAGAATAGCCCAAAAGGTAGCAGTAGGAAACTTGGATGAATATTTTGTAGAGTCAACAACAACAGAAATTGAGCAGTTGAATGAAGCCTTTAAAAAAGTAATTGAATCGCAAAAAGGAATTACAGAGGTGACTGAAGCAATAGCAGGTGGTGATTATGGCAAGCGAGCCATAGTAAAAAGCGAGTTTGACGTGCTGGCGAGTTCAGTGAATTTAATGATCGACAACTTGAAAACATCTACCGAAGAAGATAACAAAAGGAAATGGTCGAATGAAGGATACGCACAATTTGCAGAACTATTGAGGTCGGAAAGTGATTTGAAGAAACTATCACAATTGGCTCTAAATTACTTAATAAAATACTTGAATGGCAACCAAGGTGGGTTGTTTGTAGCCACAGGCAAGGAACCTAATATTGTATTGGAACTCGTAGCCACTTTTGCTTACAATCGTGTTAAATTTATTCACAAAACCATCAAGATTGGAGAAGGCTTGGTAGGTCAGGCATATTTGGAGCGTGAATCGGTATTTTTGACAGAAATTCCAGCAAACTATGTGCAAATTACCTCTGGTTTGGGAGATGCTAATCCCAATTGCCTGATAATAGTGCCTTTGCTAAACAATGAAGTAGTGGAAGGTGTATTGGAAATGGCATCGTTCGTTTCTTTACTACCACATCAAATCGATTTTATTGAAAAATGTGCGGTCAGCTTGGCTTCGGTAATTGCAAGTACCCGAGTAAATGATTTGACAAATAAACTACTTCGCGAAGCTCAAGAAAAAACAGAATTGATGAAAATGCAAGAAGAGGGAATGCGACAAAATATGGAAGAATTGGCAGCAACGCAAGAGGAAATGAACAGAAAAGAAGATGAATTGCTGGCTAGAATAAAAGAACTTGAAGAGCAAGTGGTAAGTAGTTAGTGGTTATCAAAAAGCTATAATCAACTGATTATCAGCAAAGTAGAGCCATAAAATTTTGTAGTGCGAATAATCTGATGGTAGTATAATTGTTGGCATTATTTTCACATCTACTCTCCATATTTTATCAAAAACTCTGGATTGATGGCTTTAAAACTTACCCGGCCATTATTAAAATTGTTGTTTGAAAGAAATAAATCTATTTTTTCAGTAAGTGGGCGAATTACGATTCCCTCGGCCCAAACTTCAGGCAAAATTTGACTTTTAATCGTAGATTTTGCAATAATGGCTTCGATATCATTTTCCAACGCATAATTAACATCTAGTATTGGTACCATTGGCAAATCCAGTTTTTTAAAAACCTCAATCAAGCGATCGAACGACAAATATTCAAATTTATCAATATCAAAAGCATTATAAAAACGAGCTATTTGTCCTCGAATTTTCAATTTGTTGCTTTGGATATTTTCGCCAAACAATTCGCCTTGAATGGCAATATTCCTATTCAATGACCGCAATTTATTTTCTACATCCATTTGCTTGGCTACTTTCCAAAAGCTATTAGAATCGTCTTCGAGAAACTCAATATTACGAGAACAGACGCCAAATTCACCATTATTGATGAAATAGGTAACAGAACTGCCATCGATTTTTTCGGTGATGTAGCAATGATCGCCTTTGTATTTGTCTAAAAGTTTTTGCAACACTTGCACACGTGTTTCGTCTGTTTTAGGGATAAAAGATGGAAATTTCCCTTTTATTATCCCAGATAGACAAGCAGGAATGGGTGGCTCGTACTTTGTAATTCCCAAAATTTCGGTGCAATCTGCATCTTCAAAAATATCGAAATTTGCAGGCAAAATTGACAATGGAAAACAAATACCTTGCGAAACTTGCCCACGTAGCCTGATGGTCCGTATTCTAAATTGCCTTACTTTTAGAAACTCAAAAATGGGCACATCGGGCATTAAGCTATCTATTTCGCAATAAACGGCCAAATCGCCCACATTGAACTCGCCTTTTTTTACTACCAATTGCCAACCCAATACGGTAGCTCTTTCGATGGCATCTGCCCCTTCAATGGGATCGAGAGCCAATATTTTTTGAATGCTTGCTAATTTTCTCATTCTTTAAATTCTTTTAAGGTAAACATAATCTGTAAAATGGAACATTAACTATGCCCAATCGACTCCTTTTTTCAATAAATCCAATGTTTTTGATTCAGGTGAGTCGATTTCGGGCACAAAATCATATTCCCAAGCCGCTAATGGGGGCATACTCATCAAAATAGATTCTGTTCTGCCATTGGTGTCGAGTCCAAATTTTGTGCCTTTATCATATACCAAATTAAACTCCACATACCTTCCTCTGCGCATATTTTGCCATTTCAAATGAGCCCCATCATAATGATGACTAGCGTTTTTTGTCATTAAATAAGGATAAATTTTGATGAAAGTATCACCAATTTCTTGTACAAAAGCCCAAATATCAGCTTTGGAATGGCTTTCGTCTTCTTTTAGATGGTCGAAAAAAATACCGCCAATGCCGCGTGTTTCATTTCGATGCTTGATAAAAAAATAATCATCAGCCCAAGTCTTAAATTTAGGATAGTAATTCAAATCATGTTTGTCGCAGGCATTTTTTAGCGTTTGATGAAAAAACTGTGCATCAGCCTCGTTCACATAATGTGGGGTAAGGTCGATACCACCACCAAACCAATAAACGCCATTCGTCATTTCGAAATAGCGCACATTCATGTGAATAATTGGCACAAAGGGATTGATGGGATGCATGACGATTGAAACGCCAGTAGCGAAGAAATTAGCGTTTTCCAGCTTCAAGGCTTCCAGTATTTTATCGGGAGTTTTGCCACCGACAGCAGAGAAATTGACGCCAGCCTTGGCTAAAATATTGCCATTTTGAATCAAGCGTGTTCGGCCGCCACCTTCATCATGGTGTTGCCAAACGTCTTGTTGAAATTTTGCCTTTCCATCTGTAACCTCAATTGCGGCACAAATGCGGTCTTGCAAACCTTCAAACCACGATTTTATCTGTTCTTTGCCAAGTATATTTTCCATAATGGCAGCAAAATTAATTGAAATTTATGCAATTGAATTAAAAATGCACCAGCTAGATTAGAAAGGTTTCCCGTGTGTCAATTTTATCAACCTTTTCACAAACGAAGGAAAGTATTTGAGAATGGCAATCATGGGATTTGTAATTTCTGGACGACCAAAAGAATATTGAATTAATCGCCCGATGAAAAGGCGCAAAGAAAATTGCTGTTTCCAAGCTTTGACATAGTTTTTTTCCAGCTCCAACCTTGAATATTTTCCAGAAAAATAGCCCTCAATCTGTCGAGATAACAGAAATGAACCATGCATGGCCATACTCATGCCATTTCCACACAAAGGTGTGATTAATCCTGCTGCATCTCCAACCATCAAAATATGATTCTCGATGGCTTTTTTGGCTGAAAAATTCACTTGGGAAATCACCAAAGGTTCGGAATACAGAAATTCAGCTTCATTGAAATATTTTTTGAGAAATGGATTTTTCATCAAGGCCTTTTCTTCCATATTCTTGATATTTCCATATTTTCTCAAATTATTGGCCGAGGTCAAATAACAAAGGCAATAAGTATCGCCTTCTACTTTTGAGATTCCACAGTAGCCATCTTCAAAATTATGCAACTCTATCAAATCTGAAGGAAAATGGAGTTTGATATGGTATTTAACTCCCACATAATTGAAGGCATTTTGTTGTGGCTTTTGTATGAATTTTCGATCAAGTTTTATGTCAATATTCGATCTTTTACCAAAAGACCCGGCAGCCAATTTTGACTTATAAATCTGCTGATTGGCAATAATGGCAAATTCATCATTCACAAAAACCACATCATCAACCTTTGAATTTTGTAGCAATTCGACCCCATTTTTAGTGGCAATCGCTGCCAAAGCAGCATCTAACTTATAACGACTGATCCCAAAGCCACCCAAATCCAAATTATGGCTCAAAACATTCCCATTTGGAGCTGTAACATTCAACTTTTTGATCTGAGGCAAGTTAAACGCCTCTAAATCAAGGCCACATCTAGTTAGAAAATCCCACGATTCCATAGAAATGTATTCGCCACAAACTTTGTGAAACGGATAGGTCTCCTTCTCGAAAAGGATAACTTTAAGGTTTTTTTGGACCAGTTGAATGCTCAATGTCAAACCTGCCAAGCCACCACCAATAATGGCTACATCGTAAATTGTTTCAGTTTTCAGTTTAGGGAGCATCGATTTTTGCTGATTTAAAATGATTCGACCTTTATGGAATTCATACAGATTTTCATACAATTCTAATATTAATTTTTAAAATACAATGACTGTCTATTGTTTAGCTTTAAGATAATCATTTTATCAACAGCATTAGACAAGATATATTTTCCTTAATTTTGGTAACTTGCCATTTATAATGCAAAAGAAATGATTAAAACCCTAAAAATAAATAATTTTAAGACCATAAAAGAATTGGTTTTAGCGGATTGCCGAAGAATAAATTTATTTATTGGTAAACCAAATGCTGGGAAATCAAATATTATTGAAGCGTTGACTTTGCCGAGCCTTTCTTTTTATATGAAAGAAAATATTGGATTGGTTGCAGAAAATAAAGCCAAAATAAATATACAAAACTTGTTTAGGGTTGATGAAGTAAGAGATTTGTTTTTTGAAGGGAATATTGAAAATAAAATATCAATCGCCTTATATGGGGCAAATTTTGAATATGCTTTGTCTTATCTAAAAAACGAAAATATTTTTGAACTTCAATCTTATGATGGATCATTCGACAGGTTTGACAAGTTTTTTACTCCTAAAAATGAAGCTGGAGCTGTGGGTACACCTGTAGATATGTTTGTATTCAAGAGCCAAGTAGAACCTGAATCTACAGGATTCAATTTATTAATGTCTCCTTTTGGGAATAATCTTGGAGAAGTTTTATACTACCATCGAGATCTGCTTTTATTAGCCAAAGATTTTTTAAAAGATACGAATTCTAATATCGTTATAGACGAGAAGACATTCACACTTAAAAATCAAATACAACTTGAAGAAGGCGTGATTAGAAGCCTTCCTTATGAATCTTTGGCTGATACTTTTAGAAGAATATTATTTTATGTGACTGTTGCTAGACATAGTTTAGCTCCCATCATTGTACTGGAAGAACCAGAGGCACATGCTTATCCTCCTTATGTAAGTTTTTTGGCAGATGAACTGATTGCTCAAACTCAAAAACAGTTTTTTGTAGTTACCCATAGCCCTTATTTATTAAACAATCTCATCGAAAACACTCCAAAAGAAGACCTGTCTGTATTTGTATGCGGATTTGATTTCAAACAAAAACAAACCACAGCTAAAAGATTGAGCAATGAAGATTTAGCTGAATTTTTAGATTATGGTGTAGATATATTCTTTAGAATAGACAAATACTTAGACAACCATGCTGAATATAGTTTGTGAGTGTTATCTCGATACAAAAGTTGCAGAAATTGTAGGTGAAGCGACAAAATTTGGGTTCAACCATCAGCATAGTTGTGGCGATGTGGCGAAAGAACTTAAAACAATTTTGAAAAACAAAATAGCTTTAGGAATAGTAGATGAAGATCGGGACAAAGGATCTATCCCTCAATATTTTCTTGAATTTGCAACTATTAAAGTTAAAGAGGGTTTAATCCTAAAAAACATAAAGAAAAAGCCCATTACTTGATTTTAATTTGCCCTGAAATGGAAAAATGGCTTTTGAAAAATGCCCTTGATATTGGTATCGATCCTTCTAGTTTTAATCTGCCAAATAATCTCAAAGGCTTGATTAGCATTTCCAAAGTTCAAAATATCAATAAAAATATAGGCCTACATAGATTTGTAAAAGCCCTCATAAATGGCCATTCTCCATCAATGATTTTATTAAAACATTGGATTACGCTATTTATAGGCAATCAATTGGAAGAGCTTAACCGAAATGAGTTATAAAGCCACCTAATATAAACACTACTGCTTCAATATTTCCTACGCACCACCAAATACCTAAATGCCCATTTCCACATTATTTTAAATGTATCAACTTTAGCTTTTGACAAATAGACATCCAATTCTGCTTTACGAAAGCCTCTTAAAACTGACAAAGGCGCATCATTCTTCACCAAATAAGATTTTGAAAGTAACTTAGTTAAATACTTAATGCTATAAAATGCTAGCGAATTTCGCTGCAAATCATTTACAAAAAAGCCCATTCTGGAATTAGAATCGCACCATTTGAAGTAGTGCACCAATTGCTCGTCATTCAAATGATGGCAAAACAAAGCAGAAAAAATAATATCAAATTTTTCATCAACAAGCTGATAATCAGATTCAATAAAACTAATTTCGTGAAATGCCTTGCAATTTTCTTTGGCATAATTTATGCAATCTGGCTTGATATCTATGCCTATCAATTTTACCCTGATCCTTTGATTTCGAGCCCATTTGGCAATGGCCAGCAAATTGTCGCCACCACCACAGCCAACATCGGCAATAGTTATATAATCTTCTAATAAATACCTGATTTTAGAATTCACAAAATATGCCAAACCTTGAATTGTGATATTATGACCTCCCAACCAGGTATTAATAAAATCCAATTCCTTTAGATTTTGATATAAATCTACCTGAGGAATATAATCAGCATCTAAAAATTCTGATTGGTAGGATCGGTATTTGAACATATTTCATTAATTAATTGATTTTTTTGTGCGTTTATGCCATTTCTGCAAGTTGATATGTTATTTCTGCAATC
>JBJXGB010000157.1:0-11101 GCA_046152935.1 Cytophagales bacterium
TTGCCAACCTGCTTGTTGCAGTTCATGGGTATTTTCGCTTTCAGGGTCAAATTTTTGTATAATCATTACTTCATTACTATTATTAGTAGAAAAGTGTACTTCTACTTTTCTATTATCTTCTAAGGTATAAGAAATGATTTGATGATGAACAACATTAGTATAAGTTCCACCAAAGTCAAACAACATTGAGCCGTCTTTGGCAGCCATTGTAGTTACAAATTCGCCACCTATTCGTAAGTCTACCATAGCGTGTGGGGCATGCCAGTCGTCTGATGCAAAGTTCCAGTTGACAATATGCTCTGGTTTTGTCCAAGCATTCCATACTTGATCGATCGTATTATTTACTTTAGTTTCTATTGTTATCATAATGATATATTTATTTAAAGTTTTATTAATTGATGTAATGTATACTTAGTAAAATGTGATATGAGTGAAATGTATTTTATTAAAATTAAATGTATATCTGTTTTTATTTTATGTATTAGATTATGAAACGTTGGTAATTATGGTTTAGTAAACGGTTATATTGCATGAAATAGTGTAGTTATAGGGTAAATTTGCGTTGACGGTGGCACAATTCGCGTTGCCGATGGCATAATTTGCGTTGACAGTGGCATAATTTGCGTTGACGGTGGCATAATTTGTGTTGTTAGTGGCATAATTTGCGTTGGCGGTGGCATAATTTGTGTTGACGATGGCATAATTTGCGTAATTATTGTATGGTAGAGCACTTTGTTCTGTTTTGCTGGTGTAGTGCATAATATATTTTGTTGTTGTATGGCTTGTACGTATTGGTAGTTTGGTTTTGTATTAATAAAGTACCAAACAAGAATCTTTGTTTTCTTAGGTATGACCTTCCTAGTATATGAATATTGCTTAATTCGTAGTGCACTTGTTTAGTGTAGGGCTATTATTTTATAACAAGGCATTCACTTTTTCCAAGGTAATCTTCTGATTGCTTTCAATTACCTTAATAGTAGGCGGTTCAGAGAATCTATAGGTCTTTAGTTCATCAATTAGATCGTTGAAGTTGTTGCTTGTTGCTACGATTACATCGTCAAGTCCGATTACATCTCCATGTTTAATTTTAGCTTGTACACTTTTAGCCTCGTTTGCTTCAAGTGTTACCAAATAGCTAAGGGCTTTTCGATGAACATATTTCAAAGCAATGGCTTTAAGATCGGCTTGTTTATAGCGTTCACGCAGGCTGGTCTTTGCAGAAATGCAAATAGGGCCACGTTCGGCTGTGTAAAACATAAGATCGTAAATAATATTGGGTACAAAAGCGACCTTAGCACTTACATAAAGGGGTAATAGATTTTCTCTTACAAAAAGTGCAGCCAATATGTATTCAAATATTTTTCCATTTAAGTTATTATTGCTATCTGCGTGCTTTTGAAATGCTTCCCAATAGATAGAGATATAGTCAGATGGTTTTTTGTATTGAACAGTGGTAAAGCTGGCAAATAAACTATCAAAAACTACTTCTGCTTTATTGTCTTTACCTACTGTAATGCCTAATTGGTTAAGTTTTTTCATTTGTCTAATATTAGTTCTATTATTTTCTTTGCTGTTGCTTGTATTGCTGGCACTGCTACTGAGTTGCCAAATTGCTTATACGCAGATGCATCGGCTACTGGAATGATATATTCGTTTGGGAAGCCCTGCAATCTTGCCCATTCTCTTGGTGTCATCTTTCGAATGCCTTCACGATTGACAGTTCCTTTAATATGGGTTGTAGGAGTATAGTCTGTAATTCTATGATCGTAAACTAAATTTCTTTCTCTTCCCATTCCTCCTACTACTATGGCATTCGCTATGCCATCATCACAAATAATTTCATATCCAAAGCCATTTCCTTTGCCTTTATGTCTTGCTTTGTGATTTACTAAGGTTTGCACATATTGAGTTGATAAGAAGTATTTGGTTGGAGGTACGTTTTTTTCTTTCACATTGGCAAAAGATACTTTTTGTTTGGTAGGTGTTGGGTAGTCAAAAGCATTTATACCAGTATTTTTGTGAAATCCAACGATGTAGAGGCGTTCTCTGTTTTGTGGAACGCCAAATTCTTTGGCATTAATAACCTGAGGATCAGGCACATAATAGTTTAGATCGTTGCGTAGCACATGTAAAATTGTTTTAAGGGTCTTTCCTTTGTCGTGGCTTTGTAAACCTTTGACATTTTCTAAAAATATTGCTTTAGGTTTATGCTTCCAAATGATTTCTGCGAGGTCAAAAAATAGAGTTCCACGGGTGTCTTCAAAGCCACCTCGCTTACCTGCAATTGAAAATGCTTGACAAGGAAAACCTGCACACAAAACATCAAAATTATTTGGAATATAGTCTTTTACTTTGGGTGCTGTGATGTCGCCAAATGGTATTTCTCCAAAATTTGCTCTGTATGTTTTCTTTGCTTCTCTATCCCATTCGCTTGTGAATACACACTTACCACCAAGGTTTTGCATGGCAAGTCGAAAGCCGCCAATGCCAGCAAAAAGGTCTATAAATTTGAAAGTATAATTATCGATGGTTGGAAATGGAACATTCTTGACTTCAAAGAGCAGTTGCTTCAGTGCTTCTTCGGCTGCAAATATTCCTTCTTGAGCGGCAAATAATCCTTTGTCGGTTTGGTTTTTAAATTTAACATACTCTCTTAAGACGGCTAATGCATCGTTTTTGTAGTGTTCTGAAACTCCGTTATGAAAATTATGAAGATAGTGCGTCAATACTGCTTTGTAATCTTCATTTGACTTCATAGATTGCATTTGAAAATGCTTGTTGTCGAGGTCTTTGATGCTTATTTTTTCATTTGTTTTCATGTCTTTTTATTAAAAATCTAGGTTACAAGTGTATTTAATATGACTTTTCTTATTCTTTTTCTTATGTCAAGCTTTCAGTGGAAAAGGTAATGGTATAGCGGAATGATCTTTGTTATGTTTTCTGCAGTAATACTTTATGTTTCTTCATATTCTCATGTTTGTTTATGGCCCAAGAATAGGAAACACCATTGATACTATTTCATTTTTACCGTTTTTGTCGCTTAGATTGGCAATACCTTCATACTTTATGATGCGTTTTGTCTTTATATCATAGGTTATTTTGATGGGTGGTATTAGCCATCTTAGTATCATATTATCAAGTTCGAGATAAAGTAGGGTAGCTTGTTTTCTATTGTAAACTATGTCTGCCTTTTTGCTTATTCTAAAAGTAAAATAGTCCATTTTGGAAGGACTTACAAAGTTAAAAGTCAAGATACTGCCATTGATGATGGCGTTCCAGTTTTCTTTTACAAAATAGTTAAATCCGCCATCGATAACAATGGGCTGCGGAACAGAAAAAGTCTTGAAATTGGCTGTGATTTCCTTGTCTGTATACTGAAAATATACTATTACTTTGCCATCTGGTGTTATTTCAGCTCCTTCGCGGTACTTTGCTCTGTTGTCTTCTAGTTTATAGGTAGGTGAAGTGGTGTACTTGGTGTAGTCGAGTGTTTTGTAGCCAATTTTTTCGCCTAGCTCATTGGTGTAGGCTACGTCTGTTTTACAATGTTTGCCATTTACTATGATTTCATTGTGTGTTTCTTGATAAAAGAATGCGGCTGGTTTGATGGTGAAAGCTTGCCCAGCGTAAGATATTACGTCTTTGCTCGTTTGGGCTTTGAGTTTTAATAAAAATACTAAGCTAATTAAAACTATTTGGAGGTATTGCATGGTTATTTTGGGTCTTTTACAAATAGATAATGACTTACAAACCATTCATTGCCGTTGTTGTAGCCCCACAAAGCCGTACACGACATAAAAAATATGCGCCAATACACCCACCATTTCAAAGCCTGATCTGCACCATAGATATTTTGTAAAATAGGCATGATGGTTTGCTTGTTTTTATCCATATTTGACAGCCATTGTGTGCTTGTACGGGCGTAATGTGTACCATTTACCCGCCAATGTCGCTCGATGGTAAGTTGTTTTTGAAAGTACAGCAGCAAATGATCTGATGGCATTGTGCCGCCTGTAAAAAAGTACTTTGACATCCAGTCGGAGGCATCTTTGACCTCAAATAGATAGGCGTATTGTAGGTGTGTGAATATATGCACAAACAGTTTGCCATTGATTTTTAGTAAGTTAGCTAATTTTTCCATCAATGCCTCGTAGTTGCGTACATGTTCAAACATTTCTACCGACACAATTCTGTCAAATTTTTGGTTTGTAGTGAAAGAATTGATGTCTTCAGTGATGGTTTTTATGTTCGTAAGCCCTCTTTCTGTGGCTTTTAGGTCAATATATTCTTTCTGAGTCTTTGAATTTGATACAGCCACAATTTGACTTTGTGGATATTGTGCTGCCATGTATAATGTGAGCGATCCCCAACCACAGCCTAAGTCTAGTATTTGCATTTTATCTTCCAAATCTGCTCTTACACATGTAATATGAAGCATTTTTAGTTCTGCTTCATCTAGTGTAGTGGTGTCAGCTTCAAAATAGGAGGCACTATATTTGAGATTTTTTCCTAATATTTGTTGGTAAAATGATGTAGGAAGTTCGTAATGTTGATCGTTGGCTTCTTGCGTATTGGTAGCTATGGGCGATGCTTTTAGTATTGCTAGTAAATGTGCAAAACGTTTCTGAACTTTTGCCGCACCCTCTGCTGATTCTTCAGCTAGTCTCTGTTTGAGCAAAGATTTGATTTTTCTTTTTATCAAAAAGTCAGGAATAACATTTTTTTCAAGTAGGGGGCTATACCACATTGGTGTTTTTTCTAATACTTACGGTTGATAAGGCAATTCGGATTGATATGTCGGCTGCATTAGTCGGCTATTTTTACTTTTTTTTCCAAGGAATGAAAGCAGAGGTGGTATTGATGTACGTTTGATACTTATGTTCTTTGGTTGATAGAATAATGGCTTCTGTCATTCTTACGCCAGTGCCTTTGGTAAGTAAATAATACATGAAGATAGGCATATAGATGGCGATAAACCCAAAGTCTGCACCCAATGCAATGATGAAAATGCTAAGCCAGACGAGCCATTCAAAGAAGTAATTGGGATGTCGAGAATAGTACCAAAGACCTTTATCGCAGATTTCGCCAATATTTTCCTTGTCGGCTTTGAATATTCTTAGTTGTTCGTCAGCTATGGCTTCGCACAGGGCAGAAATGATAAATAGAGCTATTCCAACACCTTCAAAAATACCAATATTGGTGCTAGGATTGAGGAAAATAAAGTAAATAGGTATGAATAGGATGAAGGCTAAAGCTGCCTGAATAATGTAGAAAGTAAATATTTTTTTGTTGGCATCGGTTCCAGCCTCAAATCTTATTTCTGCATAGCGTTTATCTTCGGGTTTGCCTATATTTCTGTAGGCGAGGTAGATGCAGAGACGTAAGCCCCAAAAAACAATCGCAGTAAGAATGAGTATATTTTTAAGACTGTAATTGCCTGCGGCAAAAAAGTAGATAGCTGCTTGCAATGGAAAGATAAATCCCCAAAGAGCATCGACAACACCCGCATTTTTGCTCTTTAGTTGCCATAGCCAAACGGCCGAGAAGCAAAGTAAGATGGTAATAAGATTAAAGATAATTGTTTGTAGTATGTTGTTCATGTATGATGGTATGTATTAGGCCACGATCTCATCGTTTGCTACAAAAATTTCTTTTAGAGAGGCGCTTGATTTTACCATAAATAATTGCAAGATCAAGTAGCCGATGCTGGCTATGCTGCCCAAAGTGATGAAGGCCACAAGCCAGATGGCACATTTAAAGTTATTTTTCTCTTTATAGCAAAGCCACACGTAAATAACGAGGATATTGCCATAAAAATCCCATAAAGTGGCTCGCATCCAAGGAATTGAAGAGAGAAATGGCCACTCTTTCATTAAATTACTCTCTAAGCTGGTGGCGACAACTACATAAACCATCCAAAGCCAAACAATCGATAGGAAAATTCTCAAGAATGTAATCATAATTGTACTTTAAACTAGGTTGAAACGGGTAGTGTAGTCACTGCAGATTTAAAAACCAAGACAGGAAGCGGTTCTTTTTTGAGCTACTAAAGAATGAAAAATGGTGTATTGTTTCATTTTTAGGTTGATATTTCACCAATCTGTGCTGTATCGCTGGTTGGAGATGTGAATCATGCCATCTTTTTGCGTGTTTACATTATAGTATTGAATCAGACAAGATACATAAGGAAAAGCTTTGTTTTTGTGAGAATATACTTCCTTCTTCAAAGGCATTTTACTCTTGAATTTGATCTGAAAGGCCCCAGATTTGCTGATAGTATATTCTAAATTATCGCCAATAATGGGTGGTTCGTTGTCAATTTTCAACTGAATAGTCCTTATTTTGATAGGGTAATTGAATTTAGAATTTAAGCCAAGCTCACATTCAGTCTCCAATATATTTACTTCGTTTTGCGAGAGGCCTTTGATGGTAACATCGGCTGTCATGTTCAATTCTACTTTATTCAAATTGATATCGATGGGATAAGAGAATTCAAATTTGCGGTTGGCAATGGCATAAGACAATTTTAATTCGGGTATATCAACGTATTTACATAGATCGTATTCGAAGTTTATGGTATTGAGTACATCTTCTACCACGAGGCTTTTCAATTTTGCACACTTGGAAGTAAATGTAGGCTTAGCGGAAGCTCTTATACTCTTCCCATTGCTATTGATAAGTACATAACTGAGTTCGCCAGCATTGTTTTTGATGGTTTTGATGCTGTATGGGTGGCTATTTGTCTTCAATCGCTCTAGAAGGGCAGTGATTTTGTCTTTTCTATCGTCAATCAATCTCAATTTTAGCGCCTCCATTTCCACAATAGCCGATTCTAATCTGTCGAAAGAAGTCGTGGTGTCGATCATTCTATCAAATTCTTTGATTTTTCGGCTGCTTTCCTCATCCATAGCATTGTATTCATCGATCAACTCGTTCAATTCGCTTTGCGAAAAAGGATATTTGATATGGTATCCATAAAGAATATTACCATTTTTGTCCTTCAATTTTTCCCAGTAATAATCTTTGGCTTTATTGATAGAAATACCTTTCAATGAAGGGATATTGGCTGTTTGCGACTCGATGGCGTATTTAAAGCTTTCGTCAGTTTTGCCATTTTTTGTGGTAATGTCTATTTTGGTTTTGCTGCTCACTTGTATGGCAACAGCACTGCTCACATTCGATCTGATATTTGCCAGACATTGTTCTTTGGCGGCCTCGGAGGTAGGGCCAGATCCATAAGTGATGATGTAATTTTGATCGGTCCCATTTAGCCAATCTGGTTTTTTACCACTTTTTTCAATGGTTTTAAAGCCGTTTTGGGCATTTGTGTTAACAAATAAAACTAATAAAATCAAGCAGGAAACGGTGTGCTTCATTGGTAACGATGTTAAATATTAGTACGAATATAGAAAAAAGAATAGATTTTTAAGATTTTTGGCTAAAGAATAAGAACTTCATAGTGTCGAATAGTAGGATAAAATTATTCCCATTAATTTTAGATCAATTATCAAAATACTATTATTGTAACCGTTATCAAATGAAAATATGGTAGCTGTACACCCTCAATACATCACTGATACTGCTGGCAAGAAACTGGTGGTACTGCCTTTGAAGGAATTTGACAAACTGATGGAGCATCTGGATTAGCTAGAACAGGTGCTACTATTCGATGAAGCCCAAAAAAATGATGATGGAACCAGAATTCCTATGTTAGTGGCTTTTAAAATGATTGAAACTAAAAGAAATAACATGGCTTATAATTAAATTTTAGTAAACCTGCATTTAAGCAACTTGAAAAATTAGCTAGCCGAACTATTCAAATCTAAAAAAGCAATAGCTAATCTTGTTTTAAATCCAAGATCAAATTGATGTATCAAGCTTAAAAGCAGGCCAGGGTATCGCATAAGAGTTGGTGATGATAGAATTATGTACAATATCATTGAAAATGAATTTGTTGTAGATGTTATTTCGATAGGTCATAGAAAGGATGTTTGCTACCATTTTCAAACGGCAAATTTAAAATTGGTTTTTTACTTCCTCTCTGGGAATAAAAAAACCTTTGATACAGTTTGGATTTCTAATGCAAATTTGAATGTGGTTTTTTTTCTGAATTCCAGCGCCTTCAAAAGCTGGACCTCCTTCTGTAAAGATTCCCCTTGTAGTGTCAAAATGCTTCGATTCACTATATCCCTTTAGTTTAATTTCAGAATCAATATTTTCTTGATTCTTTTGATGTAAATACTCAATTACTGCACAATCTAATTTTCTCATTAATTTATCCTTGTATGAATCTTCTCTTACATCCTTGTTTTTAGGCAATGTTAGATTTGATTCATTAATATCAAACTTAAACAAATTGTAGTAATTGTCAATGACATCAATGTATTTGGAATCTGTAAAGTCGAGGCAATTGTTCAACACAAACAAAACTCCAACAACTGAGGGGTGGGCGATCTCTTTTTTGTCTTTTGCCCACTGGAAGGCTCTTTCATAATTATTCTCCCAAACGTAGAAGCCATGACCCAGCCAATCATACGGATTTTTACTCAGTTGGATTGAACCTGGATCGTTGACCAAACTATCTCTTACTTTTTCATCGCAACCGTGAAAACCGATATTTAGATTTGGTCTGATATTATACATTATTCAAGGTTGAATGCTCAACAGCGCTTCCAAGAATAGAATAGTTTTCGGTGAATTTTCCGTCTTCACCCATAATACCAGCAGCTTTCAGAGTTAAAATAATACTAGATTTTTCCCTCTTCTCTGATTGTAGTTTTTTGGCTAAAGCCAACATTAATTCAGCTTGATTATTCTCCATTTGGCTATGAATTTTAACAAAGATAAAAAAACTAGGTAGTCATTCATAAAGACACTTATTTTTTGATTTCAAATTATTACATTATTGAGGTTTTTCAAAACTATTATTTCTCCAAATTTCTAATTCTTGCCAGCAACGGTGGGTGTGAATAATTGAAAAACACATACCAAGGATGCGGCATGATGTTGCTCAGATTATTGGTCGATAATTTTTTCAAAGCAACAATCAGAAATTCACTAGAGAAAGTGTTTTTAGCGAAATCATCAGCCTCATATTCATTTTTTCGAGATAAAATGGTCATCAACAAGCCCGTGATGGTCGAAATAGGAGAGTAAAGCAATCCAAATGCAATCAGATTTAAGTGAATTGTATTTTCCTTAGCACCTAAAGCCATTGAAAGCGTTTCGTTAAAAACCATCAGCGAAAGAATGTAAAGCGTAACTCCAACAGTCAAAACTGAAATTACCATGCTTTGGATGATGTGTTTGCGTTTGTAATGACCGACTTCATGGGCTAAAACGGCCACCAGTTCTTCAATTGAATGGTCTTTTATCAATGTATCATATAATACTATTTTCTTCTTGCTGCCAAATCCCGAAAAATAAGCATTGGCTTTCGTGCTTCGCTTTGAACCATCTATCACGAAAAGATTATCTAAAGGAAAGTCTACTTTTTTGCAATATTCCATGATTGCAGATTTCAAGTCGCCTTCTTCTAAAGGGGTCAATTTGTTGAACAAAGGCACAATCAAAGAGGTGTAAAACATATTGATGAAAATCATAATGGAAGAAATAGCTATCCAGAAAACCCACCAGAAATCTGCCCCAAGCCATTGTATCAAAACTAAAAGCAAACTAATAATAATGCCCCCAACTATTATTGTAAGCCCGTAACCTTTCAATTTATCTATCCAGAAAGTTTTGGCGTCCATTTTATTGAAACCGTATTTGGCTTCAATTGAAAAGGTACTATACAACGAAAAAGGCAGACCCAGCACATCAGAAACGATAAATAAGAATCCAAAAAAGCCCAAAGATAATAGTAGTGGATTGTTGATAATGTTTTGTAACCAGCTGTTGAGCCAACCAAAACCGCCAATTATCAACATAATGAGCGAAAGCGCAAATGAAAAAGCATCTGAAAAAAAGCCAAAACCAGCCGTTTCTCTCTGATATTGAAGTGATTTCTGGTATTTATCTTGTTCATAGATGCCTTGCAACTGGGCTGGAAGTGGTTGGTTGAGATATTGGAAATTTAGGTATTCTAAGAATGTTTCTAATAAATATTCTGATACTAAAATGATAAGAATTAGATTTAATATTGCGTGTGGCGACATTTTTATGCGATTGTAAGAAAGAATAATGCAAAGTAAAGCATTATTAGTAGTAAATGGTTTCTTGTAAATAAATTTAGACAATTGAGAACCGTATTGGATCTATTGGAGTTTAGACTAATATTTCAAAACTCAATTTGGGCATTTTGCAAAAGATGCATTTCACTTTCTATCAACAATCAACGAAATTCAAAATGAACATCAAAATACCAAAAACGCAATATCCTGTAAGTGAAATAGTTAAAAACAGATGGAGTGCTCGATCATTTACAGGCGAAGGCATAAACGAAGCCACTTTACATACTTTATTTGAAGCGGCATCTTGGGCGGCAAGCAGCATGAATGAGCAGCCTTGGCTATTCACTTATGCCCACAAAGAAGATGAAGCAGCATTTGAAAAATTTCATTCCTGTTTGCTTTCAGGCAATTCGCCATGGGCGAAAAATGCCTCCGTTCTCATTCTTTTGTGTGCAAGAACGAATTTCGTGACAAATGGAAAACCAAATAGACATGCCATGTTTGATTGTGGGGCTGCCACCACTACTTTATTTTTAGAGGCAGTTCAGCACAATATTTTGGGACACATGATGGGTGGTTTCGACATGGTAAAGACCAAAGAACTATTTAATTTGCCCGAAGATTTAGAGCCTTGTATTTTTATCGCACTTGGACAATTGGCAGCTCCAGATTTACTTGAAGAACCGTTCAAAACGCGCGAAATCACGCCACGATCGCGGAAACCAGTAAGTGAAATCGCCTTCAAAAACCATTTTTGATATGAAATTTAAACTATTTCCAGCGTCTGAGAGAGGAATTAAAGATATTGGTTGGCTAAAAAGTAACTTCAATTTCAGTTTCAGTAGCTACCAAAATCCCGAACGCAATGGCTTTGGTTTGCTTAAGGTATTCAACGATGATTTTGTAGAACCTGGAAAGGGATTTGGCTT
>JBJXGB010000177.1:0-14940 GCA_046152935.1 Cytophagales bacterium
ATAATGCCAATACCCAATAAAATATATCCGATGGTAAATATTTTGCCAAGTTCGGTACGTGGCGAAAAATCTCCGTAGCCAATGGTAGTAAGGGTAACAACGCAAAAATACAAAGCATCTATCCAACTCCAGTTTTCTGCAAAGTGGTAAAAAACTGTGCCAATTCCCAAAATGACAATGGTGGTAAACAGCAAATTTCTGTAGTCGGGGTCTTGTAAAAATGAGACTACCGTTCTAAAAAGTATGTTCATTTATGTGCAGATGGTGCTAAATGTGCATTTCATGTGAAAAATTTTATCCTCCAACACAAGAAAATTCTTATTTTACAATACTAACCGATCCTGTGAGTGGCTTTGTTTGGTCTTTACGGTCTATTACGTAATAATATGTACCTGCTGGCAATCCGCCACCATCCCAAGGGTTGTTGCTGGCGTCTCTGCCATTGGCAAAATATACTTGCGAGCCATATCTGTTAAATATTCTCACCTCAGCAAAATCTCGTAGGTTCAACTGCTCTATTCGCCACGAAGAACTTTTTTCATCGCCTCCGCTACTGCTATTTGGCGTAAGCACGTTGGGAATAAAATTTTCTTTATCGCAGATTTTTACCAATACGCGGCTCGAAAAATCTGCAGGGCAGGTTTCGTTGGTAACTGCCGCTCTGTACCATATTTTTAGGCCATATTCATTTTGGCTTGGGGTGGTAAATTTTGCCAAAGTATCGGTCGAGCTCACATCATCCCAAAACAAACTGTCTTTTGAAAACTGCCAAATTATTCCACCCACATAGTCTTCTAGTTTCAAATCTGTTTGCAGTTCGTTGCATATTTCTTTGAAATTTGTATTCTCGTTGCTCGATGCTGTGCCGCCTTTCGAGCCACGTATTACTTTTATCCTCAGCGAGTTCGATGCTGTGTCTGGGCATTCGTTTAGTTTTGCCTGAGCTCGTATATAAGTGGTATCAAATAGTGCCTCGGTAGAGAAAATTTCATCTTTTTCTAACACACTTAAGTTATTCCAGGCCGTTTCGTCCCAGTTTCTTTGCTGCCAAGATAGTGTACCCATATAATCTGATATTTCTAATTCTACACCATTGCCACCGCAGATAAATCCTTTCGATTGCTCAGATTTAATGACCCCAATACTTGGTGCCACAATGCTAAAACTATCTGATGGGGTGTTGAAGGCTGGGCATCCATTTAATTCTGGCACTTTGTAGTATACTTTGTACTTGCCCGGCACACTTTTTTCTAAATCTATGGTTCCTGAAACATCATCTTTAAAAATTAGATTAGATGAGAAGGATTCAAAATAGCCGTTTACTGGAATTACAGGGCCAACATCGGGTCTTACATCGCCCGATCTGCAAAATACCGAACTAAAGTAGTTGAATTGTGGCGTTGCAATGGGGCTAGAAATGGTAATGATAAAGGTATTTTGTAAACCAACGCAATTTCCTTCGCTTGGGTTCACCACTGTGATGGCATATTGTGCAAACTGGCCTCTCGTAAGATCAGTAAGGGTAAGGCTGCCATCAGTATTCACAAAAGAAGAGCCCGAAAAAGTGGCATTTGCCGCCACGTACAGCGCTGTTGGCACCACTTTTTTGATGGTGTCGATGCAGATCGGTGTAGAGCCGTAATTTAAAAATGGCACTTGAGGTTTCAAATTGATATTAATGACTGCGGGATCGCTCGCTACATTGGGACAAGCATTTTTTCCAGGCGAAATGTACCTTATCTCTTTAGGCCCAGCGATTATTGATTCAAGACTGATAACTCCAGTGGCGGTGCTGATAGCATCTGATAGTGGTGAAATGGAATAATAGCCACCGGTTGGCAAATTCGGCAATCCAAAAGGCTCTGGCAAGCCTCCCAATCCACCACCTTGGCAATAATTTGACTGTGGATAGGCAAAATTTTGTTTTTCTGGCAAGGCATCGATGGTAATGTTGGCTGTTTTCGGTTCGATGAAGCAGGCATTTGCGGCATTGATGTTGTATGTGATTTCGTAAGTGCTCGGTACCGAGGTTTTTAAATCTATTATTCCGGTTATTGAATTAAAAACCAATGAGCCCGGATTGTTGCTGCTAAAATTACCACCCGAAAGTGTTACAGATGGTCTGGCAAAGTCGGCATCGTTGCAAAATAATCCCGAACTTCCGTACGAAAAATTTGGAATCACCACCTGCGAACCAATCGTTACCACTACTATTCGGCCTGTTGGTGGGCAAATATTGGTAGCAATTGAACCAATAAATACTGGCTTGCTATTGTTAAAACCGGTAATGCTGTAGATGCCATCTGAGTCATTATTTCTGATAAGATTGCCATTTTTTGGATCTACTAGCAGCAAAGATGGGTTGGATGATACAAAATTTGGATCAAATAGGTTGCTTTTATCTACCAATTGGAATTGCTTTTGGCAAATAGGGTCGCTGCTGTAGCTAAAATAAGGCTGATCTGCTTTGTCTTGGATATTGATACCAATGCCAGGGCTTGTAACTGACGAAATACCACAGCCAGCAATGGTAACAATATAATCGACTGTGTACAAATCTTGAATGGTGGCCGATGTTACTGTTATTACCCCGCTTATTGGGTCGATTGCCAAAGGATTTGAAGCAAAATTTCGTATTCTATAGGTGCCACCAATCGTATTTACGCCTCCACTTGGGTAAAGTAGGGTAGTGGGTTCATTGCAAACAAGGGTATTACTATATTGTATTTCGGGAGCAGGTATGCCTGTAAAATTGACAAATGCAGTGCCCGCAACACTTGGGCAAACAAAGCCTGCTGCAATTTGGTATTGGATTTCTGCCACACCACTGAAACCTAAATTTTCAGGCCCTACTTTGATCTTGCCGCTTACAATATTTTGAATTTCAACCTCTTCAGAAAAAGATTTGAATTGTCCCCCAATAATATTTGTGCCAGTTGGCACAGGAATATCAGAATTTGTGCAGTAGGAAGGGTCTGTTCCGTATTGAAAAACGGGCGTTTTTGGAATTTCAAACAATAAAATTGGTTGGGAATCCTCAACTTTAATACTTGCGCAGCCTCCAGAAGTGAATTTTGAGTACTTTACAAAATAAAAATTTTCTGGGGCTTCGGTCGTCACTATCACATCGCCAGTAGTGGTGTTAATGCCGATCGTGGTATTGATCGGATTGTTGTTGATCGTCCATATTCCTTCGTTTGGGTCGTTAAAATTGATACCTGTCGAGCTTAAAAGTGGAATAGTGCCTCTAGAGTTGCAGTTTGATATCTTGTCGTAGGCAAAACTATGTTGCGAAGGCAGCCCCGTTACCGATAAAATGGTCGATGAAGTTTTAGAAACACATCCATTCAATGCCGTAGTTTTATACTCAATCTCAAATACACCCGTTGGCACGGTTTCGTCAAGGCTTATTACCCCAGTAAAAGTAGAAATGGGGAAGCCCAAAGTGGTGACATTGTAAGAACCTGCTGGCATTGATGTAAAATCTGGAGATGGGAAAGCCGTTGAGTTATTGCATATTGGGCTAATAGGATAAAAGAAATCAGGAATAATAGGGTCTTTGCCAATTACTACATTTGTAAATCTAGAATCGGCCAAACATCCGCCTGTTGGTGGAATATTGTAGGTAATTGTATAGCTATCTGGCACACTTTGGCTCGGATTTATCACCCCATTTGATGAAATAATAATATTTATAGGGAATTTACTAAATGAAGCTCCTGCATAAGTGCCATTGGCATTTATTATTGGTGAAACAGTGGTAAGAGAGTTGCAAAATGCAGGCTCGGAATATGAAAAAGAATAAATGATAGGTTGCGAAGTAATGGTGTTGGTGACAAATGAGGTGCTGGTGGTATTGAAAATTGGGCAAACGCCATTTTTAGCAGTTGCATAAAAGCTAAATGCACCTGCTTGGTCGATAGGTTGTTCATAATTTGAACCCGAAAAAGTTAAATCTTGATAATTGGTGTTATTGGTCGATAAATGCCAATTGATCTCTGCATCCGCTGGATATTTATTGTCAAAAAGCACAAGATTGTTTTCTCCAGGCGTTGTATTTACGCAAATTTGATGATCTGAATCAGAATCTCTGAAATTTAAGATTGATGGCAATCCATCTACGGTCAATACTACATTTGAAGCATAGACAATTGTCTTATTGCCAGAAACCCCCGTTATGGATAAAGTTGCATTGTAAATTGTGAAGTTATCATCTGGATCGGCATACAAATTATAGTTTTTCTGAGGCGGATTTATGCCTGCAATGCTGGTAGAAAAAGTATTCAAATCGGTCGAACCAGTAAAATCCCAAACCCATTTCACAAAAGTAACGCCACTTACGGTTGGTGTAATGTCTCTAAAGAAGAATTTTGGGTCGCTAAAACATGTTCTTTGGGCAAAAAAAGCAGATGTAACAGAAATAATAGGCAAAATGGGGCACTCAACACCAGAAACAGTGATGATATTGGTATAAATAGATTCGCACGTAGCTCTACCCATCATTTTAGCTCTAAAATAATAGCTTTGGTTGGCAAGAAAGTCGGTAGTAAAATTTAAAGTATTGATACCAATTCCCGTGGTGGTAGTAAAAAGACTTTCACTCGGAAACGGAGCCTCTTGCCACTCGATACTTGCGTAATTTTGAGCAGCAATGGAAAGATTCGTTTTTGCCCCATCGCAAACCGTAAGTAGATACGATCCTAATAATGTCACCGAAGGCGAAGGCAAAACAGAAATAGTAATCTGGGGAGTATAAGTAGATGGGCAAACACCATTTGTGACCATCGCCCTAAAGCCCGTAGACGAAGCGAGTGCTGGAGGTAAGTAAGACGTAGTAGTGGCATTGGCGATCAAATTCCAGCCCGTGGTACTTTGTTCCCACTGAATTTGAGGGTTTACATTGGTAGTAATGAAGCTCAATCCTGTAGTTGTGCTTTCACAAATAGGATTGTAGTCGGCAGAAATAGTGCTCGCATTCGAGAGTCCATCGATAGTTACGGTCACGAAATTAGAACCAATGTATGTTTTCGAACCTGCCACGCCAGTTATCGTTAGGTTTATTTGTTTTACTCCTTCTGTAGAATAATTAGATGAAACGGCATTGCCAGAAACTGTAGAGATGGCTGCTTGCGTAGCTCCACTACCAAAATTCCAATTCCAGTTGGCAAATCTTACACCAGCAATGGTTGGGGTAATATCGTTAAAGCTGAAATTAGATGAATTTAGACATGCTTTATCACTAAAAAATGTACCATTTACACTAAAATTTGCCAAAATTGGGCATGAAACTACAGAGATCGTATAAATACCACTTTCTGCCGAACTGCAACCGAAAGCATTTGAGATTCGGGCTTTGAAAAAATAATCGTCTGCGGTAGTTAAAAAATTAGTCCTAAAAATTCCATTGCTTAAGTTTGTGCCTGCGGCAGTATTATAGATTCCTCCATAAGTAGTGGCTGTAAGAAAATTAATATTTCCATTTACTCCACTTGCAGAAAGTACTGCATTATTTCCCTCACAAATCGTAATGATCGGTTGGTCGAATGCTGGACTTATTGTAAGTGGTTGAATTACGGTAAGTGATCTTCCAGCAGTAGTCAGCATGGGACAAACACCATTTTGCACCGTGGCTCTATAAAATATAGTGTTCGACAAGCCTGGTGTAGTGTATTGTCGGGCAGTTTCACCATTTCCAACAGTAGAAACATTACTGTAGTTGCTCAAATTAGCATCGGGCGAACTTTGCCATTGTATTGCTGGGTTGCTATTTGTACTATTTACCAAAAGCGTTACAAAATTGCCCGAGCAGACTGTAACGTTGCTTGCTGGCGGGCTTATTTCAGTTTGGTTGGTAAAAGCATCTACTTGAATGGTAGTGCTCGTAACATACATAAAACCAGTGCCTAGCAAGGTAAGGCTTATATTTTTGATCGAGTTGGCTGCGCTATTGTATCTCACCGTTGGAAATACGGGCGTAGTAGTATTTGAAACAGATGGCGTAGCCGCATTTCCAAAATCCCATCTCCAGCCAGTAATGGAAGCGGTTGTGCCTGTTAATATTGACGATTCATCAAAAAATACACCAGGCACACTGGCTTGGCTCAAACATATTGGCGAAGTGGTAGTGTTTAAAATTGCCGAAGTTACCGTGCAAAACTCAGCAGTAATTGTGATTACATTAGAATAGATAGTCTCGCAACTTCCCAGTACCCCATATTGGGTATAATTTACCTCTGCCCTAAAAAAATAATTGCCAGAAATGCTAAAAATATCTTTCACTGGTGCATGTGTAGCATCAAAAGTGCCACCTACAATACCTGGCTTGGTTTGCAATATACTTGCGTTTAATCCAGAAGAGTTTATGTAGTTTGTGCCATCAAGTGAATATTCAAATTTGACCTGGCCTCTGTAATCATCTAAAAATACAGTAGGGGCGTAATTTTGGCAGGTTACTGGTGTTGGAGTAGATAGTACACCAGGGTCTGTTAAGCCTGCAATGGTAAATAATTGGTCGTACTGCGAATTATCTAAAATACCACAATATAGATCCGATAATTGCAGACGAATCTGCGAAGTTACGGTCAAAGTTGGGGTGAGGTAAAAATCTGCATTACTTGAGTTTACAGTTGGGTCATTCGCTTGCAATGTGTTAGGCTCAGTAATAATGGGCAAATCTTCAAATGCACCGCCAGTAAATGTATTACTTATCTGCCATTGCAATGAACCACGGGCTAGGACCGATTTCACCAAACGTACTCTGTTGCATTGGCCTGAAAGTTGAATTTCGCCCGTAAACGGCCCAATGGTGGCATTTCCAATGCCCAAAAGTGTAGAGCCTGAAATATTGCCACAACCTGCTACCGAATATGTATATGAAATTGGGTACGAACCAGAACTAATACCAATGTTGTAGGTGATTCGACCAGTGAGTGGATTGAAATAACTGCCCAACCCAAGGCCTGGTGCATACCTTCCATTCAAGCCTGAAAATAATGGACTAGGATTGATGCCCGTGATGCTTGCCGCTAATTCTGTAGAAAGGCAGAGGCTTTCTCGTCCGTAGCCAAATACTGGTTTGGCTGGCACCAGAAAGGTTTTGGTGATAAACGACCCACCTGAAACTGTAAGGCGAATAGTATAAACTCCTGGATTGGTGTAAACTTTGCTAATGGCTGATGTAGTGGTTGTCAGTGTGCTGCCATCGCCAAAATCCCAAAGGTATGGTGGAGAACCGGTAGTGACAGCATAATTGACTGATCCTGAGCCACAAGTGGTGCCAATAGAAAAATCGGCTTGTGCCAAAGTGGAACTAAATCCTACTAAAAAAAACAAAACAGTAATAAAGATATTTCTCATATAATTGTATTAATACCAAAAATCAGATGGTGAAAGCACCCGCTGTTTAGGCACAATGCGATAGCCAATCATAAATTCGTGCGAGCCTCTGCTTCTAGCTTGCAGTTGCGATAAAGTATAGTCGTACGAGTATCCAAATTCATACCTTTTATTAAATCTAAACCCGGCCATAAACACCAATCCCTCTTGTGTGCGGTACGAAAACCCGCCCCAAATTAGATGGTCGTCTTCCCATTTTATTTGCTTAAAGGTAATTTTGACGTTAAAATCGGCAGAAATAGGGGCAGGTAGTACGTTTTCCGAAATTTTTATTAATGTAGACGGAATCATGTCGATCACAGGGTCGCGTAGCAACCGTAGTACACCTCCACCAGTAACATAATATTGCCTCGCAAGCTGATTTACACCCGTAGGATCGCTAAAAGGAGTACTTCGGAGCCTTTGGGCAAATAGTTGGTAGTTGGAAACGCCAGCATACCACAGTTTATTGTAGATAAATATGCCTGCATTTGCATCTGGAAATACCAAATTTCCAATGGTATTAAACACGATAGACGAGCTACCCTCGGAAAACCTCGCTGCAGCACCGTCTATTCCAATTTGTGTGATGCCCAACGAAGCCCCAAACGAAATCCTGGTTTGTTTGGTAATGCTCATATCGTAGGCATAAGTAATGCCGAATTTATAAGTGTTAAATATGTAATTGTTGCCAGTTCCGCCCGATTTATCTGCAAAAGCTATGAAGCCAAGCCCATGGTGCCATGAATTTTGGTTTTTGTGAATACCTCTCAGTCTTGGGTGCTCCTTGCCTACATGTCCGTGCCCACTCATGTAAAAAGTGACGGGTGAGCCATCGACTCCCAGCCATTGATAGCGAAACCCAGAATTGAGGTGAAAATAATCGGAACTGCCAGCTACTGCGGGGTTTACCAAATATGGATTGAACATATATTGGCTGTATTGTGGCAATTGCTGAGTTTTCGATTCAATAGAAATTAAAAAAATTATAAATACTATTAGAAACTTTATATGTATTCTTACTATCACATCTCACGTTATTTAGTTTCAAACTTACAAAATAATAATTAAACTTCCCCTACATTTAATTATTATTTTAATATAATGGTCGTAAATCTTTTATTTAAAGTAGTTAATTCTGATGTATCATTGGTACTTGATTGTTCATGTAGGAAAATTGATCAAAAGAGAACAGTAATGTCCGAGCTACTTCTTTGGTTGAACTTTTTTAACGATCGAACGGCACGTTGTTGCCCATTTTCTTAAAAGTCGCTGTGCAATTGGCAGAGTCTATTTCAAAGGCATTTTTACTAGCTTTTTACATTCAAACTCATACAAATTGGCTAATATTGTAAAATATACTTCATTGCACTTCGATCAAATAACAATCATTTGTAGCTGTAAAAGAACGATAATAAAACAATGCCACACAGGTTTATAACAACGGATATCACAATAGGCAGACCTCAATATTTTATTAAACATCTGTACATGTATGTGTTATCGATCTGAAATATTGGATCGAAACAAATTGCCAGTATTTGTACTATTCATATAATTTGCAAAGTGTCTATTTGGAGCAACAATATTTCACACACGTGGTTTTCGCGAGAAACCTGTTTAATTCTTTTGTAGTCTTTAAAGGTCAACCATAGGTAAAAAAATAGTTTGTGGCACGATTTTAAACCTTTACAAGCTTTTATTTCGTTCGTTCGATTCATGCTTAATTTGAAATTTTTTGTTCATTTTTCGATATTTTATTACTTAAGATTTTTTTTAGTGCATCTCAGTTTTAATGCTCAAAAATCATCAATAACCATTCATAGAAAATCTTTTTTGACCGTTTTAGTGCTTTTCTTCTGTGTTTTTGTATCTACCTACCGCATTGCAGCTCAAGAAAAAAATGTGCCCAAAATCAGAAAGAAAACATCGCTATTTGACGATTCTACGCAGACATATCGCAAACTGGAGAAATTTGCCAAAAAAAGAAAGCTAACCAACGAAATATTTAGAAATGTTTTTAGCCTGCCTTCTAGTAAGAAATATACTGGAACGGTGAAAAAGCAAAATGAAGACATCTACGCAGGTGCTGAAAATAAAATTATCAGAAACATCATTATTGTTACGCTCGATCCATTTGGTACCGATATTGCCGACACTACTCAAAAACCACTAAGCTACTTGGAAAAAGGGGGCAATCTCATTCATGTAAAAACAAAACGATTTGCTATCAAAAATAGGTTGTTGATAAAAGAAGGCGATGTGATCGACAAAATTATGCTTCACGAATCTGAGCGAATTATCAGAAGTTCGGAGTTTATTGCCGATGCCTCCATTCGCCTCGACCCAGATTATCGATCAAAAGATAGTGTTGATATTATGGTTAGAACCCAAGATCGGTGGTCTATTTACCCATCTGGAAATATAGGTAGCAACTATAAATTCAATTTATCAGACAGAAATATCATAGGCTCTGGTCAACAATTAGACGCTTCTGTTTTTAAAGCACAAATATTCGATACCACTGCCGTCAATTACCGATTTAGTTATTTCGCACCTTATATTAAACAAAGTTTTATCACCGCAGGGATTATTTTCAATGCTGAACGAGGAAATGAATATGTAGGAACTTCTGTAAATAGAATTTTCTACTCGCCACTTACACGTTGGGCAGGTGGCGTAGATTTGTTCAATTACAGCACTATTGCCATTTTAACGTCAACCATCGATTCTTCCAAAACAAAATTTTATAATCTTAGGTATTGGACAGCCGATGCGTGGGCAGGGCTTTCATTTCCTATCCGCGGTGCATCTTACCAAAACCGAACGACTAAATTTGTGATGGCAGGCCGATTTTTTAATAAAAATTATCAAAATGCACCGATGGTCGAGTTCGATCCTATTTATAATCAACAAAATCAGACGAACTTCATGATAAATTTTGGGCTTACCCAACGCGGATATTACAAAGATAAATTTATCTACAAATATGGAGTTACAGAAGATGTGCCCATAGGCTCGATGGTAGCGGCCACCCTCGGATACCAAATTTCACCTTTTGCCGAACGCTATTATGTAGGGGTAAAATCGAGCTATGGAGTGAAATTTAGAGGCGGAAATGCCTCCGCTTATTTTGAGCTTGGCTCGTTCATCAATGCAAAAGGGTCGTACGAGCAAGGTAGTTTAAACACTGGTATTCAAGGGTTTACAAGCCTTGTAGAGTTTCCAAATAGAATATTGTACCGTCAATTTATATCGCTCGATTTTACAGTTGGCTTGAACAGAAGCCAATACGATCGCATTACAATCAATGATGTAAAAGGACTTAGTGGGTTCAATCCCGTAGGCGTAATTGGCTCTAACAAAATGGTATTAAGCACTACTGCCATTTTCTATTTGCCTTGGCAAGTTTTGGGCTTTCGCATAGCTCCAATTTTTAACGGAGGCTTCGGCATGATAGGCGATGAAGATGTGTCTTTTTTGAAGGATAATGTTTTCCCGGTATTTGGGTTCGGCTTGCAAATAAGAAATGAATATTTAATTTTAAGCTCATTTCTAATCACCATTGGCTACTATCCATATATTCCGAGTGTGGGCAATAGCGTAATAAAACTCAATCCATTTGGCAGCAACGATTTTCGCTTTCGTAATTTCGAGATAGGAAAGCCAAGTTATGTAGGTTATTATTGAGGTTTGATTTTTTGATTTACTTTTTAGAAATTACCAAGAAATCAAATCAACCAACAGCATCATCTTCAATTACTACAGTTTCTGATTGGGTTTGATTGTTCTTGCTTGGTACCATTATAGTACTTGAAATTGTTTTTTGCGTTGTTTCGCCACTTGGTTTCACTTGTACAGGTTCGCCAGAAAGCACATTCGTTTCAAATTTTGTGAGTAAACTGGGTACAAAATTTTGGCTAAAACCCGATACCAAACCTATTGCATACATAAAATATGGATTGTCGATATCTGTAATTCCAGGAATAACGATCACTTTGCTTTTGAGCACTATGTAGGCAGTAGCTGCTCCCACACAAGCCACTGTCAATCGCACCATTACGCCCACCAAGTAAGGACCAAAAATAGTACTAATCAATTTTTTGTGGTTTTTTATCTCCACATTGTATTTGTCTATGCTGTTGGCTACTGATAAAAGCCCACCAATCGCTCCCAAAGAAATCATGTAAAACAAAGTCTTATTGGACGTGTAATTGTGCTGGATAAGCCAAGTAAGCAACGCAATGGAAAGGGTAAAAAGTAGATATGCAGCTAAATAAATCAATTTGCTCCACTTATATACTTCGTTTTTCACTTCATTTTCAAGTTGAGCCATTACTAGAATCGCCTCTTCTTCATTATTTCTAAAACAAAGCGATATGGCATCGGCAATAGTTTCATTGTAGTTATCGCAGTTGGCAGACGAATCTTCTAGGTAATAATTTACCCTATTCAAGGCAACACTTATCGCGTGGGTGTTGAATTTGTCATCATTAATAGTAAGGTATTCAATGTTGTCGCTCTCTATTCCATTGGCTTTGCGAAGCCCAAAAATTACGTAATTAGCATTCTTGTAAAATATCTTACTCACCACAGTGCCATCGCCAATTTCAACGCCCACTCGGTATTCCAGAGGGTTTTGATACTTGATGTCGATATTTTTGGTTTCTTTTTTTAACATATTGATAATGTGTATTTTACAGTTTAAAAACTTATCAATGAATGAACTACAAATGAAATTTGGAAAAAATTAACGCAAAGTGCTAGGTAAGATTATCAACTGGATTGTTTTCAGAAATATATTCTGCTTTTACCCACTTTCCAGCACTTGAAGAAATGCGATACCAACCTTGAGTTTCCTCAAATATTCTTACTAGCACACCCTGTTTTAGCTTGTCTACTATAGCGGCATTGCTGCTCGGCAAAGCCCTTACGTTCAGTTTGGGTACTGTTACGTAGCCCACCATTTTATACTGGGCAACGGTAATTTTGGTTGTGACTACTGCATTTTCAACCAATGGAATAAAATTTTTCTGGCAATCTTCTACCTTGTTTCCGCCAAAAAAGTTTGTTCCTGGGCAGGTTTTTGTCGAGCCAGTCCCATTTGTTCTTTTTGCCGTGTTCAAATCGTACCAATGGTGGTACAATATGCTGTCTGTCGATGGTTTTAGACCAAATTTATTGCAAAGAAGTGCATTGATTCCAATAATGGTTTCATTGTGTTCCTGGGTCATTACATCGCCATCGATATTAAAATTGCCAACATGTTCGATACAAATTCCCGTTTGGTTTGCCCCTTTTATGCCGGCAGGAATGGTATTCATGCTTCTGCCAATGCCAATTTTACCATCGGGAAAGGTGGTAAATTGTTGGGCAATTTCGGCAAAACCTCGTTCTAAGTGTGACGATTCCATGCCTTGCATCATTTTCAAATGGTTGCTCCCCTTAAATTGTGCGTAGCTAGGCAAATAGGTATGGTGATTTTGAATTTGTTTTATCAATCTGCTTACCGATTGTAATCCAAGCCAATCTGCAAATTCTGCAAAGGTAACAATCTTAAAATCAGCCATTTGTATTGTTTTTTTAACTGTTTATTTTAGTTTTATCTACTCATTAATAGGATGGTAGAACTTACGGCTCCGCCCAATAAAATTCCAACAATTCCGTACTTCCATTTTTCTTTTTTTGCCATAGAAAGTTCAGCTTTCACCGCTTTTTCAATGCCATTTAGTTGATTACTTGCCAATTTCAATGTCTGATTTACACTGGCAAGCGTATCTGAAGCCTGTTTTAAATTTTCTTTGGTATAATTTGAAAAATTGGTGCTCGATTTATCCAATGCTTTGTATTGGCTGTACAGATTTTCATAGTATTCATCATTTTTCTTCAATGCTATTTGGTAATTATTTAGCATATTACCTGTAACGTCTTGTTTCTTGGTAGCAATTTGCAACAACTGGTCTTGTAATCTGAATATCTGCATTTTACGAGCACTCACTAAATACAAAGTGTCGCAATTTATTTTGAGATTGTATTCGCCAGAAACCAAAGTTGGTATGGTAAGTTTTGTGAAATTGCATAGCGAATCGCCAAATACAAATTTCTGCTGGCAATTGGCAGATTGGCTCAATACTACCAACAGTATTGAGATTTTTAGATATTTTGATAATGAATTTTTCATAACGTTTTTAGCGAATCTAGTTGGCGTTTCAGTCTGTCTTCTTCATTATTCAATACCTTCAATTCTTTTGACAAATCTGCTCTTTCTTTCCCACTATTGAGGTTTTCGATTTGACGAGCAATATTAACTTGTTGCACTTGATTGCGAATAAAATCTATTTGTTTGTTGAACCCTTGTAAGGAATCAGTCACTTTCGTTAATAATAGTTGCGTCTCGTTGATGTTGTCTGTTGCAATCTTTAGGCTGGTTCGTAAACTATCAAATTTCACATTAAGATTTTGATTTTTAGAATTTTGAAAAGTGTTGAACGTAAGAAGCCCTAAAATTGCCACCAGAATGATGACAATGAGAATGGATTGTTGGTTTGGCACGGCTTAGGTATAAAGTGTGAAAATTAAACAATTAAATTGATCGTAAATATTTGATTATAAGCATTTTGAGTCAAAAAATTCAAATTTTGTATTCTTATTCATTTTTTGTTACATGTTATCAGTAAAAAAATAAATCTTTTGCAAAAAGCATAAAAAAATGAAATTTACCAATGGTTAATATTTAATTTTCTTTCTAATTCTTTGATGATAAAAAAAATGCACTTTTTGAATCGACTTTACCACGAATTGATCTATTCTATTTTCGTGTAATACAAAAGTCACACCAGCATTACAATTTCACCAACTACTGCGCTATTTCATGTTTGTTTTAGTAAAAAGTTGTCTTGATTAGTAAATACCATGGTTAGAATTGCACACCAAAAAATATAATGATTATTTGTAAAAGTTTTAAAAAATAGAGAAATAATGATATTTATGTAGAATCTACAATTCAAATCCAAGTTTTTATTTGATCTATAAACAAGTCCACTGACGGAGGGTAAATGACAATGGTGAATAAAACGCCAATGATTGCACCTCCAAAATGGGCAAAATGGTTTACATGGTCGTTGCTTTGCTTGGCCAAATAGCTCGTGTAAATCAAATATATGATGCCATAAATAAAACCCGGAATGCCGATAGGTATGAAAAAAATGTAAATCTTATCAAGCGGAGAAAGCAAGATCGAAGCATAAACTATTGCCGAAACTGCCCCTGAGGCCCCAAGTGAATTGAAATTTAATGAATTTTTGTAAGCAAAAAGAGAATATACATCTGATAACAGAATACCAACTAGATAAAGCGTAAGATAAAAACCCGCCCCATACAATTCGCCAAACACATATCTGTAATACTCTTCTACAAATGCTCCAAAAAAATAAAGCGAAATCATGTTGAAAATCAAATGTGAATAATCGGCATGGATAAAACCAGAAGTGAGCAACCGCCAATATTCATTTTTATGGTAAATTTTATATGAATTGAATACCCAACGATCGATTAAAGTGCCGTTGC
>JBJXGB010000265.1:0-8660 GCA_046152935.1 Cytophagales bacterium
ACTTGCTTCCGAATTTCGCCCTCAAAAATATCGTCAGAACCGACTACGTAACCACCAGTATCGACCACGGTAAAAGATTTTCCGTTCCAATAGGAAAAACCATAATGCCGATCGCGGGTTACGCCACTCACGTTGTCCATGATGGCTTTTCGTTCTCCAATTAATCTATTAAATAAAGTAGACTTGCCCACATTGGGGCGACCTACAATGGCTACTACGTTTGGCATTAAAAAGATATTTTGAATTGGTGTAAAACAAAAAAGTCCCGAAATAGATCGGGACTAAATCAAGTAGAGAGAGAGGGATTCGAACCCCCGGACCTGTAACAGTCAACGGTTTTCAAGACCGCCGCATTCGACCGCTCTGCCATCTCTCTATTTTGGGAGTGCAAAATTAGAAGAAAAATCTAATAGATAACCCTACAATTGGAAATTTTATTTGAGATTTTTATTTTTTAATTTCAGAAGTAGCAGTCGAATCGCTTTTGGGGCCGTCTTTTCTAAAATCGTAAATAACTTTGCCTTTCAAATCGTACTCTTTTAACACATACGGCTCAAGATTTGAATAAGCTTCTTTGGGATACTGGGTTTCTTTCTTTTTGCGTTTCGGATTGAAATATTCGGTCCAAATGCCGATTTTGAAATTATCTTTGTATTGCCCTGTGGAAACAAGCATTCCATCTTCAGCAAAATAATAATAAGTCCCTTCTTTTTTGCCCCATTGTACCGGTATTACTTCTTTGGGTTTTTGTTTATTGAGGTCGTAATAAGATATTTCCGCATCGGTTGGCCAGCCTTTGTAAAAGCGTTTTTTATCTGTAAGAATAAAATTGCGGTCGTATTTTTCCCATCGTCCGTGTTTTGTGCCGACATAGAAAATGCCTTCTTCTAAAATTTTTCGACCTTGTCGCCTTATATAGGGGCCATGAATGATTTTTGCATATTTTTTGTCGGCCTCTTCGATCGGGCCCAATATTATTTGGCGTTTTTTAAGATGGTACCAGTAAATATCTCGTACATAAGGATTGGTAGGTATTTGCTTTCTTAGCACAAAAAAGAGCTCAAATTCCCTTTTTTTAGGGTCTTTACCCTTTCTAGCAAAAGCTCTTCGGGTTTTTAGACCGTAAAAAACTCGGCTTTTTGTTCGGTCTTTTTTCTCATCATCCTTCTTGATTATCTTTTTTGTAGAAGCTAATGATGGGCCTTTGGATGTATCATATACATTGTTTCCCATTACTTCATCACCTATTTTTTCATATAATTCCTTCAATCGCACTCGTTTAACGGAGATTGTTTTGCAGGAAAGTAGAAATGAAAAAATTAGAATGAAAAGAAGAAGATTTTTCAAAAATGAAGTTTGGGGATAAACGAAAAATGAAGCAGAAAATTATATGAATTCAATACCCCAAGGTTTAAATTCGGAGCTATCGAATTCATGTGCTACAAATGTATACATTCTCCATAAGCTTGTGCAGCCGCCTCCATCAAAGCTTCCGACATGGTGGGGTGTGGATGTACAGATTTAATGATTTCATGGCCTGTGGTTTCCAGATTTCTGGCCACAACTACTTCAGCAATCATATCGGTAACGCCAGTTCCTATCATGTGGGCACCAAGGAATTCACCATATTTGGCATCGAATATCACTTTTACAAAACCTTCTTTAGCACCTGAAGCACTTGCTTTTCCTGAAGCTGAGAATGGGAATTTGCCTACTTTTATTTCATAACCAGCTTCTTTGGCTGCTTTTTCAGTCATTCCCACAGAAGCAATTTCAGGTGTGCAATAGGTACAACCAGGGATATTGCCATAATTCAAAGGCTCTACGTGCATTCCTTTTATTTTTTCGACACAAATAATACCTTCGGCAGATGCCACGTGCGCCAAAGCTTGGCCTTTCACAATATCGCCAATGGCATATACACCTTCAATATTAGTTTTGTAAAAATCATCAACCAATACCTTTCCTTTATCGGTTTTCACAGCAGCTTCTTCAAGCCCAATTCCTTCCAAATTGGTAACCATGCCAGCGGCCGAAAGCACTATATCAGCATCTATTGAAATATTTCCTGTTGGTGTTTTTACGTTTACTTTACAACCTGATCCTTTGGTATCTACCGACTCTACACTTGAATTAGTATAGATTTCGATGCCCATTTTTTTATAGTTTTTTTCTAATTCTTTAGAAACTTCTTCGTCTTCAACTGGCACAATGCGTGGTAAAAACTCAACAATAGTCACTTTGGTGCCCATGGTGGCATAAACGTAAGCAAATTCGACACCAATGGCTCCTGAACCAATTACAACCATAGAAGCTGGTTGTTTTTCCAAAGTCATTGCCTTGCGGTATTCTATTATTTTTTGTCCATCAATTTTGATGTTGGGCAATTCGCGGGCTCTTCCTCCTGTGGCTAATATGATATGTTTGGCTTCGTGAATGGCTTTTTGACCATCAGCACCTGTAACTTCTACTTTTTTGTCTTTTGTTAATTTGCCAAAACCGTTCAAAACTTCGATTTTATTTTTCTTCAATAGAAATTGAATACCTCTGCTCATCCCATTGGCTATATCTCTACTTCGTTTTATTACTGCGCTGAAATCGTGCTTGGCCTCTTTTACTGTAATTCCGTAGTCGGCAGCATGGTTTATATATTGAAAAACTTGGGCAGATTTAAGTAATGCCTTCGTAGGAATACAGCCCCAATTTAGGCAAATGCCGCCCAAACTCTCTTTTTCAACTATCCCAACTTTAAAACCCAATTGCGAGGCTCTGATGGCTGCAACGTACCCACCTGGACCGGAACCAACTATTATTATATCAAAAGAAGCCATTTTTAAAATGTTGATTGTTTAATGATAAATGCTTTTTAAAGCAACAGACAAAATTATAAGGATTTATTGAAATGGTTGGCGATAAAGCAATATTTTTAGGCTACGCGTTTTTCAATAATTAGGGAAAATCTTCAAATTTCTTTTTGATTTTGTCATATTGATATTGTTTTCTAGACTGTGAACCATTGCAGCGAGATAATCGATCGAAAGTAGCCATTGTTCCCACAAAATAGCCGTTTTCTTGTATTTGCAAAAGCCCATATTCCGAACAAGAAGGGTGAAATTGGCAAACATTGGGTATATCTTGGCTTGAAAATATTGTCTTGTAAAACTTAAAAAGAAAAAAACCTTTTTTGGTTTTTAAGTTTTGGTAACTAGTTGAATATGTGGATAGTGATTGCTTTGCCATTTCAATGTCATCGCTTAAAATTTGGGCTTGACAGAATGAAAAAATCAACAAAAAACTAATTGTTAAAAGACCCTTACTTTTGAACTTCAACATTGGAATTGATTACGCTCAACATCTTATCTGATTGTCTGGAAGGTCTTAAAAAATGCCATCTATTTGAAAATTCGCCATTTACGCCCAAAATATTGATATGTCCACTATTTATTTTCACGCTTCCAAGGGCATAAACGGGTTTCAGCTCTGAAGAAATAGTTTCAAATTTTGCAATCTGACCTGAAGTAGTGATTTTAAGCATGAAGATATTGGTATTGGCTATGGCTGAGCCTGCTTTGCTTTGAATAATATTGCTGCCCGTGCTGATGCTTACAAAATTGCAAAGCAACAAATAACCTTCAAAAACTTTGCTGTATTCTGTAACATTGCCTTTCAAATTAAATTTGTGCATCCATTTTGAAACGCCAGTATTATCATAGCAAACAATCGTCAGAGGCTCTTCTTTCTCTGTGAAATCAAATGCCAACTCGCCTTTTGTCACCAAAATAAAATTATCATTTATTTCATCAAAAATCATTTGTCGAGCTACGGCATTTGAAGCAACAGATCGGCTGAACAATTCGGCCCCGTTTTTATCGTATCTAATTAGGAAATTTTTGATTCCAGATGGCAGTCGAGAGTTGATGGCCACAATGCAGCCTTCATTGCTTGGTTCAATGGAAGTAATAAATTCGCCATAGGAGCTTTTATTTTCAGGTTTAATTTCAATATTTTTAAACCAAAGTACTTGGCGGCTATCGCTCATTTTGCACAAAAAAGCATTTGAAATACCATTGGTTTGATAAATGTAGCCTGCTACAAATATATTTCCTTTAATGTCTTCTTTAATTACGGTCGTTTTCACGCTAGAATTGCAAAATTCGTAGCCAGGAAACAGTGGAATCCTGTAATTAGCATTCGATACGTAAGCAGTGGTGTCAGTGTATTTTGTGTGAAAATTATACATCGCGTTCAGATAGTTTTGCTTTTGGTCGGTAGCACTTTCCTTAAGCATATTTTTCTCTTTAGAAAGGTAAGAATTTATTCCAGCTAAGTCTGCAAATCGCTTGCTAATGTAAAAACCATACTTGACCGATTCTTTGGCCAAATTTATCTTTTCCACTCTGGCTAATGAAGTGTCGCAAGCGCGTATTTTTTCTGCTAATTCATAAAAAAACTGAATTTTTGGCTCGAAATTTGCGCCTGTACTATGGTCTACATCATTGTATTTGTTCAACGAAGTTGCCAATAGTTCAAGTCTCTTCTGTTTATAGTCTAACAGCTTCACTGCCATAGAGTTGTAGTCGTACTTATTTACTAACGAATACAGTTTTTTGTCGGCTTTAATCGATGTTGCTGAATCGTAGCTTATAAATTTTGTATTAATTTCTTCAAAAGTGTTGTTGTACAATTCATCGTATTTCAAAATACCTTCTCTTATCTTTTTGATGTCTTTATTCAAAATCAATTTTATTTCTTTCGCCCATTTCGCATAGTTCCAAAGCATGAGTTTTTGGGCCAAGAAATCGGTTTTGGCGAGCCCATCCAACCTAAAAGTTTCTATTTTTTCAATTTCATATTCTTGGTTGTAACCTTTAATTGGATATGCTTTAATGGCTTTTTTGTAAGCTTCAAAATAATAGAGCGATGAATCGTAGTTTACTTGTATTTTATCTAAATCTTGCTCCACTTGTGCATCGGAAAGAAGACATAACTCCTTTATATTGGCATATTTATTGTTGATATTTTTGTACAAAGTGGCTGATTGGGCATACAAATCGACACTTTTGTTGAATAATTCAAAAATTAAGATGATCTGTTTTTTGTGATTTGGAATGACACGCAGTTTGGTATCTAAATCGGAAACTACACGTCTAAAAATGGTATCTTTATTACTAATTGGCTTCAATGTATCCTTGGCATTGCGTGTGTACATGCTATAGTATTCGTCATTTCTGCGTATCTCCTTTTCATTGATCTGTCTTTTTGCTTTAGCGAGAAAATAAAGAGCAGAATCGCAGTCGATTTGTGCCGCCTCATTTTCTTTCAGTACATCGTATGCCATCGCTCGGTCGAACAGTATGGAGCCCAAATGCAGATTGGCACTGGCTATGCTGGTATCTTTTTTCAATACAATTTTCAAAAGTGGGTATGCTTCAGTAAAATTTTTAGTTTTTACTTTTTCATACACATCTTTGTATTTTACCCTTTGCGAAAAAGATTTTTGCACAAAAAGGAAAGTAAAAAAGAGGAATATTAGAGTTTTTTTCATATTTAGTTGCTGATAGTCAATACTTTAAGTTCTAAGCGTCTATTTTTTGATCTATTTTGTTCGGTGTCGTTTGGCACTATAGGAAACTCTTTGCCATAACCGTTGCCTTTCAGTCTGGCATCGGAAACATCTCTAATGCTCATAAAATCGACCACATATTTTGCCCTGCGATCAGACAGTTTTTTGTTGAAAACGGCACTGCCTACATTATCTGTGTGTGCAGCTACTTCGATCGTCATCGATGGATTTTCTTTCATCAGTTGTATCACGCGGAGCAATTCATCGTAAGAGTCTTCTCGAATCTCAAATGAATTGTACTCGAAGAAAATATCTTTTAAAAGTAGTTTTGCATCTGGTTTTAGTGCCAGAAGACCAATATTTACATTGGTATTGGAGTTTTCGCCCACCTCAAGATTAGTAGAATAAAAGGCATAACCTTTGGGATTTTTAACTTCAACATTGTAGCGGCTTCCCTCACGCAAATTGATGGCAAACTTACCATCGCGGGTCACATATCCTTGGGTTACTACTTGCTCGTTCAGATCCAAATCTGTAATGTACACATCTACCAAGATGCCTTCGCCTGTGCTATTGTCGGAAATTTGGAATTGAAATTGCTTGGTGTTTGGTACTAATTCTACCTCTTTTTCAAGATCCCTGAATTTTACTTCTCCGGTCAAATCAAAATTGAAGTTGTAAGTGACATATTTATTTGCCTTTACTTCAAAATTATATTTTGCACCCAATTTCAATTGAAAAATCTTATTGCCTTTATCGTTTTTGTTATATGGAATATCCAATATTTCTTTGCTTGCTTCATTTTTGATAGTGATTTGGGCATCAATTGGGAAAAACAATTCGGAGTCGATATTCGAAAGCTCAAAATTTATCTTGTTAAACAACTCAACATTGGTTTCATAAGCTTTGTATTCTTGCAAGTCAGTAAGATCATATTCGGAACTATAGGTAGAATACCCTTTTTTAATTATGGTGATTTCGTATTTTTTTCCAGCAGACAATACCACAGTGTATCTGCCATCGGCTGCGTTGTTGGTTTGTTCGCTTAATATTTGGGTTGTACCTGCATCTTTCACCACGATAGTGGCTTCAAGTGGCAATTTTGTATCTAAATCTGTTACATAGCCTTGCACAGTTATATTTTTGTTTTGCCTGTACTTGAATGGAATAGTGAACTTTATGATATCGTTTTTGCTGTGGTAAAATAAGTAATCTCCCGAAGCTGGAACTGTCGCATATTGCTCATTATCAGCACTATTTACAAATTCCATTGGTTTGGGATCTTCCCATTCACCAGCTTCATTTATTTTAGAAGTATACAAATCGAATTTGCCTTTTCCACCTTCACGTATCGATGCAAAAACGATAGTTTTATTATCTGGCATTATTCTAGGTGCTTTGTCGCAATCTAAATTAATGGGTGGAGGCAAAAAACGTGGCTCAAGCCATCGGCCTTTTTTGTCCTTTTCGGCCACTAGTATTTTGAAGCAGGTGAGGCCATCGCTAGATTCTTTTGGGTAAGAAACGAAGTACATTTTATTGCCATCAGAAGAAATACTTGGAAAACCTTCGTATTCACGGCTATTGATCGGTTTGCCAATATTTATCGGGCTGCTCCAACCTTCGGCCGTGCGATTTGAATAATAAATATCTAAATCGCCCCATCCTCCATTGAAAGAGGCACAAAAGTAAAGTGTATTTCCATCGTAGCTAATGCTGGGACCAGCTACCAAATCTGTCTTTTTTCCATAAGAATTGATGGCCGTAATCGGCTTAATATCAGACCATAAGCCATTGGGTTGCAGTTGCGATTCGTACAATTTGTATTCACCATCTTTATTTGATTGTAAGATCAATGTTTTGCCATCTGCACTCAACGAAGGGGCAAATTCGTCAAAAGTTGGCGAGCAAATATTGATGGGTTTTCCTGAATTTGGGTCAAATTGAGCAGTGACCGTGGCAATCGAACTTATGAAAGTGAAAACCCAAAAAATGATCTTTTGAAGTATATTTTGCATTTTGAAAGAAAATAATTACCAATTAAATGCCAAAATTTGAATTATACAAATAAAATATAGATAATGTAGAACACTTTTTTTTGTTAAAAATATTTTTTTTTTATTAATTTACATTGTCATTAAGGTATAAATGATTTGAAATGGTAGCTGCAATCACTGAAGGAATAAAAATTACGGTAAAAACAGAGTACCAAAATGCGTATTCTAGTCCTACAAATATGCACTTTGTATTCGCTTATCGCATTTCGATAGAAAACAACAGCGAACACACCATACAATTATTGAGAAGACATTGGTTTATTTACGATTCTGATGGCACTATTCGCGAAGTAGAAGGCGAAGGTGTAGTAGGACAACAGCCGATTTTAGAATCGGGCGATATACACCAATACGTATCGGGCTGCAACTTGAAAAGCTCGATAGGCAAGATGAAAGGCACTTTTTTGATGGAAAAAATAATGGACGGCAAAAAATTTAAGGTAAATATTCCAGAGTTTGTGCTTATTCCCCCATTCAGATTGAACTAAACATTTTTGAAGAGACATTTTTTTGGTTTTCGTTCTAATGCAATAGAGTTGAAAATGACTGATTTGCAAAATAATATAAAATTTGTTCCGACATTTTTTAATTTACTCTAAAATGTGAACAGAGCAAAACGTTACCTTAATGGAACTGCAAAGCCTTGAAAGGCTCAAAAAAGGCAATATTTCAAACGAATACTGAAAAGTTTATGCAATGACTGCACTAATGAAGCGGCAACAGGTTATGGACAAGATGAAAATCACCCATAAATAGATGGGTATTATAGACAAAGATATATTGGCATTATGATCGATTCTAAATAAAAATAGGGTAAAATACATCATGATTGGCGATTTTGCTGTTAATTTTAATGGTTTCCGCAGATTTACCGAAGATATGGATTTATGCATACTTGACACTTTAGAAAATAGAATAAGTTTAAGAAAAGCATTTGTAGAACTAGAAATAGGAGATTTTAAACAGCTAGAAACAATTGATTTTATTGCTGGACGGTCAGAGTTTCACATATCTGCAAATTTGGTGCTCGATTTGATGAC
>JBJXGB010000230.1:0-11016 GCA_046152935.1 Cytophagales bacterium
TAAATTTAAAAACTTTACAAACACAGACCTTAGGCAGCTACGCCACCGAAAAAGCCTTAGATGGCCTGTTTATCAAAATAAAACAAGAGGAAATACAAATAAGGAAAGACCCTCTTGCCCGTGTTACCGATATTCTCGAAAAAGTATTTGGCAAACTAGATACCAAAATTTAGCTATTTTGATAGATTTGGTCAAATCTGGCTATTTTATCAGCCCTAAAATTTGAGCAATAAAAGAGAGAAAATCTTTGTTGAGAATGATAATAACGCAAAGTAAAACTACAAAATAGACCCTAGTTTCCGATCTTGCTACTTTAATTTCAGCTCTTAACTCTGCCATTTCAGTTTTTAATTCGGCTTTTAGATCAGCCATTTCGCCTTTTATATCCGACTTTAACACTAATAAATCAGCCTTAGAAGCCAATTCTTTGCTTAGCTCATCTCTCAGTTCCAGCTTTTTTTGAACGTCTATCTCTTTTGCACTGCTAAAAACAGCATCGATCGACTTTTCAAGCAAGTCGGCAGTTTTAGTGGCACGTTCTTGAGAAAGCTCTTTGCGAACCTCTTCGTGTATTAAAAATGGGAGTTGGTAAGCTTCTGCCATTATTTAGTCGTATATGGACATCCTAATATAAAGAAATATTTGCAAAATTGCACAGTAACCAACGCATCACATTATCTTTTACGATCAACAAAATAAAGAATCAGCAATAATTAAACAGCACCTGCGAGTCTAAAATCATCTTTTATCGAACCGAAAAGTTGGCCAGAAAAAGACAGAGATTATTTGTTTGATATCATGCAAATAATCCGTATCATCTGACATTATACCATTAATTTCAGCCATTGAAAAAAGAACTGTCTGCAAAAGAGCGCGAGGAGCTACTCAGTATTTTGAAAGCACGCTTTGAGAAAAACATGCACCGCCACGCTGGTATTGCTTGGGCTTCGGTAGCCGAGAAGCTACGCGGAAAGGCAGAAAAACTCTGGTCGCTCAATGAAATGGAAAAAACGGGTGGAGAACCAGACGTAGTTGGTGCTGGGAACAATACGAACGAATATATTTTTTATGATTGTGCAGCTGAAAGCCCAAAGGGCAGACGAAGTATCTGTTACGACCACCATGCTCTAGAGGCGAGGAAAGAAAACAAACCTTCAAATAGTGCTATTGGGATGGCAGAAGACATGGGAATTGAAATTTTAACTGAAGCACAATATCGTGATTTGCAAACAGTTGAAAATTTTGACAGCAAAACTTCGAGTTGGCTTGCCACACCAGTTGCAATAAGAAAACTTGGTGGTGCTATTTTTGCAGATTTTCGCTTTGGTCGTGTGTTCTTGTACCACAATGGGGCAGAATCGTACTACGCTGGCAGAGCATTTCGTGGCTTACTCAGGGTTTAAATTCCAAGATTAGCCCTTCAAATAACTAATATTCCATCTATCGCTTCCAAAACGATAAATGGAATATTAGCTTGGAGTAACTGAGAAATTGGAATTTTTGAAACCCTATTCCAATGTATTTTATTCATAGTATTACAAACCCAATCCTTTTTTCAAATAGGCTAATACTACCTTGTGGGCATCGTCTGCCAAAGTTTTGCTGTATTTTGGGTTGCTGGGATTTGCAAAAGCGTGGTCGGCAGGGTATGGTTTTACCTCAATCGTTTTGCCTACTGATTTTAGGTCCTTCGCAAATTGGTCTATTGCTTCTTTAGGGATAAATGAATCTTGGGCAGCATGAATGTAAAGTACATCTGTGTTTAGATTTTTCATTTTAGAAGCATCTTTTTCGGGAAAGCCATAGTACATTACACATGCTTTGGTTTGGGATCCAGCCAAAAGTGCAGACTGAAACGACCAACTTCCGCCCATGCACCAACCAATGGTACCTATTTGTTTGTCGGTTCCCACCATAGTTATTAAGCCTTTCACTATGCTAGCTGCTCTTTCGCCATTCAAGCTGCCCATCAATTTACCTGCAGTTTCTGGGTCGGTGGCTACCTGCCCATCATACAAATCAATTGCGTACACATCAACATTTCCCAATTCTTTTTGTAAAGTTTCAGCTTCACGTTTTATATAATCGTTCAAACCCCACCATTCGTGCACTACTATTAGCACTTTATTGGTTTTTGTAGCCGATTTTATGGCAAATACCTTGGCTGTTTTACCATCTGGGGTGTTATATGTGAGCGTTTCACCATTTTCAGACACATAATTAAATGGTTCTGGGCTTAAATGGGCATCTTTAAAATCTGCCCTAGCGGTAAGTGTAGCAAATTGGCTGCTCTTTGAAGCCATAGAACAGCAAGATTTTACTTTGCCAGATTGAGCAAAAGTGACAAAAGTAAGTGAAGTAATCACTAGCAACGAAAGCATTTTTTTCATTTTAATTGGATTTGAGGTTGTTGATATTGCATATAACCTAAATAATGTGGTAAGGTTCATTTTGCAAATATCTTTCGGTATTTATTCATTCTTTATAGTAAACAATCTTTTTGCGTTAGATTTGGTATTATTATCACACCTGAATACCAAAACAAATGAACCCAAATATTCCCCAAACAACTCAAAAAAGAATAGTAATAGTAGGTGCCGGCTTTGGCGGACTGAAATTGGCAAGAAAACTTTCAAACTCTGCCTATCAAGTGGTGCTGCTAGATAAAAACAATTTTCATCAGTTTCAGCCACTATTTTACCAAGTAGCCACGGCCGGGCTCGAGCCTAGCTCCATTTCATTTCCGCTTCGCAAAATATTTCAAGGTGTAGAAAATATTCACATAAGAGTAGCTGAAGTAGAAAGTATAGATACAGATAAAAATCTCATTCACAGTTCGTTAGGCGAAATACCGTACGATGAATTGGTAATAAGCATAGGCTGCGACACTAATTATTTTGGTATGGAAAGCATCCAAAAAAATGCAATTCCTATGAAATCGGTAAGCGAGGCACTTGCCTTACGGAATAAGATTTTGCAAAATTTCGAAGATGCATTGCTGATAGAAAACCCAACAGAATTGCAAACCATGATGAATTTTGTAATTGTAGGTGGTGGTGCTACTGGCGTAGAAATATCTGGTACATTGGCGGAAATGAAAATTCATGTGCTGCCAAAAGATTATCCAGAATTAGATTTTGGCAAAATGAACATTTATTTACTTGAAGCTTCGCCACGTACCCTCAATGTAATGAGTGAAGTTTCGGCACGAAAATCGAGGGATTATCTTGAAAAAATGGGTGTAATTGTAAAAACAGATACTCAAGTAAAGGAATATAATGGAAAAAATGTGGTTTTGGGCGATGGCTCTATCATTGAAGCAAATAATTTGATATGGGCTGCGGGTGTAACAGGCAATAAATTGGCAGGATTTAAACCAGAATCAGTCACGAAAAGCAACCGCTTGAAAGTAGATCAATTCAATAAGGTTGAAGGCTACGAAAATATTTACGCTTTGGGAGATATTGCCAGCATGGCAGATGAAAAATACCCAAATGGGCACCCGCAAGTGGCTCAACCAGCCATTCAACAGGGCGTAAATTTGGGCAAAAATTTTCTAAATAAATTGAACAATAAACCACTTAAACCATTCATCTACAAAGACTTAGGCTCGATGGCAACCATCGGCAGAAACTTGGCGGTTGCAGAGTTGCCCTTTTTTAAATTTCAAGGATTTTTTGCTTGGCTGCTTTGGTTGTTTGTGCATTTAATGTCGATAGTGGGAGTCAAAAACAGGTTGTTTATTTTCATCAATTGGGTTTCTAGCTATTTCACGCACGATCAATCTTTGAGGTTAATTCTAAAAGCTAAAACGAAGGCATGAGTTTTTTATTACAAATAAATGACAGACTCACTCTCGCTTAGTCGTTGGTTTTTATTAATTTTCAAGCTGAAATTAGAATATGAGATTTTTATTTGTAGTACAAGGTGAAGGCAGAGGCCACATGACACAAGCCATTGCCATGCAAAACATGCTCTTAAAACACGGACATTTTATATGTGGGGTAATCATAGGTAAAAGTGAGCGAAGAGTAGTGCCCGACTACTTTTATGAAAATATCAAATCAAAAATCACGCCAATTCACAGCCCAAATTTCCTCACTGATAAAGACAACAAAACAGTCGATTTGCCTAGAACTATATTTTACAACTTGAGCAAAGTGCCTTTTTTTTGGCGTAATGTACTGAAAATAAAGCGATTGGTAGAAGAATGCGAGCCAGACTATGTAATCAATTTTTACGAATTTTTATGTGGAGTTTATTTCGGAACATACAAATCCAAAGCTAAGCACATTTGCATCGGCCATCAATTTTTGCTGGAGCATCGCGATTTTCAATTTCCAAAGGTTCGAATCATAGATAAATTTTGGTATTTCGTAAATACTTACATCACCTCGCAAAATGCGCACTTAAAACTGGCTCTTTCGTTTCGCGAAATGCCCAATGACGATAAGCAAAAAGTAAAAGTAGTGCCACCACTTTTGAGAAAGGAAGTACTTGATATAGAGCCTACTAAAGGCGATTTTCTGCAGGCTTATGTGGTAAATGGCGGCTATACAGACGATATTATCAATTGGCACAAAAGCAATGATTCCATAAAAATACATCTTTTTTCAGATAGAAAAGACATAGCCGATGGCGCAATTATCGATAAGACGCTGACTTTCAATTACGTAAATGATGTAAAATTTCTAAATTCGATGAAAGATTGCAAAGCTTATGCAAGCACTGCAGGTTTTGAATCGATTTGCGAAGCGATGTATCTTGGTAAGCCAGTACTATTAGTGCCTCCAAAAGGCCATTTTGAACAGCAATGCAATGCGCTTGACGCTGTAATTGCTGGTGCAGGGATTAAAAGTACGTTTTTTGACATTGAGGCTTTGCTAGATTTTGTAGATAAAAATGATAACAAATCGAACGAAGTATTCAAAAATTGGGTCGATTCTGCTGAAAGCCATTTTTTAAAATATCTAAATTAGCATATTTTTAAACTTTTTGAAGTTCAATTTGATTATTTTTACACCTAGAAGCAGAAGATCATTTAGCCTGCATCATTAATATAAAAAAAATGAAAATCTCACATATAATAGCCATCGTAGTGATTGGCATTGCGATTGCCGTGATAGTATCTACTGCTGGAGATGCCAGCAGCTATGTTTCATTCAAGGAAGCAGTAGAAATGGAGCAAGACGGAGACGACACGAAAGTACACGTAGTTGGCAAATTGAATAAATCGAAACAAGGCACGATCGAAGGCATGGTGTATGTGCCGCAACTAGACCCTAATTATTTTGAATTTCAATTGGTAGATCAGAATAATGAAGTGAAAAAAGTGATATTTCCAAATCCAAAACCGCAAGATTTTGAGCGTTCGGAACAAGTAGTAGTGATAGGCAGCATGAAAAAAGGCATATTCGTATGCGATAAAATACTGATGAAATGCCCATCTAAATACCAAGAAACGGAGATAAAAGCGTAGAAAGCGTTGTCTTTGATTGAAGTTTATACAAATTTGAACCTTTAATCAGATTTGCATACTTTATAAACGAGGTTGAACCTATTCATTATGCAAGCCAGTTAAATTTTTCAACCATTCAAGATTTGTTCTCAAAAATAAAGGAAAATATAGAAGGCTATGTACGCACTAGAGTGGAGCTGCTGAAACTCGAGATAGAGGAGCAACTTGTGCAATCGCTCGGAAAATTGGCGAAACTTATGCTTTTAGTCATTGCAGGAACACTTTTCTTCCTGTTTTTGAGCATCGCTATTGCTCAAATTATCAATACGGCAACACAAAGCAACTACTGGGGCTACTTGCTAATTTCGCTTTTTTACTTGATAATTCTCGTTATTTTATATTTTTACAAAAACTACGACCGATTATTTCAACTGTACTTTGCTAATAAAACAACGCAAAATGATGAACAGCAACCCTGAAATAGTGCAAAAGCGAAAAAATCTAGAGTCGCAAAGCAAGGCTTATGAGCAAAAAATTACCGAAGAGGTTGATTTGCTAAAAGACAAAGCGGTAGATGTTGGAAAATACGCTTTGGTGGCTGGAAGTATGGCGGTGGTTGGTTTTATTTTGGCAAAGTTTGTATACAACGTAGTTGTAGGTGATGAAAAAGATGAAGAAAAAAATTCTCCGAACAATCATTTGCCAATAGAACAACCAGCTTCTTTGGTGCCAATGTACAAAGAGCCAAAAGAGCAACCATTGATCGTGAAAATGATAATGAGTGCGATTGCTACTTTTTTACTCAGCATTGCTAAGCAAAAATTAACCCAATTTATCGAACAGTTATATGCCAAAGAGGCCGACAAAGATTCTAAACCAACTGCTTGATAAAAAAGCCAAAGGTGAAAAGATGTTTGCTGTGCTGATCGACCCCGACAAGGCCAACGAGGCTCATTTGGCAGCAGTGTTGGCATCTTGCATCAATAATAAAGTAGATTTTCTTTTTATTGGTGGTAGTATGGCCACCACCCAAAATGCCAAATTTGTAGTCTCGTATTGCAAAGCAAATACAAATATTCCCCTTATTTTATTTCCAGGAAGCTATTTGGGTGTGAATGAGGAAGCAGATGCACTGCTATTTTTGGCCCTTACCTCGGGCAGAAATGCCGAATATCTCATTGGGCAGCACGTGGCAGCAGCTCCTTTGCTCAAAGATTCAAAGCTAGAAATCATACCAACTTCATACTTGTTAATAGATGGCGGAAAGCCAACTACCGTATCATATATAAGTGGAACTACACCAATACCCAACGACAAACCTGAAATAGCGGCTGCCACTGCTTTAGCTGGCGAAATGCTTGGCCATAAACTGATATTTGTAGATTGTGGGAGTGGTGCAAACCAAACGGTAAGTAATGAAATGTTGGTAGCCATTTCCAAATGGGTAGATTTGCCAATCTTATGTGGCGGTGGAATAGATTCTGCCCAAAAAGCCCAATTGCTTTGGCAGTCAGGCGCAGATGTGCTAGTGGTTGGCAATGCGATAGAAAAAACTGTAAGCTTGATCGCGGAGATCGCAAGCGTAAAGTTTTGAGCTTTTTTTTTCATACATCGTGAAAATAAATCTTTTACTGAACGCTCAATGTTTGCGCAGAAATTACTTCAATATTATTTCTTGAATTCAACTTACCTACGATGGTCTGGGCGTCTTCACTCGAAAAAACTACCTCTGCTATCTTTAGCAGGTGTTCGCCATAGTAATTGTTAATAGATTTGTAATTTTCATCGTGAAACACACTATAATACTTGAGCAACCGATATTGTTTGTCGATCACATCATATACTACAATAGGAAAAAAATCTTTAAATGCAGGGCTTTGTACCATCAGAAACAACGGATAGTCGAAAAGATCTAAGTCCTTCAAATGTGAAATATTATTTGCATTGTAATATTCATATTTCAGCACCATTGCCAACATCTTTTGCTGATTTAGTAGTGAATACAACAACTGGAGTTTTGCCTTGGTTTCTGCCAATGGTGCCTGCTCAAGATCAAACTGCGAAATAGGCAACCAACCATTGGTACATATATCAAAATACTCCATCGCCTGCTTGCCTATACTTAATTTATAGTCAAACAATGGATAATTTGGTGCGAAATAGCCTGGATAGAAATAGTGCAAACCAATCGACTGGCAGTAGGCTATCTTATTGTAGATCAAATACTTGCCTAAGCTATGTTTTTTGTAATCGGGGTCGAAAAAACTTACAATACCTGCCGCACTGGTATGGCCCATATCAAAATAGCCAACGGCAATCAAGCGCGATTGGTCGTAGATACATATCTCTTTGGTGTCAAAAATCGACTCTGCCTCGGTATCGAGCAGCAAAGCTTGTAGTGAAATGGCTGTTTCAAAAGAAATACTGGTTTTGTATTTGGCATACAGCGCTTCTTTCTCTGCTGTAATGGTGGCGTTGCCAATTTTGCTTTGAAACTTGGCATTTAGCCGTTCCAACTTTTTGAAAGTTGAGCTGGTGTTAAAGTCTGACAGATCTAACCGCAACCAAACGGCATCGTAAAACTCAGTTTTGAAATTTAGAAAGCTGCATGTAAAGATACTTTGACCCATTCGATACCAGCCAAATTGTAAATATTCATCCAATTCAAATTTGCTTAAGGAATCTGGTTCTCGAACTTTGCCAAACATATTGTAATTAGATTGCCTCTTTGGGAAATTTTTTAACTCAAATTTTCTTAGCCTTGTTCCAATACTCGTCCATTTCCGCCAAACTCATATTGTTCAGTTCTTTACCATCTTTTTTCGATTCAGTTTCTAGGTAAGTAAATCGTTTGATAAATTTTTTGTTTGTAGCCTCCAAAGCATCTTCAGGGTTTATGCCTACAAATCGTGCGTAGTTTACCAACGAAAACAAAACATCGCCAAATTCAGCTGTCATCTTATCCAAATTGGGCTCTTTGGCCGTTTCTTCATCCTTAAATTCTTGGAGTTCTTCATTTACTTTATCCCAAACTTGGGTTTTTTCATCCCAATCAAAACCAGCACCTCGTGCTTTTTCTTGTATTCTTATGGCTTTTACCAAGGCAGGTAAGGATGTGGGCACACCACTCAGAATGCTTTTGTTGCCTTCTTTTAATTTTATCTGCTCCCAATTTCTCTTCACCTCTTCTTCGTTGTCCACTTTTACATCTCCATAAATATGCGGATGCCGCACTATTAGTTTTTCACAAAGTGAATTTATTACGTCAGCTATGTCAAAATCATTTGTTTCCGAGGCTATTTTGGCATAAAAAACCAAATGCAAAAGCACATCACCCAATTCCTTTTTAATTTCAGCCATGTCTTTTTCTACAATCGCATCAGAAAGCTCGTACATTTCTTCGATTGTTAAATAACGAAGGCTTTCAATGGTCTGCTTTTTATCCCAAGGGCATTGGGCACGCAATTCATCCATTATTATCAGCAATCTTTCAAATGCTTTTAGTTTAGTTTCGAGTGGGTTGTTTGGCATTTGGGCATAAAAATAAAGGTTGGAAGAAGAAATAGTGAGATAATTAGCCAAAAATTAATAAAGCCATCGGATGAATGATGGCTTCATGGCTTACGATTTTTTGCTATTTTAAAAATAGCCTTGTTTTTTTCTGTCTTCCATGGCGGCTTCCGAGCGTTTATCATCGGCTCGCATACCGCGTTCGGTAGTTCTAGCCGATGCTACCTCTTGTATAATATCTTCTAACGAAGTAGCCAAACTTTCCACCATGCCAGTAGTAGTAATATCGCCAACTGTACGGCAACGCACTACTTTTTGCACGACTATTTCGCCCGGTAATTTTTGCATAATGTCATTTTCAGAATAAATGACACCGTTTCGCACAAATACTTCTCGCTTGTGAGAAAAATAAATACTAGGCAATGGTATATTTTCTTTAGCAATATATTGCCAAACATCCATTTCTGTCCAATTGCTCAATGGGAAAATCCTGAAATGTTCGCCTTGGTGTTTTCGTCCATTAAACAAGTTCCACAACTCTGGCCTTTGGTTTTTCGGATCCCACTGCCCAAATTCATCTCTGTGAGAGAAAAAACGTTCTTTGGCACGGGCTTTTTCTTCATCTCTTCGGCCACCTCCAAAAGCTGCATCGTATTTCAATTCTTCCAAGGCATCTAAAAGCGTTACCGTTTGTAGGCTGTTTCTGGTAGCATGAGGCCCTTTTTCTTCCTGAGCTCGCCCACTATCAATCGAATCTTGCACCTTGCGAATCAAAAGCTCGGCATTTACATCTTTTGCAAGCCAATCGCGGTAGTCGAGTGCTTCTTGAAAATTGTGACCTGTATCTATATGAAGCAGTGGAAATGGAATGGCTGCAGGATAAAATGCCTTTTGGGCCAATTTCACCATCACTATTGAATCTTTTCCGCCTGAAAATAGCAAAACTGGCTTTTCAAATTGAGCCGCCACTTCACGCATTATGAATATAGCTTCAGACTCAAGTTGTTCTAAATGTGTTAAATGCACGTCAATATTTTTATGGCTGCAAAATTAAGACAGTTAGAATGAAAACCTATAAGGTTTTTTGAAACCTGATAGGTTTTTGATTCGACCAAGTCAGATTGGGTAAACTTGTAATTTTCTATTAGTTTTGTGGGATAAGTAAATAAAAATGAGCAAAAAAATAATTAAAGTAGGCAATATTGATTGCGGTGCAAAGGAACTTTTCTTGATTTCGGGCCCTTGTGTAATCGAAGACGATTCGATAATGATGCGAACTGCCGAAAAGTTGAAAGAAATTTCGCAACGCCTCAATATTCCCCTGATATTCAAATCTTCTTTTCAGAAAGATAACCGCAGCTCTTTGAAGTACTACTTAGGACCAAGAATTGAAGAAGGTTTGAAAGTGTTGGAGAAAATCAAAAAACAGTTTGATCTGCCAATTTTGTCAGATGTACACTATCCAGACCAAATGAAAGCCGCAGGCGAAGTGCTAGACGTGATACAAATACCTGCTTATTTGTGTATGCAGACCGATTTGTTGGTTGCAGCTGCCCAAACAGGCAAGGTAATCAACATCAAACACGGCCAATTTTTATCGCCAGAAAACATGATAAAGCCAGCCGAAAAAGCCATCGACTCTGGCAATTCGCAAATTATATTGACAGAAAGGGGCTTTACTTTTGGGTATAATGATTTGATCGTAGACCCTCGTAGTTTTTATTATTTGGCCAAAACAGGCTTTCCCGTGGTGTTTGATGTCACACATTCTATCCGCAAATATGGTATTCCAAGCTCTGACCCTAATGGTGGTGCACGCGAATTTTTGCCTGTTTTAGCTCGTGCTGCTGTGGGTGCAGGTGTCGATGGATTGTTTGTAGAAGCACATCCAAACCCACCAGAGGCACTGTGCGATGCTGCTAGCCAATATTATCTAGATCATATCGAAGAGTTTTTAAAACCTTTGCTTGAAATTCATGCAGTAGCAAAAAAATATTCAGAGTTTTAGATGTTGGAATATCATTACTTCATAAAACCAGATATTTCTT
>JBJXGB010000236.1:0-17938 GCA_046152935.1 Cytophagales bacterium
TGCCGGCTTCATTTTTAAGTAAATTTTTTGAAGCCTATTCACTGAAAGACAGAATATTTGCAATTTCACCTTCAATTGATCTTCGCTAAAATTTCAGAATTGAAATCAAGACGCCCCAAAAAAACACGGGTAAAGTAGAAATAAAAAAAATCGGGCTGACTGACGTTAAGCAATTGAAAAGCAGACTTTTCTCGAAACTTTTGCAGAAACCAACATCGAAGAAAATATGCAAAAGTATTTAGACGGAGGTTTTGCAATTGACACTGGAACTTTCAGACCCAATCTGGCAATTTTCTTTGCAGTTTTTGAAAATCAAGCAATTGGATATTTGAAAATGAACTTTGGGGCGGCACAAACAGAACTTAAGGATCAAAAAGCGCTCGAAACTGAACCTATTTGTGTTGTAAAGGAATTTCATCGAAAATCTGTTGGGCAGATGGTGTCTGAAATAGCTTTCAATTTGGCCCAACAAACCAATGTTTACTATTTATGGTTGGTAGTTCGGAAGCAAAACCCAAGGGCAATCAATTTTTACAAGAAAAATGGCTTTGTTGAATTCGAATAGCATATATTCCAACTAAGAAATGACGAGTAAACAAACACAATGATGAAATTGCCATTGTAAAATACAGAGCTTACAAATATCCACAGCCAATTGCTGAAATCTATGTGCAATTGTCAAAAGCTTCATTAGACAAAATTTTGAGGAATATTTACTTCAAAAGTAGAGCCTTGGTTTAATTCAGACGATACTTTTATACTTCCATTTAGCTTTATCACCGACTGCCGAGCAATGTATAAACCAAGCCCAGAACCGTGGCGACCCGTATCGCTTTTAAAAAACATATCAAATATGCGGTCTATTATATCAGTTGGTATTCCTATGCCCGAGTCTCTGATGGTAAGTTTCATCTGTGCTGAGTCTACAAATACATCAATATGTATTTCGTTTGTAAGCACTGGTGTTTGGTAAAAAGTGACTGCATTTAGCAACAAATTAAAAAGAACATCGCGGAGTCTTGTCCGGTCTGAATAAAAGCCAATCTGGTTTTCAACATTAATAATGAATGATGAATTGGCAATATTTTCATGATTATCGAGGTCGGCAATTACTTCATGTATTAGTTCATTAAAATCTATCAAATCGCGCTCCACATTTCTTCTCAGATTTCTAGAATATTGGTTTATTTCGCCAATAAATTGCTCTAGACGTAAGATTGTCTTTTCCTTTTTATCGATAAACCCTTTTAATATAGAAATCTCATTTTCTTGTTTTGCCAAATAAACTAGTCCTTTTAAAGTGGATATTGGTGCTTTCAGATCGTGCGAAGCACTGTATATAAACTGATCTAATTCATTATTGGTCTTTACCAAAGATTCGGTAAGTTCAAAATTGTGTTTTCTTAAATCGTAGAGTTCAAACGCTCCATCGATAAGCTGCTTAAACTCTGTTTTTTTCCAAGGTTTTGGAATAAAACGATACACATTTGCTTTATTTATCGAATCTAAAATAGCATCGTAGTCGCTATAGCCAGTCAATATTATGCGCACCACATCTGGATATTCCTGCGAAGTTTTTTCTAAAAACTCTACCCCCGATACATCTGGCATTCTTTGATCGCTCACTATTATCTTAACATCGTTTTCCTTCAGCAATTGATAGCCATCAAGTGCCGAGTTGGCGATCAAAATATGATAATCTCTGCGAAAAACAGCCTTGAAACTGCTAAGGTTTCGCTCATCATCGTCTACATACAATATGGTATTTTTGTTCATTAGCATCGTTGGTTTAATATGGTAAAGTAATCGATACTTTTACACCTTCTTTCAGTGGCAAGATTTCTATTTTTCCTTTGTGGTATTCGATAATATTCATTGAAATGTAAAGCCCAAGTCCTGTGCCTTTGCCAGGCGGTTTGGTTGTAAAAAAAGGATCATAGATTTTTCCAAGCGTTTGCTTTGATATGCCTTTTCCATTATCGGTAATTTCTATCCTTGCAAATTGGTTATTATTATTTTGATCTGTAAATTTCGTCACCAAAATTTTTATCAAACCCAACTTTGCTTCTTTGTGTTTTTCAAATATGCCATCAATGGCATTAGAAAGTATATTTACAAACAATTGGTTGAGTTTGCTAGCATTGGCAGGTATTTCTTCTATTTCTTCGTAATTTTTATCGATTACGATCAAATCTTTGTATTTGTTGAGCAAAATAATGAGGGCGGTGTCGATGATATCGCGCAAAGAAATTCTTTCTAATTTCCCCGAATCTGCCCTTGTGTAGCTTCGCAGTCCTATCACTATTTCGGTAAGCTGCTCGAGCCCTGCGTAGATGTTGGTCGATAGCTCCGACACTTCATTTTTTAGTTCATGGTAGCTTATTTTTTCTTTAAGAATTGCTATTTTTTCGATTTCAACAGTAGCATTTGCTGGCGTTATTTCTTCATAGCTACTCAAAATCGTGTTTATGTCATCAAATATTTCCTTAAAAGCTATAAAACTGGCATTGATATAATTGACCGGGTTGTTGATTTCGTGCGCAATGCCCGCCACCAACACACCTAGCGATACCATTTTTTCGTTGGCTATCAATTGCAATTGTGTTTTCTTTAGCTCTGATATCGCATTTTGCAGCTCGAGCTGCTTTTGTACCAACATTTCACTTTCAATCGAAAGCTGTTCTTTGGCGTTTCGCTCGCTCAAAAGTAAATTTTCTACCGTCTCTTGGGTGTCTTCTAGGTATTCGTTTACGGTCGATATTTCATCAGTAAATTGCAGAAGCTCTTCGTTTTTTTCGCGAATGGCATTTTCCATCTCAATACGCTCAGAAATATCTCGTGCCACATTTACAAAACATTCAAATTCATTGGTAATAGGATCGTTTATTTGAATGATTTGGTGGCTGAAAGTGATTTTTTCGGTCGAATTATACATCTTTAGGCTGTATTCTCCTTGCCAAATGCCTGTTCTACGCACGATTTCTGTGGCATCAACCACATCTTGATATTTAGACACATCTATAATTTCTCTGGCATGAATGCTGATGTCTGGTGGGATATTCAATTTTTTTCTACCCGCAGGGTTGATGTAGTACAGAATGCCTTCTTGGTTGACAAATGCAATAAAATCCAAACTATTTTCAATCACTGTCACAAAACGTTCCTGCTGATTTTTTAAATCGTGCAATTTTTCAAAGTTTTTTTCTAAAATAAGACTTTGCCTGTGAAATTGTACATTTTGTATAGCAAGCGACAATACACCACACATTGCCACCACATAATTAATCTCAACTTCCGTCCAGCTTTTATGTTCTTTTTGCTCCTCAAAGCATATTATTCCTCCCAATCTGCCCTGCACATAATACGGCACATCCAACATAGATTTGATGCCCAAAGGAGTCAGGTAATTTTCAGAAAATTCGGAGGTATATTGATTGGTATGGGCATCGTAGGCATTTATTACTAAACCAGCCCTCACTCCAGCGAAATATATTGGGTAATCGGTGGCAAATAATTCGCTGCCAGACGAATGTGCATTTGATGCCAGTTCGTAAAGATCTTTACACACTATTTTATCTTTCGAATTGGAATGCTGCCAAATGCTTACGCGAGAGGTATTTATTACTTCAGAAAGGGTTTTTGTAATGTTTTTATAAATATCGATGAGGCTCTCGGCATTGCTAAAATCTATATTACTTACAAATGAATTTACAATTTCGGTTTTGCGAGTAATTGCCTTGGAAAAGGTGGCAAGTCGATTGAAACTATGCCCTTGTATCTTAGATTTCAACCTTAATTGCTCTTTCAAAAAGGTGATATCATCCGATTGCAACACATCATCGAGCAATTTTTGCTGATACAGAGCATTTGTAAATTGGTATTCGGGTCTGCCATTTTCGTTGGATCTAACGAATAGTTTGCCTTCATTGACATAGCTAGCCAATAATTGCCCCATTTCGAGATCGCTCAATTCAAATATCTCGCTGCAGTATTGCAAAGAAAAATATTCTTCTGGCAAACCAGCCAGACAAGTGAGTACTGAATTTGAATCCATCGTAAATTTTGTGTTTTCTAAATACACCAAATGATATTTTGCCACATACTACTAATTGGTACCGAAAGTTACTTTCGAGAGCTATCAATTGTATTCGATCATACTAAAAGACGCTCAAAAATATTTTAAACATGACATTTGTTAAACTCACTTTCAGGCAAACAGGTTTCATTCAAAAAACAAGATATATGAAGTATAATCCAAATGCAACGCTCAAAACCAGCAATCTCTGATCTGCATTCCTGATTTTATGCTTTAATAAATCTCGCAAAAATTTGACAGATTTATTTACCACGGTCAGGAAATCATTTATTCTATTTTCTTGTTCAATATTAGAATGTATTTTTACATTCTAATACCTCATTTTCAATTAAATCTAAACAACAAATAAAATGGCTTTTACCCTTGCTCCGCTTCCTTATGCTAATAATGCTTTGGAACCACATTTTGATGCTATGACCATGGAAATTCACCACGATCGTCATCACAACGCCTATGTTACCAACTTGAACAATGCTTTGGCCGGAAAGCCAGAAGAGAATTTGTCGATCGAAGAAATCGTAAAAAACATCAGCCAACACCCAATGCCAGTTCGCAATAATGGCGGTGGGCATTACAATCACACTTTCTTTTGGAATATTTTGGCTCCCAACGCTAGCGGAATGCCATCTGGCGATTTGGCCGCTGCGATAGACAAAAAATTTGGCTCGTTCAATACTTTTAAAGAAGAATTTGCAAAAGCTGGTGTGGGCAGATTTGGCTCTGGTTGGGCTTGGTTGATAATAAAAGATGGCGAATTGGCTATTTCATCAACTCCAAACCAAGATAATCCATTGATGGACGTGGCTGAAGTAAAAGGCACACCAATATTGGGATTAGATGTATGGGAACACGCCTATTATTTGAAATACCAAAACAAACGCCCAGATTATATTGCCGCTTTTTGGAATGTAGTGAACTGGACCAAGGTGGCTGAATTGTACAAAGCAGCTATGTAATTTGTAAAAAGACCCTCGAAACCGTTTTCAAGGGTCTTTTTTTTACAACAATTCATCTTCTAATAAGTCGATCAAGTCGCTTACCTTGTTCATTATCAACACATTAGAAGGTGTTTCTATATCTTGACCTATTACTTGATAACCTGTAAGCAGAATAGTGCAATCTTTGAAATTTTCACTCAGTTTATTTACAAATCTTTGTATTTCGTTTTGGCCTGGTACTGTGGTGAGCACAGACACGATATAGTCTGGCTTATGATTTTTGTAGGTTTCGATCAGGTCGCTGAAAGGCAAAGATTGCCCCAAATAAATAGATTGTTGCTGGCGAGATTTTACAATGTAGTGGGTAAAAAGCAAATTCAACTCGTGCAACTCGCCTTCGGCAAGAAAAAGCAAGAATTTTTTGGCCTTTAGATTGGGCGAAGTGTATTGTTTATCGATCGCAACGATCAGTTTTTGCCTTATCAAATTAGACATAAAATGCTCTTGTGCAGGATTTATCGAGCCTGTTTGCCACATCAAACCTACTTTTGTCAAAAAAGGATGAATGATATTAATCATAGTTTTTTCAAGCCCAAATTGGACAATATTTCTGCCCATTACGTACTCGAACCTACTTTCATCAATGTCGATCATTGCCAAAGTAAGCGCATGAATTTGGTCTGGATATTTGGCATTTTTATCCGTAATGGTTATCACCTCTTGATACAACTCTGCGGGCGACATATTGGCTATTTTTGAAATTTTGTAGCCGTTTTGATTTAGAAGAGAAATATTAAGCAGCAGTTTCAAATCTTCGCTTGTATATTTTCTGATGTTGGTGTCTGTACGCTCAGGTGCAATAATATTGTAGCGCTGCTCCCAAATACGCAATGTATGTGCCTTGATGCCTGAAAGTACCTCTAAATCTTTTATCGAATAATCGCTCATGCTATAAAAACACTTGAGATGGCAAATTGTTTTGCGAATGACAAATAGCAGAATAGATATGCTATTTTGCTAGAAAAATTACTAAAAAAGAAACCATAATTTCCAACAAAGCCAACAAAAAATCTAGATCAGATTGTTTTGTTGCTAAATTTGCGGAGTAATATTTTTTTCTAGACGTCAATTGCCCATTGGTTTACAACCAAGCTTAGCTTTCTTCTGAATGTTTACTTTGATTGAAACCCTCTTCAAAATTTCAATTTGGTAGTAATTTTCTCCAGATTCTCGCCAGCTGTGAATCTGACAATGCTTTGAATTCACTTGATTGGCATAGGCTTATAGATTGTAAATTAAGCGGATTCTTTTCCATACTTGTAAATTGAAAGCTAATTTTCAAATGCTTTATGAACTTTTGACGTAGCATAAAACCTAGTATGTTTTTTATATCCAGCAAAAAGACCAACATTTCATTCAATTGATAAGCAGGCATATTGTAGCTCATCTGCATCTGGTGCTGCTTGTTCGATGGCAAAGCGCACAGCTTCCAACATTGACTTTTCATTGTATAAGAAACCAGAAATGTATTAATCTGCGGTGGTAAAGGGAGGCTGCGAATTTTCCGTGATTGCTTAAATCTCGGACAAGATAGTTGCCGAAAAAGCCTCGGGCTTCAAAAAAAGTTTACAATATTTGCGATAAAACAATTCAAGAAACCCTCAAACTTTTCTAGATATTGTAATCAAACATTGACCTGTAAGCATTTTTAGAAATAATACCGTGCAGTAGATTGTCCGCACACAAAAAATTCACATCTTTTTGCAATGACAAAATGGATGCAAGCTGAATTGAATCTAGGGTTCTTAAGCCTTCAGAACCATATTCTAACATCGCAGTTGAAGCAGCGTTTATTATGACTGAGTTTAATGTAACAAACTTGTAACTATCAAAATCATCTGTAAAAACATTAATTAATGTCTTTGCCGCATCGATAGAATGCAATTCTTTTCTTCTCAATTTTCTAAAAATTGCCGATTTAAATTCAATTATCGAAATTTCTGATAGGTAAACAATATTACTTTGCTGCAAAATTTCTAAAGTCTCTTCAGAACCTTTTTCCTTGTAATAAACCTTCACTAAGGCACTTGTATCTATAAATACATCCTTATCCATTTTCTCGTCTTTCTTCAATCACCATTTCGGATAAAGATTTTCCTCCATAATTTTTAGTTAGCTCCCAAGCTGCTTTTGAATTAAATCTTTCTTTGCCAGGCTTTTCATAGTTAATGATAAAAGGCTCTTCTGCAGAATCGGCCATCAAAGTAATCGTTTTTGTCAGATTTGATTTTTTTTGATTCTGATACAACATAAAATCAATGAAGTCATTCACTTCCTTCTTTTGTGTCGGATTTAAAAGCTCCAGTTTATCAATCAATTGAAAAATTTTTGAATTCATAATGCCAACATTAACATCAATTGGTACTTAAAATTACACCCCCTCGGCTACCACTTCTTTTACATCTGGTATCATGGTGGTGAGCAATCGCTCGATACCTGATTTCAAAGTTTGGGTCGATGATGGGCAGCCACTGCACGAACCTTGCAATTGCACCTTCACTACGCCTTCATTGAAGGAGTGAAAAGTGATGTTTCCACCATCCGATTCTACAGCGGGGCGTACATATTCATCCAAAATACCTTTGATTTTTTTAACTACCTCAGAGTCGTCTGGGTTAATGTCCGAGCTCAGTTCTTCTAAAAACAAAGGCTTGCCTTCTTCCAAAAAACCTTTGATAAAAAGTTTGATAATCGACTGAATCTCAACCCAATCTATGTTTTCATCTTTCGTTATCGTCACAAAATTGGACGAAATAAATACCCTCTTTACAAAATTGTACCTGAATAAATCCAATGCCATTGGGCATCTTGAAGCCGAAAGTGGGTCGGGGAAATCCACACTTTTGCCTTCGGGCATCAACATAAAGTTTACCACAAACTTCAAACTATTTGGGTTTGGGTTCGATTCTGTGTAGATATTGACAGTTTTTGATTTTTCGGCTAATGTTTCCATGTCGTGTATTTATCTTAATGTTTGAGCTTGAATTTATTTTCTTAATTCGGTACTTATTTTCTTATTTTCTTCAATTGGAGAACCGGTAATGCGCTCTATTAGTTCATTGTCGAGCCCATCGCCAATAAATTTTTAGCAATTTCCATACTTCTCGTCTTATTTCCAATAAATTCCGCTCTGATTGCATTAATGCCTCTTCAATGTTACGTTTTTTGACCACTTAACTTTTGTTTTGTGACCAAAATATCGTGTCAAAAATCTAATTTTCAACAAATGATGTTAATTTTGTATCCACCAGAACAAACCAATGCCAACAATACACAACGAAGACGGATTTAGGTTTCATTTTTATCCAAATGATCACAATCCACCACATTTGCACGTAAAATATGGTGATGGTATCGCAAAAATAGAAATAGAAACGGGTGAAATAATAGATAACTTTGGAATGAAAACTAAGGATTTAAGAAGAGCTTTGGCAATAGTTGAAAGAAACAAAGCATTGTTTTTGTTAAAGTTTAGAGAAATTATAAAATGATATGGCAATGAAAATGACCAATGAAAATTCTAAAAGCCGCATATTGGCAGTAAAAGTATGGTTTGAAGCTGAAAGGGTGTGCATGGAAATGAATGATGGTCGCATCGTGGCTGCTCCTTTGGTTTGGTTTCCCAGGTTGGCAAATGCGACTGAAGCAGAACGCAACCATTGGGAACTTACCGCACATGGTTATGGTGTACATTGGCCAGATGTAGATGAAGATTTATTGGCCGAAGGTATGTTTACTTATTCACCTCAGAAGGAATTGGTAAATGCATAAAACCAGTTCAAAGTATAGCAAATAGTCTAGGTACCAGATGATTATAAATGCTTCTTTGAAGTAAAATTCCCCTAAGACCATTACTTATCAAAAAATATCAATGATTATCGTTGAATGTTTTGCTAAAGAATAATTTCATTTTAGCTTTGCGAACCATTTTTCAACATCTAAGAATTAAAGTTACACAAGCATATTTATGGCAAACATTGGTAAAATTACCCAAGTAATCGGGCCCGTAGTGGATGTGAGTTTCGAAGCAACCCGCAAATTACCTAATATTTTAGACGCATTAGAAATAACTCGTCCTGATGGAACCAAATTAGTGCTTGAATGCCAACAGCATTTGGGAGAAGATCGCGTTCGGACAGTAGCGATGGAAGGTACCGAGGGTTTGTATCGTGGCATGGAGGCGTTGGACATGGGCACTCAAATAAGTGTTCCAACTGGCGAACAAATTAAAGGTCGTCTTTTTAACGTAACGGGTACGCCAATTGATGGATTAAAAGACATCGAACCAGGAAAAAGACTTCCCATTCACAGAGCTGCTCCAAAATTTGATCAATTAACAACTTCAACAGAAATACTTTTTACAGGTATTAAAGTTATTGACTTAATTGAGCCTTATGCAAAAGGAGGGAAAATTGGATTGTTTGGTGGTGCTGGTGTTGGCAAAACAGTATTGATTCAAGAATTAATTAACAATATTGCCAAGGCTTATGCCGGTGTTTCTGTATTTGCCGGTGTAGGTGAAAGAACACGCGAAGGAAATGATTTACTTCGTGAAATGATTGAATCTGGCATTGTAAAATATGGCGAAGCATTCACACATTCTTTGGAAGAAGGTGGTTGGGATTTGACGAAAGTCGATTACCACGAATTAGAAAAATCTCAAGCTACATTTGTATTCGGACAAATGAACGAGCCACCTGGCGCACGTGCGCGTGTTGCTTTGACAGGTTTGTCTATTGCTGAATATTACCGCGATGGCGATGGCGATGGTCCTGGCAAAGACATTCTTTTCTTTATCGATAATATTTTCCGTTTTACCCAAGCAGGTTCTGAGCTTTCAGCCTTGCTTGGTCGTATGCCCTCAGCTGTAGGCTACCAACCAACTTTAGCTACTGAAATGGGAGCTATGCAAGAGCGCATCACTTCTACAAAGAAAGGTTCAATTACCTCAGTACAAGCTGTTTACGTACCTGCAGATGATTTAACAGATCCAGCGCCAGCTACTACATTCTCGCATTTGGATGCCACTACTGTACTTTCAAGAAAAATTGCCGAGTTGGGTATTTATCCTGCTGTTGATCCTTTGGATTCAACTTCTAGAATTTTGACACCAGAAGTGGTAGGACAAGAGCATTATCTTTGTGCTCAAAATGTGAAAGAGCTTTTACAACGCTACAAAGAATTGCAAGATATCATTGCCATTTTAGGTATGGATGAGCTTTCTGAAGATGATAAATTGGTAGTGTATCGTGCGAGACGGGTGCAACGCTTTTTGTCTCAACCATTTCACGTGGCTGAGCAATTTACTGGCTTAAAAGGTGCTTTGGTTGATATTAAAGATACTATAAAAGGCTTCAATGCCATCATGGCTGGCGATTACGATCACCTTCCAGAGGCAGCTTTCAACTTGGTAGGAACCATAGAAGAAGCAAAAGCGAAAGGCGAAAAAATGCTGGCCGAAGCAAATTAACTGAAAATAGGCTTCAGGTATGAGGAATCAGGTATCAACCTGTCACCTCGTACCGGATTCCTGTTACTTAATTCTTGATTCCTGAAAAAAATGAAAGTAGAAATAGTAACACCCGACAAAAAAGTGTTTGAAGGCGAAGCAGATGGCGTGCAACTGCCTGGTACAGTTGGCTCTTTTGAGGTATTGAAAAACCACGCTCCAATAGTTTCAACGCTCGCTGCGGGCAAAATACGAGTAAGAACGGGCAAAGATGCCGAATTTTTTCAAATAGCAGGTGGCTTGGTAGAAGTAGTAGATAACAAGGTAATTGTGTTGGCCGAATCTGTTGTAGTCTAAGATTAGTTGCTCAAATACCAACATCTTGCTGTAAAGCCCTCATCACCTCGTTTTTGTAATTTCTCCCAATTGGAATTTCCAATCCTGCTATTCCAATATCAGTAGCAGTAAAAAATTCTATTTTTGCTTTATTTACCAAATACGAACGATGAATGCGGATGAAATTATGATTCTGCAATTTGTGTTCAAGCACTCCTATCTGCATATGCGTAATTAAATCTTTGGGGGCTTTGGTTTTGATTTTTACATAATCTTTTAGGCTTTCCACATAATACACTTCATCAAGATTCACTTTTATCATTTTCTTATCAACATTTACGTAGATAAATAGGCCTAGATCATCTTTCGCGTGAACCAAATTTTCCAACTCTACTCTTTCAATGCTGGTTTGATTTGAATTTACGGATGTCACTGCTTGATTAAGTTTGCTCACTACTTTTAAAAACCTCTCAAAAGGAATAGGTTTCAACAAATAGTCAAATACTTCGAGTTCGTAGCTTTCGAGAGCATATTCTCGATAAGCAGTAGTAAGTACAATTTTGGGTGGATTTTTGATAGTTTTTAAGAAATCGATGCCACTTAGTTTTGGCATCTGGATATCCAGAAAAATAACATCCACTTGCGATTTTTGAAGCTCCGAAAAAGCTTCTATTGCATTGCTGCATTTTTTTACTAATTCTAATTGATCTATTCGATCTACGTACGACTCCATTATCTCAATAGCCAGTGGTTCGTCATCCACTATCATGCACCGTATCTTGTTCATTATCTACAGATTTGTTAAATTTCACTCAAAGTAAATTGTTGATCTACCGATTTTTCGGACGAAGATTCCTCAATTCTCAATCGCATATTTATCACAAAAATGGAATCTGTTTCATCTATTTGAAGTTCATATCTATTTTTATACTGAAGTTCAAGCCTCCTTTTGACATTTTTTAGCCCTATTCCTTCTTTGTACTTTTGTGGGTCTGATTGGTTTTTTGAATATTTATTTTTAGAATTCTCCACCCGAAATTCAAAAAAATCGCCTTCAACTATCGCACTAATTTTTACGAAGCAGTTTTCAATTTGGTCACTAAGACCGTGTTTGAAAGCATTTTCAATAAAAGGCAAAATGAGCATAGGTACTATTTTGGTACTTTCAAAATTGCCCTGCTTGATAAATTCAACTTTCAAATTGAAGCCATACCTCATTTTTTCTATGTTAAGATAGTTTTCGATCAGTGCGATTTCCTTTTGAAGGTTTACTTTTTCAGCATTGCATTCATAAAGCATATAATTTAATAGATCGGAAAGCTTCAGTACCATTTCTGGTGCGAGATCTGATTTTTTTAAAGTCAATGCGTACAAGTTATTTAGCGTGTTGAACAGGAAATGGGGATGAATTTGAGCTTTTAAGAATTTAAGTTCTGCTTCGAGTTTTTCTTTGTACAATTTCTGAGCGGCTTGCTGGTCGAAGTACCAATGCTTGAATACATTGAGGGAAGTCGCATAGCCTATAATGAAGAAGAAACTAAAAAAGCCATAAATAAGGCAAGGTTGGCAAAAAAGGCCTTTGGCAACACTCTCTGGATGATAGTACGGATAAATTAAGTAATGAGCAGCGGCACGTTGTGCCAAAATTGCAAAAGGCATTATGGCCATAATAGACAGTAGGTAGGCAAATATCCTGCCTTTCAGAATGAACTGAGTGAAAAAGAAGTGCAAAACGATGTACGTGAACAACATTTTGATAGGCAGTAAACAAAGAAATACTTGCGTTTCAAACAGCAAATCTATTTCTTCCAAGATGCCAGTCTGCATAATGTTGAATACCGCATAAGAAAACCAAAATAGAAAATGCCTAAGCATTCTATTGTTGAGAATGAAATTAACTATAGGATTGAAAACCATATTTCACATTTTAATTGGCATTAAACAGCCTATTTAGCCGAATTTCTTATCATAAACATGCTCTGTTTATGTCAAATATCGATACCAAAGATAAGGATATTTAGGTACTGTACTTTTGTGCTTAGACAAAATGCAGGTTTTGATAGTCGAACAACAATAAATGAGTGAAAATGCAGGTTTTTAACTTGAATCTGCAGTATAGAGGTTTAAAATTGTATTTCGTCTAAATATGAATACTAGCTGGAAAAAGTACATTAGGTTTGAGGCATAATTTAAAATTATTTATTAAACCAAAAAAAAAGACAATGAAGAACATCGTTAAAATCGCACTTTTCGCACTAGTATTTACATCATCGCAAGCATTTGCCCGCACAAAAGATGATAAAGCTACTTTGAAATCTAGACAAATTGTAGAGAATGCTACACCAGATGATTGGAAGGCCTTAGCAGATGCCGCTGCCATTTGCGTAGCTCAAAAAACCAACTTAACACAAGCATCTGAGTGGCTAACTAAATCTTTGAGTATTAAAGAATCGGCCTATAATCTTGAAATTAAAGGAGATTATTTGTTGCTAAGCAATCAGCCTACTGAAGCGATTGCAGTTTACATCAAAGCCATGCAATCTGGACTAAATTTAGAAAAAGGATTTGAAGTTAAAAACTTACAAGAGAAAATTGCTGCTTTAAGAGCCGCCAAAAATTAGCATTACAGCTTTGAAACTGAGCCTAAGGCGGGTTTCACTAAATGGTTTGAATAGATTTAAAGCCTTTATGCAATGTATAAAGGCTTTTTTATTTCGCTGCGGGCATTGTGAACAATTAAATAGTGCAAAATATTTGTTTTATAAAGTAAATTTATTAGTATATATAAATAATTAGATGTAAAATTGTGCCTTATCATAATCACAATCCATCATAATGAAAGAAGGTAAAGTAAAATTCTTTAATGAAACCAAAGGTTTCGGTTTCGTTAAAGAATCAGGTTCAGACAAAGAGTATTTCGTACACGTATCTGGTTTAGTAGACCGTATTCGTGAAAATGACGATGTTACTTTTGAACTTAAAGAAGGTAAAAAAGGTCTAAACGCAGTTAACGTGCGTGTAGCTAATTAATACATCTCTATTAAGTGCCTGCAATTAAAAGCTCAGTATGCTAACCATATTGAGCTTTTCTTTTTTCTGGTCGATATGATGCCGATGAAATGTCTATCGTATTGGGTTTATGTTAAGAAGAGGCAGTTGTTTTTCTGGCCTTCTTAGAAACCATAACAGCAAAACGAACCGTTGAGCAAATTTGGTTTATTGTAAGACAAGCCTTCTACTTTCCCGCCTGCTCCAGCGACTATAGCATGGCCTGCGGCTGTATCCCATTCCATCGTAGGCCCTTCTCTATAGTAAATATCTGCTGTGCCCTCTGCTACGTAGCAAAATTTAAGTGAACTGCCCGCTCGTATTTGCTTTTCGATATCAAAATTAGCCAAAAATGCATTTTCTCTTTCTGAGGCATGTGAACTGCTTCCTATGGCTGTCAAATTGTTTTTTTTAGAGTTCACTTTTATTTCTTCGTGCATGCCATTTATCATTTTAAAAGAATGATTGGAATGGGCATAGTAAATATTGCCAGAAACAGGCAATTGAATGATGCCAACGGTAGGGACTCCACTTTCTATTAAAGCAATGTTCACAGTAAATTGTCCGTTTCGCTTGATGAATTCTTTGGTGCCATCGAGCGGATCAACTAACCAAAAGGTGTGCCAGTTTCGTCTTTCTTCATAAGGAATATTTTTGCCTTCCTCTGAAATAATCGGAATATGTGGCATGCGTTTTTGAAGGTTGTCAACAATTATCTGGTTTGCCAATCGATCGGCTAAGGTGACTGGAGAATTGTCGGCCTTCCTTTCAATTTGATTAAAAAGAGCCTCATTATGGTATACCTCCAATATTTTATCGCCAGCCAATTTTACAATTTTTATTAATTCTTCTACCAAAAAAAGATGGTTCATTTTGCGGGATTTAAATAAAACGTTGATGACAAAGCAAGCAAAATTCGTTCTCAAAACCAATAAAAGCTATATTCACATGATGGAAAAAACGAAATTTATTGATAGAGCAATTGGTTTATCTGCTTTTGGATCGGAGAACAGTAAAGGCGGTCCGTTTGGCTGCGTAGTAGTAAAAAATGGCGAAATAGTTGGCGAGGGCTATAATGAGGTAAGTTCCAGCCACGATCCAACTGCGCACGCTGAGATCGTAGCGATACGAAATGCGTGTAAAAATTTACAAACTTTCCAGTTAGATGGTTGTGAAATATACACTTCATGCGAGCCTTGTCCAATGTGTTTTGGCGCAATTTATTGGGCCCGACCTACGGCTGTTTATTATGCCAATACAAGGAAAGATGCTGCCAAAATCGGTTTTGATGACGAATTCATCTATAAAGAACTCAATGTGGGCTTTTCTGAAAGGAAAATCCCTTTTTATGCGCTGGAGCGAAATGAAGCTTTGAAAGTATTTGAAAAATGGTCGAAAATGGAGCATAGAATCGATTACTAAGTTTCACATGAAATTAAATTTGTAAATTCGCAACTATGAAATTTGTAGATGTAACAAACGATATTGCCTTTAGGAAAATTTTCGGCAACGAGAATACGAAAACTGCCTTGATTTCATTTTTAAATGCGGTATTAAATTTTAGTGATGGGTACCAAATTAAAGATGTGACGATCAAGAATCCCTATCAACTTCCGCAATATAGTGGCGGAAGAGTTACTATTGTGGATGTAAAAGCCACCGATAAACAAGGGAATACTTTTCTTGTTGAAATGCAGGTAGCGGAGCCCAAAGATTTTGATAAGCGCGTGTTGTATTATGCTTCTCAAAGCTATACAGACCAAATTGAGAGAGGCGATCTTTATCCAGACTTAAAGCCAACATTTTTTATTGGTATTTTGAGTTTTGACGTAACTCAAAACAAAAATTACTTGAGCCGTCATAAGATTTTGGATACTGAGACGGGAGAGAATGTGGTTCAAAACATGGAATTTACTTTTATTGAGCTTAAAAAATTCAACAAAAAGGCTGATGAACTAACGAGCATTATTGACCAATGGGTATATTTTATAAAAAATGCTGAAAATTTAGATGTAATTCCAAATACGATTACAGACGATGGTTTAAAGGATGCTTTCAACCAAGCCAATAAGTTTAATTGGACAAAAGACGATTTAGATGCCTATAATAAAATATTTATACGAGAGCAAGATGAGCGAGGTCGATTTGAATTAGGAATGGAAAGAGCCGAAAAGAGAGGAATGGACAAAGGAATGGCGCAGGGAATGGAAATAGGCATTGAGAAAGGAATCGAGAAAGGAATCGAAAAAGGAATGGTGAAAGGAATGGTGAAAGGAATCGAGAAAGGTATCCAGAAAGGTATAATTGCAGGAAAAATCGAAACTGCTAGGCAATTAAAAAAGCTAGGCCTCTCTACAGAGGTTATTATTACATCAACGGGTCTTACGAAAGAGGAAATAGATGCACTTTTATGAATTATTCGGGGTCGGGTATTCGTCATTTTTTTTTATTCTAAGAACCGAAGCATTGCTTTAAAACGCAACAACACATATTGCAAAAATTGCATTTACCTAGTTAAAATTTATCGTGTACGATCACTATTTTTAATCTATATATTTGCAGGCTAAAAAAATATAAAAGGAATACAAATAGAAATAAAAATGGGTTGTGGTTCATGTTCATCAGGTGGCTGCTCGACAGGTGGCGGGTGCGGAAAAAGTGGGGGATGCTCGACAGGTGGTTGCAATAAATTAAACACTTTCGACTGGCTTTCTGGCATGGTAGAAGTATCGCCAGCAGACCGCTTTCCATTTGTTGAGGTTCGATTTAAAGGGGGTAGAAAAGAGATTTTAAAAAATGCCAATGCACTCGAATTACACACTGGCGATGCCATTATTGTAGATTCAGTTTCTGGTCAAGATATTGGCCATGTAGCCTTACAAGGCGAATTGGTAGGGCTGCAAATGAAGAAAAAAGGCATAACAGAGTCGCCAGAAATGCTACTGATAAGCAGGATTGCTACCAAAGAAGAGCTGTTAAAGCACGAAAATGTGAAATTGCGAGAGCTGCCTACGATGTATCGCACTAGAGAAATTGTGAGCGAATTGAAGCTAGAAATGAAAATCTCTGACATCGAGTTTCAGCTGGATGGCAAAAAAGCCACTTTTTATTATTCCGCAGAAGACAGGGTAGATTTTAGAGAACTTATCAAAAGACTTGCCACCGAATTTAAGGTGCGTATAGAAATGAAGCAGATAAGTTTGCGTCAAGAAGCCAGTAGATTGGGTGGTATTGGGGTTTGTGGTCGAGAATTGTGTTGTTCAACTTGGCTTACAGATTTCAAAAGTGTAAATACTTCGGCTGCTCGTTACCAAAATTTATCGCTCAATCCTCAAAAACTATCTGGACAATGTGGCCGATTGAAATGCTGCTTGAATTATGAGCTGGATACTTATATGCTTGCTTTGAAAGATGTGCCCGAAGTGCAATCGCCTTTGCAAACGCAAATTGGCTCGGCATCGCTACAAAAAACAGATATTTTCAGGAAATTGATGTGGTTTTCCTATAGTGGAGAAAGCAATTGGCATCAACTTAGCACCGTGGAAGTAGAAGAAATTATTGCCTTAAATAAAAAAGGCGTAAAGCCAAATACATTGAATCCGAAAGATTTATTTGAAAATACCACTGCTAAAGCACCTGTCAAACTCAACAACGATATTCAAAAACTGGATGATAGATTGCGAAGCAAAAACAGACCATCTTCTAATTTGAAACCAAATAATCCTAATTTTAAGAAAAGGAGATGATTTTGAAAGCCTCTAAAGCGCTTGTAATCTTGATGATTTTGCTATCACTGCTATCAAGTTGCGACAAATACCGTGTGTACGAAACCAACATCGATTTTGCTGAAAGAACCTGGTATGCAGATAGTGCAAAAACGTATACTTTTAACATTGAAGACACTACATTAAAATACAATATTTTGTACAATGTGCGAAACACCATCGACTATGGTTTTTACAATTTGTACATTAAATACGAATTGTATGGCACAGCTAATGAGCTCATTTC
>JBJXGB010000243.1:0-2640 GCA_046152935.1 Cytophagales bacterium
TGAAATACTCTTTGTTCGACATGGCTGCAAAGTGGCATTTCATCAACCCGTTTTTGATGGAAAGTTTGTCGAAACCTACTTTTTCGGCTATCCAGCGCAGTTTTACTGTTTCTGTCAGGTCGATTACTTCCTGTGGCAATGGCCCAAATCGGTCAAGTATTTTTACAATAAAAGCATCAAGTTCGGTTTCGTCCTTCAGGTTATCCAATTCATTGTACAAACTCAATCGTTCAGAAATATTGCTCACGTAATGGTCTGGTATCAGAATGGCCAGATCAGTCTCGATGCTACAATCTGGTAAAATATCTTTTTTGATGGCAATTTCCGTCTCAAAAAGTGCCCTAAACTCTGTTTCTTTCAACTCTTGAATGGCTTCATCGAGCAATTTGTGATACAATTCAAAACCAATATCAGTGATAAATCCGCTTTGTTCGCCACCTAACAAATTGCCAGCACCGCGAATATCCAAATCACGCATGGCTACTTTAAAGCCATCGCCCAATTCGCTAAATTCTTCTAAAGCTGATAGTTTTTTGCGTGCATCGCCTGTTAAAGTAGAAACAGGAGGTGCCAATAGATAGCAATAGGCTTTTTTATTCGATCTGCCCACACGCCCACGCATTTGATGCAAATCTGATACGCCAAAATGATGGGCATTGTTGATAAGAATGGTATTGGCATTGGGAATATCTAGCCCAGATTCAATGATATTTGTAGACACTAACACGTCAAATTCACCATCTATGAATTTTAGCATGGCTTTTTCCAAATCTTCGCCATCCATTTGCCCATGAGCGACCGCCACTTTGCTGTCGGGCACGAGCCTTTTTATCAAATCGGCCAAAGTATACAAGTCGCTCACACGGTTGTGTACAAAAAACACCTGACCGCCACGTTTTATTTCAAAACTAACGGCATCTCGCAATATGGCTTCATTGTAGGTATGCACCTCGGTAGTAACGGGTTGTCTATTGGGTGGAGCAGTGGCGATAATGGATAAATCTCTGGCTCCCATCAAAGAAAATTGTAGCGTTCGGGGAATGGGCGTGGCTGTCAACGTCAAAGTATCCACATTCACTTTCAATTCTTTGAGTTTCTCTTTCACGGCTACGCCAAATTTCTGCTCTTCATCAATAATCATCAAGCCTAAATTCATAAACTTTACATCTTTGCTCACAATGCGGTGCGTGCCAATGAGGATTTCAGTTTTACCTTCGGCTACACGGTTCAAAGTTTCTTTGATCTGGCTATTGGTTCTGAATCGACTTACATATTCTACCTTGACAGGAAATTTTTCTAATCTATCTCTAAAGGTTTTGTAATGTTGCATCGCTAAAATGGTGGTTGGTACCATCACAGCTACCTGTTTTCCATCGCAAGCGGCTTTGAAAGCAGCTCTGATGGCAATTTCTGTCTTTCCAAAACCCACATCGCCACATACCAATCGGTCCATGGGGTGTGGTTTCATCATATCATCTTTTACGGCTTCCGTTGCTTTGGCTTGATCGGGCGTATCTTCATAAATGAATGAAGTTTCCAATTCGGCCTGCAAATAATTATCTTTTGAAAATGCAAAGCCCGGTGCTGCTTTGCGTTTTGCATACAATCCAATGAGATCTATCGCTATTTCTTTTACTTTTTTCTTTACAGCTTTTTTGCGATTTTCCCATTCAGGACTGCCCAACTTGCTCATGGAGGGCACTTCGCCATCTTTTCCAGCATATTTGGCAATTTTGTGCAGCTGCAAAATGCTCACTTTCATCAAGTCATTGTCTTTGAAAACCAAGCGAATGGCTTCTTGTTCAATACCGTTAAATTCTACTTTTTCGAGACCAACAAATTTTGAAATACCGTAGTCGGCATGGGTTACATAATCGCCTGGCTGCAATGTTCGCAACTCTTTGAGGGTAATTGCTTTCGATTTGGAGGCCTTATCTTTTGATTTGGCTCTATAAAAACGCTCGAAAATTTGGTGATCGGTGTAGCAAACTATTTTGAGATTGTGATCGATAAAGCCCTCACGCAACGAAATGGCAAAATGCTGCGGTTTGATAAAAGTATCTATTTCTTCAAAAATACTTTGCAGTTTTTCAAATTGCTGGTGCGATTCGGTAAGTATATAATTTACGTAGCCTTTCTCTTGATTTTCCGAAAGATTTTTAGCCAGTAGGTTGAAATCTTTGTTGAAAGGTGGTTGGCTCGAGGTAAAAAACTCGTAAACTTTGCTTTTTTTGTCTTTGTTCTTGCTACCAAATTCTAAGATATGAAAATTAGAAAGCTGAGCAGAAAATGATTTCCAGTTTTCAAATTTATCTTCTGGTTTGGCGATCAAATTGGCAGGAACAAGTTTTTGTTCCAAAGCTTGAAATGCCTCAGAAGCTTTCGCAAAATAATCTTCAAGCACTTCTTCCACTTCGTTCAAATCTTTCACCCAAATCAAACTTTTATCTGGAAAAAAGCTCAAAAAGCTCTCTGTAGACGACATAATAAGCCGATTCTGCACATTGGGAATGATGGAAATGGCCTTTCTGCTTTCAATCGAAAGTTGCGTATCAGGATTAAATGTCCGTATGCTTTCTATTTCATCGCCAAACAACTCAAGTCGGTAAGGCATTTCATTTCCAAATGAAAAAATATCTA
>JBJXGB010000253.1:0-16581 GCA_046152935.1 Cytophagales bacterium
TACTTTTTTCTTGAAATCTGTGCTGAATTTGCGTCTTGTTGTTCCCATTAACGTTGAACTTTAGAAAGTTGAAATTAATACTATTTTCTCTCTTAACTTTCAGTCCTAAATTTGGGGGGCATTATACTTGGCGATACTTTGGGCCGTTTTGCTGAGGAACAAGTCCGTGCAGATTTGATAACAAAGTTTGACAATTGGGGAATTCCTGTGCATTCAATAGCAAATCATTTTGTTCAAAGGGACAAAAACAATGATTTTGCTTATGAAGTAGACATATTGATTTATAATTCAAAATATGTTGTGGCTATTGAAGTGAAAAACACTTTAAAAACAGATCACATTGACGAACATTTGGACAGAATGAAGAAAATGCAAGAATTACCTCTCCCTGACACAAAAGGCAAAACTCTTTTGGCTGGAGTGGCAGGTATGATTGTAGGTGAAGGAGTGGACAAATACGCTGAAAACAAAGGACTTTTTGTGCTAAAACCAAGCGGAGACACCGTTAAAATAGTAAACAACAAAAAGTCGTTTAAACCGAAAGAGTGGGAGGTGAATTAAGATTGCCTTCACCTAAAATCATATTTATGAATTTTGCTGGTTTTCTGTTTGTCGAGTTTATTTTTCTGCCTATCTTGGTCACGGTGGATAATTACGCCCTCCTACACCGCAAAAATTCATAAATATGCGGGCGCACTACAGCCAAGGCTACATGAAGACACCGCAACTAAATCAAGTGAAGCAGGCATTTGGGTTTTTCTCAATAACTATTGCATGGACATTGATGAACTTACTTCATTCAATGTATCTCGCTTGGACAGATGGTAAAGCTGACGATAGTGGTGTAGTCATTTTTTGGTCAGGTCTTTTTATCACAATTTCTTGGGCAGTTTTTATAATTTTTCCCATCGGCAAACTTGACCATTCAACACAGATATTCAAACCTCTAATTTTTCCTTTTATTACAGGACTGTATGGAGCGTTCACATATTCAATTCTTATCGGTGGGCTATTTTGTAGCCTTGACTTGGTAGTTATGTTTATTCCATTGGCAATTTTGACAGGTTTTATTTTCGGTGTTGCGTATTCACAACTCATAAGGCTAGATAAATTAGTGGACTTCTTCGTTAGGAGACCATTACTTAAATCCATTTTCTTTTTATCCCCGGTAATTTTTCTATTGTTCTTTTTGTGGTTATTGCCGACAATTGCACCTTCATTGGTCTTTCCCTATATGCCTGACGAAATTAGATACAAAATTGTGTCTCGTACTATTCCCAAATTCAAAGTCGGTGACGACTTTAAGCAATTAAAGAATGCTTTGCCAGGCTATCTTGACCATGTTGACGATGCAAGTGGTAATATGTCAGCCACGATGGAGGGCTTTGCGTTCGTTTTGCAAGTAAATTGCAACAAAATAATTAGACTTGAATATGGTAACGACCAAAAGGATATTGATGGAACTTTATATGGAGAACTGCAAAATAAGCCCTGCCCTTAAGATAATATTGGTTAAATTGATTCCCGATAGCTAATGGGAATGCTTTCAAAGTATTATATTCCTCTCTGTAATGGTTAATTCAAGAATTGTAAATCAGCCATTTACAACCATGTCGCCTATCTCTTTGGCATACAATTTTAAGTATGATTTTATGGCTATTTGCTTTTCATAAACTTCATTTTCTTCATTCAAATCTAAACTGGTATTTTGAAGCACTTTCGATACTTTTTTGTATTCGTAGTTAAGCTTTTCAAAATTCATGCGAGCTAGTATCTTGTTGAGCAACAACATTTTATCGGCATCTTTAGCTGGTATGTAGATGCTCAGTTTATTTTCCCAAACTTCCGAAAGTTCGTGTTTATCTGAAAGCAGATTGATGAGGTATTTTTCTATTTCATTTTCTGGATTTGCCAAAAAATAGTCAAGTCCGATCACATTTCCATTCATCAGTTCTTCTTGAAAAATGGCAAAGATGCGTGCGACTTTTGGATTCTTAAATTCAATATTCTGCACATATTGAAAAAGATTAGTGTACAATCTGGTTTGTTCATCGATTGGAAAATCGGCATATTCAATCAAAATACGCACTATTTCTTGCTCTACTACTTCATCGCCTTGAAATTCAGATATTTGGGTTTGAACGGGTGAATATTCATTTTCCAAGTTGTAGGCAGATGCAATATCTTCAGAAGGAAATTCGTCTGGATTTGGGTTGGATTTGGTCTGGGAATTTTTTGCCTCAATTTCCTGTTTCTTACGGTTCGCAAGCTGTATTTTATTGTATTCAGATATGATTACCTGCTCATCAATAGCCAAAAGTTGGCTACAACGGGTAAAATACAAAGCCCTCTGGATATTGTCTTGCACTTTGGCAATGCTATTTACCACTTCTCGAATTACTTCTGCCTTTTTTAACGGATCGTTTGCCGATTCTTTCAGTAAGGTTTCTGCTTTGAAAGTGATAAAATCTTTGGCATTTTGTTTCATGTACTCACGAAAAGCCGTATGGCCCACTTCTTGCACAAAACTATCTGGGTCGTGCCCATCCGGAAATAGCAACACCTTGATATTGAGCCCACTATCAAGTATTAAATCTGTCCCTCGCAAGGCAGCTTTTATACCCGCATTGTCGCCATCATACAAAACAGTAATATTTTTTGTATATCGGCTAATGAGCTTTACCTGCTCTTGCGTAAGCGAAGTGCCCGAAGAAGCTACCACATTTGTGATGCCCGCTTGGTAAAGAGAAATTACATCCATATAGCCTTCTACCAAAAGGCAATTGTCTTCAGACCGAATGGTATTTTTTGCTTGATGCAAGCCATAAAGCACATAGCTTTTGTGGTAAAGTTCGGTTTCGGGAGAATTAATGTATTTAGCAGTGCCTTTGTCATTTCCTAATATTCTACCAGCCAAAGCCACCACTTTTCCACTGCTGTTTTGAATGGGAAACATCACTCGATTTCGGAAAAAATCGAATTTTGTATTCTTTTCAGAAGTCTTCACTAGACCCGCTTTTTCAAGAATCTCGACACTATATTGGTTTTTTTTTGCATCAAGGATCAAATTGTCCCAACCATCGAGGGCAAAGCCTAGCTCAAAATCTTTGATTGTTTTTTCATTAAGCCCTCTTTCTTTAAAATAACTCAATCCAATTGCCTCACCGTCAGCATGTTTCAGCAATATATTCTGATAATAATTTTTGGCATATTCAAGCACAATAAACAAAGCATCTCGCTCCGATTGTTCTTGGGTTTGCTCATCGGTAAGCTGCTGATCGTATTGCAACTCAATATTATATTTTTTGGCTAAATATTTCAAGGCCTCCACGTAGGTGAGCTTGTCTACTTCCATCAAAAATTTTACAGCATCGCCACCAATACCCGTACTGAAACATTTAAAAATCTGCTTGGCAGGCGACACAAAAAATGAGGGTGATTTTTCGGATGTAAAAGGGGAGAGGCCTTTGTAGTTTGCCCCGCTTTTTTTCAAATTTACAAAATCACCTACCACCTCCACCACATCGAAAGCGGCATATATTTGGTCGATACATTCTTTTGTAATTCGCATAGATGAAAGAAAACTGCGTGCAAGTTACTAAAATGTGCCCGAATCGAGGCCAAATATCGTTTGAAAACAAAAAAGTGCTGCGTTTCCTCCGCACCATCAAAATTTACATGCGTAAAGACTGAATATCCAACTAAAAACCGACCATCGCATGTTGCCCATTAATGCCATGGTCGTGGTAAAATTTCTTTTTATCATGGCAACTCATACGTATCATTGGGTTTTCGATTTCCACGTGTTTCACATCGCCCACACCGTGAACAGGAATGCCAGTCAACTTGTAATAACGTACTTTATAGCCTTTCAAATCGTCTGGAAGTGGTGTTGCGTACATTTCAGCTAGTTTTTTTACTTCTTTCGATTTAATAATATCTATGGCAATAATTTTGTGATTTTCATCTAATAATAGTATTGATTGGGGTTTCACAGAACTCAAATGCACAAATTGACCCATTTCGTGGTAATGAAATATATGAGATGGATTGGTGGAATCGTGCACAATATCATGCGTGGCTAAGGCTATCGTATCATACTTACTAGTTCGCGGGTTGAAACAAACTTTGTATACTGGTTTTAAAAAACTACTCATCTGAAAAACTAAGTAAAGCGAATATTTGGTTTTCGCTTTGTGGTGTTTGTTTGAGAAATAAGTATGGCTTGTAGTATCCGATTTTTGGGCATACAATGCAATCGAATTCAATATTAAAAGCACAATAAGAACCACTATCGTAAAATGATTCAGTACTTTTCGGTTGAATAATGTTTTCATGTTGATTACTTTTTGAATATATATATTGTGATTAGGCATATTCTGGTCTAAAACCTTTTCTGTAATTATATTACGGTTGGCTATGGGTTGGTTTTGCACAATTCGATCTATGCTTAAACTTTATCGATGAAATGTCCGAATATTTTGACGAAATTAGTAATGTTTGTAAAACTCATATTTTGAAATGATTACCAACGACACCCAACTGAGATATTTTTTTGTGTACAAACCTTATGGGATGCTTTGCCAATTTTCGCCAGAAAAAGATAAAACCACACTTGCCCATTTGTCATTTGAGTTTCCAAAAGATGCCTATCCCGTAGGGAGGCTAGATGAAGACAGTGAAGGTTTACTTTTAATTACGAATGATAAAGCATTGAATGCTAAGCTATTAAATCCCATATTTAAACACGATCGTACTTATTTGGTTCAAGTAGATGGTAATATTTCGCAAGCGGCTACGATGGCATTGCAAAAAGGCGTAATTATCAAACCCAAAGACAAACCTTACCTTACTTTGCCAGCTAAAGCAGAAATAATAGATGAACCAACTGACATTCAGGCCCGAAAACCACCCATTAGATTTCGGGCAAATATTCCCACTTCGTGGCTCAAACTTACCTTAAAGGAAGGTAAGAATAGACAAGTTCGTAAAATGACTGCCAAAGTTGGGTATCCAACTTTAAGACTTATCCGATATTCCATAGAAGATATTTGTTTGTTGGCATTTCAACCTGGCAGAGTGTGGGAACTATCGAAAAACGAAGTCTATACTTTGTTGAAACTACATTGACAAAAATAGGAAATTGGGAAAATACTTTCTAGACGAAAATATGAAAGCATAAACTGGCAACATCCGAAGCGTAATACAAAGTCAAAGAAAATTATTCCTCAGTCACTTGCGGAATAAAACCCATGTCTGTGATGGTATATCGTGCCGATTTGGTTTGAACGAATTTCAAAAACTTGTTCAAATACTCATTTTCAGCGTCTTCTACATAATAAAGTGATAGTGGAATTACATAAGGGTAGTATCTTGCCCTCACATTTCGTTCAGAAGGATAAAAATACTCCACGCCATCTGTTGAAATGTCCAGCACTTTTATTTGCTTACTAAAATGCCCACCACCCACAAATGCAATCGCATTAGGTTCGTTTTCTACTTTGGCCAAGATATCTTTCACGTTATCCATCATCATCACGGAGCCAGTAAAACTCTGGTTCGACATGATTTTCTCCAAAAAAAACGAAAGACTTCCAGACCCCTTTTTTCTTGAAAGCGGCATTATCGAAGCCCCTGTGCCACCCACTTGGTCCCAGCTTGTAATTTCGCCATTGTAAATTTCCCGCAATTGGTTAGAAGTTAATTTTCGAACACTATTGTTGCTGTTTACCACTATTAATATTTCATCAATCGCAATATCAAGTTTCTTGATACTTTTGCTGCGAGCCATTAAAGTATCTTGATCTTCGTTAAGAACCGATTTAGATGACATCGCAATATCGGTTTTGTCATTAAAAAGAGCATCGAGCCCACTTTGCGAGCCGCCACCTTCTATTTTAAATATTATGCCTTTCGCTTGATTCTCATTGTACTTATCTGCAAGGGCAGAAATCAAAGGTTGCATCGTTTCACTGCCTTTTATTACGATTGTGCGGCTTTCATTGAGAGTATCGCAGGCACCTAAGATTAGAGAAAAGAGGCAGCAAAACTGGTATTTTGTGTAAAATTTCATGTCGTATGGTTGGAAAATCTACGGTTAGAATTCTAAGTTAAATATCAAATATGAACTCAATGTTAAGTGTTGAAAAAAATATGAAAAATAATATTTAACTGCTCATAAACCTGCAGCTAGTCCATCGATAATCAACCTAACAGAGAAAAAAATAAACAATAAAAAATAATTATTTAAAAGGTACGAACGAATTAGACTCCTTCATCATGCTTGGTGTATTGATATTTTCTACAACTTTTCCTGCGAATGAGAATTTAAAGGTGCTATTAGTAAGATCGTTCGATTTAATATTTACCACATCGCTCACTACTCCGATGCTATTGGGTGCATACAATAGTTGCAGAAACCCCGACTCTCCAGTTTTGATAAATTCGGGTTTTAAACTGAGTTGCACGCAATTGCAAGCTGAAGTTATTTCACTGATTTTCAGATCGCTACGACCCAAATTTGAAACTGAAAGTTTAAACGGAATTTTGGTGTTTTTTTCAACCGTTCCGAAATTATGCATGGTTTTTTCTATCACTATTTTGGGAGATATTTTTAGTTGTTCATTTGTATATGTTGGTTTTGCCACATTGCTCACAAAGCCTTTGATAAAAATGGTAGTGTTTGGTTTTTCTGGGTCGTTCGACAAGACCGATATGCTTTTATTGAATGAACCTGGCCTGCCTTTGGTGCCGTACGAAGCTGTTACGGTGCCTTTGGTGTTGGGCAAAATGGGTTCTTTTGTCCAATCTGGCGTGGTGCAGCCACAAGACGGCTGTACTTTTGATATGATGAGCGGTGAATTTCCCGAATTCACGACCTCGAAACTATAGCTTGCTTGATCGCCTTCTGCTATCTCACCAAAATCGTGGTACATTTTTTGGAAGTTGATGGTGGCTTGGGCACTTGCAAATGCAACAAATGTTGAATAAACGACAAACAAAAGAAATGTCTTTTTCATGGTAGAAATATTAGATTGGTCGGCTATGACGTTGCAAAAATAAGGAAATGTTTTAATTTCAAATCAGTTCATTTTACCCAATTTTGTATCCAAATATTGTCGAAATAGCGAAGATCACTTGCTCTATTTTTTGCCTAAAAAGTTGTTTTGTTTTTGGACAATTGATAGCTATTTTTGCGGTCTCAATTGCCCCTTCGCTCACAGATTAATAGCTACTATTTATGAATTCAAAATCTGTAAATACCGACACAAAACTTTCTAAAGATGTGATAATGAACGATTTGCGTATCATTTGCGAAAGTCGTCAAGCAAGTTTGCTGGGCAGGCGAGAGGTATTTATGGGAAAAGCCAAGTTTGGTATTTTTGGCGATGGCAAAGAATTGGCTCAGGTAGCATTATCAAAAGTATTCAAGAAAGGCGATTGGCGTTCGGGTTATTATCGCGACCAAACATGGATGATGGCAGTGGGAGTGGGAGATTTGAAGCAATTTTTTGCCCAGTTGTATGCCCATGCCGATCTTGAAGCCGAGCCTTCTACGGGCGGTAGGCTTATGAATGTACACTACGGCTCACGCAGTTTAGATCGAAAGGGAAATTGGCTCAATCAATTGGAATTATACAATTCCACTACCGATATGTCGCCTACATCTATACAAATGGCAAGGCTTCTTGGCTTGGCTTACGCATCAAAATTATACCGACAACTACCTGAATTACAGAAACATAGCAAACTTTTTTCAAACAAAGGAAATGAAGTAGCTTTCGGCTCCATAGGCGATGGTGCATGTGCCGAAGGTATTTTTTACGAAACTATCAATGCTGCTGGAGTGCTCCAAGTACCCATGGTTACCTCCGTGTGGGACGATGGTTTTGCCATTTCAGTACCTAGAGAAATGCAAACCACTAAATCGGAGATTTCAAAAGCCTTAGCAGGATTCCAACGAACCGAATCTGAAAAAGGAGTAGAGATATTGAAAGTAAACGGTTGGGATTATGAGGCGCTGTGCAATACTTACGAATATGCGGCTTCGTTAAGCAGAACCGAACACGTACCTGTGGTAATTCATGTAGACGAACTCACTCAGCCTCAAGGACATAGCACCTCTGGCTCGCATGAAAGATATAAATCGCCATCACGTTTGGCTTGGGAATCTGAATTTGATTGTTTGAAGAAATTTAAAGAATGGATCAGAGACAACGGCATTGCAACTGATGAAGAAATACAAGCGATAGACAAAAAGGCAAAAGATGATGTAAAAAATGCCCGCGATTTGGCTTGGAATGAGTTTCAGTTATTTATGAAATCTGATGTTGATGAGGCAATTACAGCCCTCAATAGCCTGCTGGATGAAAGCAGTCAAAAAGTTGAACTTCAAAAAATAAAAGACAATCTACTCAAAACCATCAATCCGATACGTATGGATTTGGTGGCTAGCGTAAAAAAAGCACTACTAGCTACTAGAAACGAAGTTTTGATATCGCAAGAAGGTCTTCGCTCTTGGTTGATACGTGTAAATGTTGAAAATGCCGACCGCTACAATTCGCATATTTATAGTCAATCTGATTATTCGCCCTTAAAAATCAAGGAAATAAAGCCTGTTTTTAACGATAAATCTGCTTTGGTAGATGGTAGAGAAGTAATAAATGCTTGTTTTGATGCGGCTTTCAAACGCGACCCACGCATATTTGCCATAGGTGAAGATGTAGGCAAAATTGGCGATGTAAACCAAGGTTTTGCTGGTTTGCAAGATAAATATGGCGAATTAAGGGTTACGGATACCGGTATTCGGGAGACAAGCATCATTGGACAAGGTATTGGTGCAGCGCATCGCGGCTTGAAACCAATCTGCGAAATTCAATATTTAGACTATATTATTTATGGTTTAGAACCGATTTGCGATGATTTGGCTTCGATCCATTATCGATCAAAGGGCGGGCACAAATCGCCCATGATTATCCGCACCAGGGGGCATCGACTCGAAGGTGTTTGGCATTCTGGCTCACCAATAGGTATGATATTGAGCTGTGTAAGAGGCATTTATCTGTTGGTGCCACGCAATCTCACGCAAGCTGCTGGGCTTTACAACGTGCTTTTTCAATCAGACAATCCGGCCATCATGATTGAATGTCTCAATGCCTATCGCCAAAAAGAACGAATGCCTGCCAATATTGGCGAATTTACTGTACCGCTTGGCGTACCAGATATTCTCAAAAAGGGAGACGATATTACCATCGTTACCTACGGAGCTATGTGTAAAATAGTGATGGATGCGGCAGACCAATTGGCAAATATTGGCATTTCTGTAGAAGTGATAGATGTGCAGACATTATTACCTTTTGATATTCACAAAAGCATTCTAAAATCGATCAAAAAGACCAATCGTGTGATTTTTGCAGACGAAGATGTGCCTGGAGCAGCTTCGGCCTACATGATGCAGCAAGTGATTGAAGGGCAAGGAGCTTTCCAATATTTGGATTGCCCACCTGTAACTATTTCAGCCAAAGACCACCGCCCACCATATTCATCTGATGGCGATTATTTTTCAAAACCCAATATTGAAACAGTTTTCGACCAGGTGTACAAAATTATGAACGAGGTAAGCCCCGCCAGATTTCCGGAGTATTATTGATTAACAACCTGCAAAAGTTTAAACACCTCAGATAAATGTCAATTTTCGTTTGATTCCAGCTGTTCGACATTTGTAATGACCGGCTGTTCGACATTTGTAATGTCGAACCTAAGACAAATGTCAATTTTCATTTGATTATTATAAATTCAGATCAATATCTGATCTATCTGAATACCACATTGTAAAAATCGAATAACGAGTTGAACACCTCCAAGGTTTTTAAAAACCTTGGAGGTGTAAAATTCACCAATAAAAAGATAGTCAATGAATTATATCTTGTAGCCAAAAACTACAATGTGCGTTGGTGAAGAACACCAACGCAGGCGAAAAAATTAAAACGATTATCTCTTATCTACTTGGCTTGTTGGTGTAGAACACGCAACAAGGACGGTAGAATACCAACTAAGGCAAAGAAACGCTTACTTAGACGAGTTGTAAAGGCTAAGAATTTCAGATGCTGTAAATTCTCTATTCCAAAGACCTACATCATCAATAGAGCCACTAAATGGGAAATTCAGAGGGTTTTGAATCCAAGGAGCACCACCAATGATGAGAGGCTCCTCGATAGAACCAATTGGGTTGGCGCTTGCAGCTATTTTAGCCACTTGAATTCCATTAGTATAGGCGATAAAATTACCTCCAGATTTCCAAGTAATTGCTAAATGAGTCCACTCATTAGCAACTATAGCATTTCCTACATTTATGATAAAAGTATTTTTCGAAGTGTTGTCAAATACTTCCATAAAAACTTTAGTCTTTTCCAAACCCAAAACGAAACCACCGTTGAAGCTACCATTGGCTCTGCCAAATATCTTTTGGCTAAGACTCGGATTTTTAGTCTTTATCCAAACTGAAGCAGTGAATACGGTACCAAAATTAAATGCCGAATTGTTAGGTACTTTTATGTAGTCTGAACTAAATTCAAATGCTTTGTCTACGCTAGAAGCTCGATCAGTGCTTAAGGTTGGCCCAAATAACTCGCCATTTAAAGCACTATTCTTCTCATCATTAGCATTTCCGCTGAATGTATAGTAAGCTACCAGCCCGTCTTGCGGAATATAACTCTCAACTAAATTAACTTTTTCTTTTTCAGCAACTTTGCTACACGAAAATGCGAAGAGAGAAGTTGTCAGCACTAATAAAAACTTAAATTGTTTCATAATTGATTATTTAAAATGGACAAAACTTTATGCATTTTTTTTCTTTTTTACAAACATATTCGGCAAGCACATGTAAAACAATCCTTCCCGCTTTTGTTAGTTTTTCACCGATAAACAGATTACCGATAAGCTACAATTTTGTATCTTTTAGCCAAAAAACTTCAATGCTACCAACACCTCAATGTTTTTGCTGCCAACACCTCCAAGGTTTTTAAAAACCTTGGAGGTGTAAGATTCAATGTTTTACCCTTTTGGATTTTTTACCTTTTGTATCTTTCATAAAGAGCTGGTTTTAGTCTTTTTTGTATGAAAATGGGAAGTTGCAAGAAAAATAAAAATTTTAGGTGGTGGAATAAATGAATAAGTCCATCCAATTTGTTGTATCTGGCCTTAATTTTGGCACTTTCAATGTTTTGATATTTAACACCAACATTCGATTTTTGGTCTTTGTGTGTACGAAAACAAGCAATTGGCTCATTAATCGAATACATTTCGCCTAATGTTGATAGCCTTAACACCAACTCCAAATCCATGGAATAATGAAGATTTTCTTCTAAAAAGCCCGTTTCTTTTAGATATTTGGCATTGAAAAAGGCAGCAGTTTGGTAAAAAAGATCTGCAAATATTCGCTTTTGGGTTAATATTTGAGTAGTTGCAGGTTTTGCAGTCATTAATTTGACAAAATTGCCATTTTCATCAATGATTTTGCAATCGCCATAGAAAACAGAACCTTGCGGGTGCATTTGATACAATTTTACGATCTTAGAAATAGCATTTGGCAGGCACAGCAGATCGTCTGAATTCAAATAAAAAAGCAATTCACCTTTGCTCATTTCCCAGCCTTTGTTGATGGCATGCGATTGCCCTCTGTCTTTTTCCGTTTTCCAAAATGTAAGTTTACTTTCGTATTTCTTGATAATATCAATACTTCCATCTGTTGAGCCGCCATCAAAAATAATGTATTCTATGTGTGGATAATCTTGATTGATAACCGATAAAATACAGTTTTCTATAAATGAAGCTTGGTTAAACGAAGGCGTTACAATCGAAACTAAAGGCAAGTTTGACATTAAATTTTTTCTTGGTGTTCAATGAAGACTAATATTGTTCAAAACTAGCTATTTTTGACCTGTTTTTAAGCTAATTGGTAACAAGTAAGCAAAGTTATTTTATCGAAACGAGACTTTATTCAATGAAAAAAACTATTCTATTTATTCATCCAGGTTTGTGGTCTTTCATAGCTTGCGATCAAACGATTTTAGAAGAAAGATACCAAGTTGTCTCTTTTTTTTATCAACCGAGCAAATCAATTATTAGCAATTTGCTGATGCAACTGAAGCTAATTTTGTGGCTTTTGATTAAAATTTGGAAAGCAGATCTGCTATTTTTGTGGTTTGCAGATTACCATACTTTTGTTCCTACTTTCTTGGGCAATATGCTAAAAAAGAAGACGGTTTTATTGCTAGCTGGCTACGATGTTACCTATATTCCTCAAATCAAATATGGTGCTTTTTCAAACCCAATACGTTCATTTTGTGCGGGTTACAGTATCAGAAATGCAGATATTATTTTGCCTGTAGACGATTCTTTAGGCAAAATGGCCATAAGTCGAGTAGGGGAGCTGCGTGGCAAAATGATAACTATTCCTTTTGGCTTAGACGCTAAAGATTGGTATTGCGATACCCCAAAAGAAAATTTTGTCCTTACTGTTGCTAATATCAAAGACCAACAAACTTTCATAAGAAAGGGAATTGATTTTTACATAGAAGTTGCCAGAGCATTGCCTCAATTTCAGTTTGTAATTATTGGATTACATGAAGCGATACATTTGCAAAACCTTCCTAAAAACATCGATTTGGTTAAGAAAATGGATCGCCAGAAGTTGCAAAATTACTATTCGAGAGCCAAAGTTTATGCCCAATTCTCGATTCATGAAGGCTTGCCTAATGTATTGCTCGAAGCCATGTTGTGCGAATGTATACCAGTGGGAACAAATGTTTGTGGCATTCCAACAGGTATTGGGAACACTGGTTTTGTAATTCATTCGATGGAAGAAGCAAAACTGGCTATTTTAAAATTCATGGAGAATGAAAAAACAGGGATCGAAGCTCGCAATCGCATTATCGACCATTTCAATCTAGCCCAAAGAAAAGAAGCTTTGTATGAGATTTTGGGATGAGATCAGCAGTTGAATTGTTGGCTTTTGTGTTCAATCAAGAAAATGAGGCAGAATTTTGGGTGATATACCAATTTTAGGTAATTTTGAAGAAAGTTTAAAGATGAAAAATACATCAGTGTCACTTGGTGATTATTTTGACCAATTCGTAGGCAGCCAAGTTTCTGTCGGCCGGTATAAAAATGTGAGCGAAGTTATTCGTGCTGGACTTCGCCTTTTGGAAACTGAAGAAAGTAAAGTGTTGGCATTAAAAAATGCCATTCAACAAGGAATTGATAGTGGTATTGCCTACGATTATGAGCCTAATAAACATCTTCAAACCTTAAAAGCGGGGCGAAAAACGAATGCCAAATTATAAACTGACAAAGAAAGCTGTAGAGGACTTGCAGAATATTTGGGAATACACATTTGATACATGGTCGGAACAACAAGCGGACAATTATTATGATTTTTTGCTGAACAATTGTAAAGATATTGCCAATAATCCAGATTTGGGAAAAAGCTATAGTAGTGTAAAAGACGGGTTGTTCGGATTTAAGTCAAACAAACATATTATTTTCTATCGCAAATTCGTTAATCAACCAATCGAGATAACGAGGATATTGCATGAAAGAATGGACTTGAAACACAGAATTTAGCATTAAAAACGGTAGATCACATCGTAAAAGAGTCCGCGAATATTTCAATATTGGTAGTAATGATTGCTTTGGAATTGGCGTGTAATTGGGTGTTTTTTAATCGACAGAAATCACTTCATTCTGCTTCTTTTGGCTAAAAATGGCATAAAAATCTGGCTGAAACTTTCGTTTATGTCGATAGAATTAAAATCAATTTTATATTGTCCGCACTTGATTTTTAGTTCCTGCAAGTACGATTCAATCACTTCTGTGTAGCCACTTCGCAATTGGCTTGGGTTCAATTTCATTTTTTCGCCTGTTTCCAGATCGGTAAACCAGTAAGGTTTGTCTTCAAATTCAAACTGCAATTCTGTTTTTTTATCAGCCACATTAAAAACCAATACTTCATGATTCAGATGTTTTAAATGCTTGAGGGCATCAAACAAGGCTTCTTTATTCTCCATGCCTTCAAAAAAATCGCTAAAAATCACAATCATAGATCTTTTATGCGTTTTTTCTGCTATTTGATGCAAAATAGTAGGCAAATCTGTGCTTACCATGGCAGGTTTTTCATTTAATAGCAAATTGCAAGTGTTAAACAATTCCCTTAAATGCGAGCTGGTCGATTTTATTTGCGACTGGTACACAATTTTGTCGGTGAAGGTGGTGAGGCTGAAAGCATCTCTTTGTTTTTGCAACAGATAGGCGAGCGATGCGGCTGCCAAAACGCTAAAAAGCAATTTTCCATTGGTTTCAATAGGGTAGTACATTGATGAAGAAATATCTACTACCAAACTGCATCTCAAATTGGTCTCTTCTTCAAATCGTTTGGTGTATAATTTATCAGTTCGGTTGTATATTTTCCAATCGATGAAGCGTGTGCTTTCGCCAGTGTTGTATTGGCGATGTTCGGCAAATTCGACAGAAAAACCATGGTAAGGCGATTTGTGTAAACCCGTCATAAAGCCCTCTACTACTTGTTTGGCCAAAAACTCGATATTGCCAATGGAACGGATCGTTGCAAAATCTATTTTGGGGAAAGTAGGCATAGTAGGCGATTGGTAGAGGTAAATTATTGTTTATCGGATTTCAAATCCTTTTTATCTGGATTCGACATTGCAAATGTCGAATAGCAGAATCAAACATCTGCGATTACATGGCAGAGGCGGTAGAATCGCTAACGGATTTTTTTAGAGAATACAAAAACAAAATTAAATATACAGTTTCCATTATTTTAGGGCCAAACGAAATGAAAGAAAAATAACCAATAAATTCTGACCCTTTCCAAGATAATGCAGTATATAAATAATTTAACTTAATAATAACAGTAATAACTGAATGGATGATGATACAAATTGCAATATTTCGAAGATAGGTTGTAGAAAAGACTTTGGTCAATTTGCTTGTTAAAATGACGATAGCTGAGGTAAATGACAATATCAGCGTAAAGTTTATTCTTCCCAAAAACTGAATTTTCAAGAAATCCAATTCAATTAAATTAAATTGGACCATCAAAGTGAAGACAAACTCAATTAATGTGGATATCACCAATAACCATGCTAGGATACAAAGATTGCTTTGTTTCCAGTATTTAAAATAATCTAAGAAGAATGAATATATAAGTAAGTAACAAATCATGTTCATTACTTCTGTTACATAGAAATAGGATTCTTGTAATGAACGAAAATACTCTTCAAAAAACAAAACAAAAATCAACCTAAATAGTGCAAAAGAAGCGAGAAGCAAAACGGCTACCACTAAACCCGTTCTTTTTGTTTTTGAAATTTCATAGTTGACTGTGTTCATTATGTAAGATACAATTTGTAAAGTTTAATTAAATCAAATTTTGCAAGGTTTTTGAAAACCTTGCAAAACTAAAAATCGCATTTTCTTTCATTATGCTAGGCTTAAGCCCAAACCTATTCAAGGAAACTCAAATCGCCTCCAAAACCCTGCCAGCCAAATCGGCCACTTGGGCAGTTTTACGCAGCTCAAACGCCTGATTCAAAAATTTCTTTGCTTCGTTGTAATAGCTTTCTGCAAAAGCGGCAGTTGGTTCGTTTTTATTAATACTCAAAACCAAAGTCTTAAAACTATCTGCAAATTGCAACTCGCCTGTTTCTACATAATTGCGATCAAAATCGCCAATTACGCCATGTTGTGTATTGGTAGCTATGTCTTTAGCTGTCAATAGTGCTTTGGCGGCACCAATAAACACGCTGTAACTATTGTAAATGCTCTCTGCAAAAAGTGTATTGTTGAAATTATTCAGCGCCCTATCCAATTTTTCTTCGGTTTCAAGCAGCAAGGTGTGCACCAAATCGATCATCACCCCAGCACATTCTCCCACACCGACTTCAGTCACAAAATTTTGATCGTGTCCCCAATCTATAAATAAATCTTGGGTTGGATTTTTCACTTCACCAAGCGGCTTTAGCAACTGATAAAAGTAGTTTTTCGTTTGGCGAATATAGTAATCGTTATAATATTCACCTTCCAAGCCATTGGTTTCGTAGTCGTTAAACAAGGTTCTAAAGGCATCTGGCATTCGTTTTGTAGGCAATTTGATTATTTTTTCACCCACAGTGCCCAAGCCATCGCCCAAAGTGCCACCGCCCAATAGCAATTGCATGGCTGGCATTACTAATTCTCCATTTTTAATCGAGCTGCCATGCAAGCCAATATTTGCCATGCCGTGTTGCCCGCAAGAGTTCATGCAGCCACTTATTTTGATTTTAATGTCATTGTTATATATCAAATCGTGGAATTCTGTTTTCATCATTTCTTCCAAAACCTTCGTTATGCCATAACTAGAGGCAATGCCCAAATTGCAAGTATCTGTGCCCGGACAGGTAGTAATATCTGTGGTGCTGTCGAAACCTGGTTCTGCAAAGCCAATTTCATTGAGTTTGTTGAATACGTAAGGCAATCCATTTTCAGGAATGAATTTTATCATCAGCCCTTGATTGATCGAAATAC